>NZ_VOSM01000002.1:0-300000 GCF_007997015.1 Lujinxingia vulgaris
AACTCGGAAGTTAAGCTCTCCAGCGCCGATGGTACTGCGACCGAGAGGTCGTGGGAGAGTAGGTCGCTGCCAACCCTTTATTTAAAAAGCCCGCCCCGTTCTGCGTAAGTAGAGCGGGGCGGTTTTTTTTTGTTTTTTGGTCAGGGGAGAGCGGTGGGGATTGGGGGGAGAGCGGGCTGATGCTTACGCGCCGCGTCATCGATCGTGGCTGGTCGGGGCAGATTGAGCTGAGTATGCTTCGGCCGGGAGTGGTCTGAGGCGGCGTATCTAAACAGCAGGAGCGTGCGATGGGTGATGAGACTACGGAAGGCGGTCGGCTGGTGAGTTTTTCGGAGGTTGAGGCTGCCCGGGCGCGGGTGCGCAGCTATATTCCTAACTCTCCGTGTGCGCACAGCGAGGCGTTCAGCGCGCAGTTCGGGTGTAAGCTCTACCTGAAGCTGGAGAATATGCTGCGTACCGGTAGTTTTAAGGAGCGAGGGGCCTGCAATAAGTTGCTGCAGCTCAGCGACGAGGAGAAGAAACGGGGGATCATTGCGGCTTCTGCGGGAAATCACGCTCAGGCCGTGGCCCTGTATGCGACGACTTTTGGCATCGACTCTAAGATTGTGATGCCGGAGGGGACGCCGCTGGTGAAGATCTCGCGTACGCGGGGATTTGGCGGGCAGGTGGTGCTTCACGGCACAAATTTTGATGCGGCGTATGCGCATGCGATGGAGCTTGCGGAGGCTGAAGGGCGCATCTTCATCCATCCTTTTGATGACCCTGCCATCATCGCCGGCCAGGGGACCGTGGGCCTGGAGTTGCTGGAGCAGAATCCGTATATCGACACGGTTGTGGTGCCGATCGGTGGCGGTGGGCTAGCCTCGGGGATAGCCATTGCCATCAAGGAGACCAATCCCAAGGTTCGGGTGATCGGTGTCGAGGCGGAAGTGCTGGCCGGCATGAAGGCCTCGATTGCGAAGAAGTCGGTTGTTGAGCTGCCGCCGGCGACCACGATCTGCGATGGGATCGCGGTACGACGGGTTGGTGATCTGGCGTTTTCGACGCTCTCCCACTACCTCGATGATGTGGTGACGGTGAGTGAGGAGGAGGTCGCCAGTGCCATTCTCGTGCTGTTGGAGCAGGAGAAGATGGTGGTGGAGGGTGCGGCCGCGGCAACGATTGCGGCGCTTACTGCCAGAAAGATTCCCAACGTGGAGGGGCGCCGGGTTTGTGCGATTATCAGTGGCGGGAACATCGATGTGAACGTGATCGCGCGCATCATCGAGCGGGGGCTTGCGGCGTCGGGGAGAATATATCGGCTGGATTTGCAGTTGGCCGATACGCCAGGGGCGCTGGCGCAGGTGCTCGGGCAGATCGCTCGACTGCGGGCGAATGTGCTGGAGATTCATCATAATCGCACCTTCGCCGACGGGGCCCCTTTAGGTATGACCAATGTGGAGCTAAAGTTAGAGACGCGTGGTGTCGAGCATATCGAAGAGCTGCGCGCTGAGATGAAGGCGACCGGTTACAGGATTCTCGACCACCTCTGAGGTCGGGGAGACCGGCGCGTAAGCAGGGCGCTCGAAGCGGAGCGCAGGGAGAAGGGTTTGAGAAGAGATGCAAAACGACAGGGTGTGTTGACGGTTGGGCTGATGATTGTGGCCGGTCTGGCTGCGTTTGCGGGGTGCAAAGGGGAGCCGGCCGCTGACCCGGGTGTGCAGGGGGTGGAGGCTCAGGCGCAGGGAGCGGAGCCGGACCAGGAGGAGCCGACCGGGGCGGCGACCTCTGGCGAGGTTGAGGAGCGAAAGCATTATTATTCGCCCTACTATTTGACGTTGACGGGGGGAGACTTTGTGTTCCGGACCGTGACGTTTCAGGATGTGGGGATGAAGCAGCCTGAGCCCGGGCCAATGGCGCCGGAGGTGTTGGAGACGATCGCGCATTCTCTGGCCGAGAAGTTCACCGAGCATGAGGGGTTGACCTTTAGCTCGCAGGTCTTTGTCGATCGGGCGTTGGAGGATCCGAACAACCACCTCTTCTGCGAGTCGGAGCACCTTTATGTGGCGCTCTGGCGCGGGTATTCGCCGGACCGCTGGGGATACTCTTTGTGGTCGGGCTGTGCGGAGGAGCATCAGTTTGCCTGGGAGGAAGTGCTCGACCCGGTGGGGGTGGATAAGGATGTGAAAGGGTCGGTGGAGTACCTGACCGAGAGCATTGCGGAGAGCGTGAGCAAGGCCTCGGAGGCGAAGTGTTTTCTGGCCAACTGCTGAAGGGTTGCAAGGTGGGGGGATCGCGATGAGTGTGTTTCGCGCGGGGCTATTTGCGGGAACGGTCGTCGTGATCACCGGCGGGGGGACGGGGATTGGTCGGGCGCTGGCCCTGGCCTTTGGTGAGCTGGGGGCGAGGGTGGTGATTGCCGCCCGGCGCGAGGGTCCGCTTCGGGAGGTGGTTGAGACGATCGAGGAAGGTGGGGGACGCGCGCGTTTCTACACGCTGGATGTTCGCGATGAAGCTCGGGTAGAGGCGGTCATCGGGCAGATCTGGGAGGAGGTTGGCCCGGTGGATGTGCTGGTGAACAACGCCGGGGGCAATTTTGTAAGCCCTGCGGCGGCGATGAGCGTGGGTGGGTTTAAGACGGTGCTGGACATCAATCTGGTGGGGAGCTTTCTGATGAGTCAGGCGGTGGGGCGGCGCTGGCTTGAGGCAGGACGCGGAGGGAGCATCATCAACATGAGCGCGACCAACGCTGAGTCGGGCTCACCGCTGATGGTCCACTCCGGGGCGAGTAAGGCGGGGATCAACAGTTTGACGCAGACGCTGGCGGTGGAGTGGGGCGGGGCCGGTGTGCGTGTGAACGCGGTGCTTCCCGGACCGGTGCGTACTGAAGGAAGCGATGAGCGGCTGTGGACGGATGAGAAGGTCGTAAAACGTCTGGAGGATGGGATTCCGCTTGGGCGCTTTGCGCAGCCGGAGGATGTGGTGGGCGTGGTGATGTTTCTGGCGTCGGAGGCCGGAGCGTTTTTGACGGGGTCTTTGATTGCGGTCGATGGTGGGGAGCGTCTGCGGAGGTTGATCTTTTGAGTGAGGGCGAGAGGGTGTGGACGCGTTTGTATCCGGCAATGGTCTCGGTGTTGGGCGGAGTGGGATTGGGGCTGGCTCTGACGTATCTGGTCGGGGCGTGGCTTTCGGCGCAGCCCGGCTGGGAGTTGTGGGCAGACTTCTTTCGACCGAAGGCGATGGGCCTGATGCTGGTGCCCTACGTCTTTCTGCTCGCTCATCTCTTGCTGCGGGTGCACGTGGGGCATTTTTTGCTGTCGCGCGGGGAGATTGAGGCGGCTGAGCGTTATGCGAGCCGGCGTGCGCGCCCCTCGGTGTTGCGGAGTCGGCGGGAGGCTGCGAATCAGCGGGGAGTGTGGGCGCGGGCGCTGGTGCGGCAGGGGCGATACGATGAGGCCCGTCAGGTGCTCACGGAGGGGGTGAGGTTTGCGCCGGGCTATTATGAGGCGGAGCTTCGCCGCTGGATGATCGAGGTGGCGTTGCGGGAGGATGATCGGGAGGCGGTGCTCGAGCAGTTCGGGCTTCTGGGCGATGATCTGGGCAAGGGACATCGTCAGGCGGCGCTTCGCGCGTGTCGGGCGGAGCTGGCGCTGCGCCAGGGGGATATGAAGGGCTATGAAGAGGAGATGACCCGCTCGTTGTGGGCCGATCCCGGGCATCCGCGGGCGGGGGTTACGCGGACGCTGGCGATGGTGGAGTTCGCGGGAAAGGCGGCCGAGCGCAGCGATGCGCTGGCGATGCTTGCGCTTGTCGAGGGGCGAGTTGGCGACGAGATTCCAGCGCGTAGGAGTGAGTTGGCCGCGTTGCGCGCCTGGTTGCTGGCGGCGGAGGGGCGCGAGGAGGAGGCGCACGACGCGCTGGAGGAGTCGTTGTCTGGTCCGCAGGACGGCTGGTCGAGGCAGGTGATTGAGAGCGTACGCGCGGAGATCGCGGCGCCTGAGGTCGTGACGCCTGAGTAAGCGCAGCAGACCGCTGAGGACGGGGCAGCCGTAGCGGTCGAGGTGCGAGATGCGGGTACGCAGGGACTGTCGGGTGGGCCTGGCCTATAAGGTATGCGATGGGCGCGGTGAGCTGATCGAGGAGGTCAGTCGCTTTCAGCCCCGCTATTACATTCACGGCTACGAGCAGATTTTACCGGCGCTGGAGCGTTCGCTGAGCGGACTTCATTGTGGGGAGCGCTTCTGCGTGACGTTGAGTCCGGCGCAGGCGTTTGGGCCATACGATGAGCGTCTGTGCCAGCGGGTGGCGCGGTGGCGTTTTCCGGCGGACGTGATGCTTGTGGAGGGGGCACGCCTGGAGCTCGGGATCGACGATCACGGGCTGGGGATTGCGGCGGGAGCGGTGATGTTCTGCATCAAAGAGGTAGGGGCGGAGGAGGTTGTGGTCGACGGCAATCACCCGCTTGCCGGCAAGGACCTCATCTTTGATGGGGAGATTGTGGAGGTGCGGCGGGCGACCTTCCGTGAGTTGGAGGCGATGGGGCCACCGCCGGGGGCGCGTCTGCGTCTTTAGGAGCGCTGTCTGCTGTTTATGGCGCGATCGTCCATTGCAGGGGGGGCGGGCTGCTGAGCCCCGGGGTCTGCGCTGAGACGGGGCCTTCGGGGGTGAGGAGGAGGTCGGCGGTGTCGCTGAGGGATTGCTCAGAGAGCCAGATCGCCGGTGGGGTGGGGAGGTGTTGTGCGGCGGCGCGGTGGGCCAGGGCGGTGATGGCCAGTTGGGCGCGATCGGGACGAAACTCAAAGGCGACGAGCGCGCGGGAGAGGTCTTCGTGGAGGGTCCAGTGGCCCCTACGCTCGGGTACGAGGAGGGTGTTCTGGAAGCTCTCGACCAGGGGATTGCGAGAGGCGATCAGGGGAAGGAGGGAGATGGTGAGGCGTCCGGGGCGCAGGCCGCCCGCGGCACCCTGTGGGGGGAGGAGGTGTTGGAGAAGTGCGTCCCGGGTGGGGGCGACGGGGCTGACCTGCGGGGTCTGGGGCAGCCACTGGCCCAGGCTGTAGCGGGGCGCGTTGGCGTCGGGGCGGCCGATGATGAAGGGGTGCGCGTTGAGCGTGTCGCATTCCAGGGGGGCGTCGGAGCGCAGGGTGAGGTTGGGAGGTGACGTTCCGGGGGTGTCGGTGGCCAGGATGAGTTCGTAGGGGGTCTGCTCAAGGTCCTCTCGGAGCGCGGCGATCGCGGGTGTCTCCCACCAGTTTGAGGGGATGATAAAGCTCGCGCCGAGGTTTTGCTGGAGAAGGCCGCCGTTGCCGTAGCGAGGATCGTCGGGGTTGGAGTGGCCGAAGATCAGGGCGCGGATGCGCCTGGCGAGCTCATCGGCGTCGCGGGAGCGGCCCTCTTCCCAGGGATCGCCGCCCCGGTCGACGGGTTCGGCGAAGATGGCGATAAGCTGCGAGGTTGCGCCAGGAGGAGCCAGGGCCGCCCGGGGCAGGGGGGCTTCGCCATAGTGGAGTGTCAGACGAAGTGAGGTGGGGGCGCTGATGAGGCTCTCGCAATCGTGAGGCAGGGCGTTGAGGCGAAGTCGGGGCGGTGATGCTGATGTGTCGAGTGTGGCGCGGACGGGGCCATCGACGGTGATGCTCAGGGGGGCCTGCTCCCCCTGCAGGGTGAGGGCGGAAAGTGGCGCGTCGGCCAGGTCTTCGATGGCGTCGGTGCTGGCGAGGAGGTCGGCCGGGTAGGCCCGCAGGGGCAGGTCGGGAAGTTCGATGGACCAGTCGCCGCGGCTGAGGTCAGCCTGAAGGTCGAGGATGGCGAAGGGGGCGTTCTCCGCCATCCACCAGGTGGCCTGGTCGCCGTTATCGGCGCGGGCGGAGAGGGCCGTCCAGTCGCTAATGAGGAGCTGTTGGAACTCCCAGTGCTGCGGGGTGGGCGCGGGGGTGGGGGAAAAGGCGCTCCCACCGGGCAGGGTGAGCGTGGCGTCGCCGGCGAGCCGCCATTGCAGTTCGGGGGCGTCTTCGGCCCGGGGCCAGCGCGGAGCTTCTGCCAGGGGGGGAGCGGGAAGATCGATCGCGGGGTCGAGGGGAGGATCGACGTTTTGAGGCCAGAGCAGCAGGGCGGCCAGGGCCAAGAGGAGTAGCGCGGCCGCGGGAATCGCGATGCGGAGATATGGCGAGTAGTTGGCCATGGGCGGGCCTGTGAGGTCCGTCGATGTGAACGAGCATGGTGGGTTTGCGCAGGCTCATATGGGAGCGCTGCGCGAGGCCGCCGGGGTTTTAGGCGGGTTATGGGGTTGTATGCGCAGTGAGGCGTATGCGCCAGAAATTGGGGGTGTTGTCGACGACCGGGGAGAGGCGAGGGATCAGAAGAGGCTCCAGATCTCGCGCAGGGCGTCGCGCTCGTAGACGCGGGTCGGGGTGTGGAGTTGAAGGTGGGGGGCGCTGTCGAGGAGGCGTCGGATTTCGGTGGCGAGCACGCGCAGACGGTCGTGGGTGGGGCCGTCGAGCAGGGCCAGGCGTGTAAGCCAGGGGCGATCGGTGAGGGGAGAGACGGGGAGGTCGGCCGAGAGTGGGAGCGTTTCGCGGCGGGTGATGAGGGCCTCTCGGAGCTCGATGGTGCGCAGGATGTCGGGTTGGGCGGGGGGCGTCCAGATCAGGCGCGCGTCGGTGAGTTGACTGAGGATGCGGGCGCGGCGCAGCTGCCAGCTCAGCCGGCGCGCGCAGGATTGAAGGCGGCGGTAGATGGCGTCTTCGTCGAGGAGCGCGATGGGGTCGGCGTTGGTGTCTGCGTCGTCGTCGGTGTTGCTATCGGGGAGAGTGTCGTCTTTGTCTTCGGCGTCGGGCTCGGGGTCGGGAGGTGGCCAGAGTGAGGCGCCGGCGCGAAGCCAGGCTGTGAGCGGGCTGAAGGTGTGCGTGGTGAGGCGGTGATCGCGCGCGAAGCGCGCGCGGGCGCTTGAGGCGGCCTCGGTGGGCCAGGGCTCCTCCAGCGACCAGATGGCGCGGGCCTCGTGAAGAGCGCGAAGGGAGAAGAGCGGGCCGAAGCGGTGGTGTGAGTCGAGGTGCTCGGAGGGTTCGGCGTGGTGGTTTAAGAAGCGGGCGGGGCGCTCTCGGGGCAGAAGCGCCTGGTTGTAGGGCGGGGCGAGTGTTTTGATGGCGTCGACTTCAGCCAGGGCGGCCTCCAGCGCGGTGGCTTGAGGGTGGGTCTCGACCCGGGCGACCTGGGAGACGAGCTCCTGGCGAGCCTCACTGAGGCCGCGGCGGGTGCGGAAGTAGGAGTTGACCCGCGCGCGAAGATCGGTGGCTTTGCCGACGTAGAGGAGGTGGTTGCCGCGATCGTAGAAGTGGTAGACGCCGGGGCTGGAGGGGAGGCTCAGGCGATGCTCGCGCGCGATGGCGTAGCGCGACGCGTTCTCAGTGGCGGTTTGTGAGGCGGGGGACTCCAGCCAGCGCTCGAGCTCATCGAGGGTTTCGACGTCGTGTTCTTCCCAGAGCATCTCGACGAGATGGCGCCAGATAAAGGCGGTGGCCGCGACGTGTGCGGAGGCGCTGTGTTTGGAGTTTAAGCGGTGCCCGAAGAAGCCTGCGATGGCGGTCAGCCCGGCGCGGGGGATCTGCGGGAGGAGGCGTCGGGCGATGGCGTGGGTGCAGATCCAGCGCGCGTTGAGATCGGGGAGGGCATGCTGGAGGAAGCGGCGCTCGAAACGGGCATAATGGGCGATGATGAGGGGCCGCTCCCCCAGGCGTGATGCGATCTTCTCCCAGGCCTCATCTGGCGAGAGGGCGTCGGGCCGAGGCTCGTCGAGGCCATGCATCTTTCGGACGTGGCGCGTCAACGCGGCGTCTTCCGGCAGCGTGAAGGTCCAGCATAAGGGCTCCGCGTCGCCGGGGTGCTGCATGGCGAGCTCCAGGGGATGCGCCTTCGGCGGTGAGCCGCCGGTGGTCTGCACGTCGAGCAGGGTGGCGTCGAGTTCCTGGAGGAGCGGGGTGGGGCGTTGTTTTGAGGTCATCGGTGCTATGTTAACCTTCGCAACGTGATGATGTCAGCGCGTCCTCCCCGGTGGTGGCGAGGGCTGGCGGGCTTGTTCTGGACGTGAGGGTGTGATGGTGCGGCGAACTTCGTGGCTGGCGCGGTGGTGGTTTCTGGGGGGGATAGTGGGGCTACTGCTATGCGGTGGATGTATCGAAGATCCGGACCTATTCCAGCCCCGGGTGTTTGCCGATGCCGGAGATGTTGCTCCAGATGGGGATGATGGTGGGGTATGTGCGGCACAGCCCTTTGACTGCGAGGCGCAGGGCGGGTGCGGGCTCTTTGAGGATGGGTGCGGAGAGCAGGTCGACTGCGGATTTTGCCCGGGTGAGGAGCGGCTGACGCTGCGACCGGCGGAGGTGGTGCTGGAGCTCGGCGAGAGGGCCACGCTCGAGGCGGTCTGGCTCGGGGTGGACGGGGAGCGCGCGGTGGAGGAGGCGTTGCAGTGGACGAGCTCCTCAGACGCGGTGGCGGTTGATGCCGGCGGGGAGGTCGAGGCGCTGGCGCGTGGAGAGGCGGAGATCGTCGCTGAGCTTGACGATGGCAGTGCGCGGGCCGAGGCAAGCGTTTGGGTGGCGGCGCCGCTGGCGTCGATTGTGCTGGAGCTGGAGCCTGCCAGGGTGCATGTGGGGGAGGGGCGCGAGGTGAGCGTAAGCTACTTCGACGCGAGTGGTGCGCCGACGGCCCCCAGAGAGGTCGTCTTTTCTTCGAGCGATCCGTCAGTGATGGGGGTTGATGAGGCGGGGCGAGTGAGGGGTGTGGCCAGCGGCCAGGCGACGCTGCGCGCGCAGGTTGGCGAGGTTGAGGCCGAGCTTGCTGTGGAAGTCTACTTTGAGTGGCGGGATGTCGCCGCCGGTGGGGCGTTTAGCTGCGGGCTCTCGCAGGTGGGGCAGGCGTATTGCTGGGGGCTCAACACCCGCGGGCAGCTCGGTGATGGGACGCTGGATGGGCGGGCGGAGCCCCGGGCGGTTCAGGGCGAACTTCGTTTTGAGAGCCTGAGCGCGGGGCGGACCTTCGTGTGTGGTCGTAGCCCGGGTGGGGCCACGTATTGCTGGGGGGGCAACGGGGCCGGGCAGGCCGGGGTGGCCCGAACTCAGGAGACGGCGCGGGTGTTGGAGCCAACGCAGCTGATGCAACGTGCGGAGGGCGTGGAAGAGGCGGAGGCTCTGGCGATGCTTGATTCAGGGGCGGCGTACAGCTGCGGGGTGGTGGCAAACAGCGGGCGTGTCGTGTGCTGGGGCATCAATGATGAAGGGCAGATCGCACGAGCCCCGACCGGTGGAAGCGGTGACTTCTTCGATACGCCGACGCCGGTGGGCGATGCCTCGTTTATGGCGAGTGTGGTCGGGGCGGCGCAATCGATGGCGTGCGCTCAGAGCGAGGGCGGGGAGGTCGTCTGCTGGGGAAGTCAGGATGTGATGAATCTGGAGTTTCGGGAGAATGTAGGAAACATCATCACCGAGCCTGTGGCGCTGGAGAGCACCGTGAGCTTTGCGATGATGGAAGGGGGGACGCGCCATTTCTGCGGGTTGACTGCCGCCGGAGAGCTTTATTGCTGGGGGATCAACTCTAACGGGGAGCTCGCCAGTGGGGATGGCAACGATCAGAAGACGCCGAATCTGGCGGATACGGCCTCACGTTATGTGGAGCTTGCCGTGGGGGCGAGCCACGGCTGTGCGATCACCGACGATCGCGCGCGGCTGGAGTGCTGGGGGGCCAATGATCAGCGTCAGGTCAGCGAGGGTGGGGGTAAAGCGGAGTCTCCGCGTGCGGTGGAGCTGGGGGTGACGGGCTTTGATGCGGTGAGTGTCGGAGACAACCACAGCTGCGTGGTCACGCAGGCCGGAGATCTTCTGTGTTTCGGGCGGGGCGATGAGGGGCAGACCGGTCCGGGAGAGGGATGGCTGCGCACTCTGCCGCGTTTCTGAAACGGGCGATGCGTCGTGTGGGGTTGACGTGCATCACGGCATTCTAAACGAAAAAAAGCGCGCCCCGGCGGGGCGCGCTTTTTCGTGATGATGTTGGTTGCCGACGTTCAGTCGTCGTACTCGTCGCGCAACTTCTCCAGGCCGGTGGCCTCCACCTGGCGGATGCGTTCGCGCGTCAAGTTGAGCAACTCGCCGACCTCCTCGAGCGTGATGCCGCCGCGGTCGGCCACATCCAGCGCGCAGGTCTCGGAGAGCTCCCAGACTTCCAGGCCGGGGAAGTTCAGCTTGATCGAGCCCGTGTGCGGGTTGACGTCGAGGTAGAGGTGGTACTTGCAGGAGACGTAAGGGCAGGGGCGCTCGGCCATGCGGCACTGGTCGCGGTGGGCGGGGCGCTTGCTTTCAATGGAGTCGAAGACCTCGGCGATCTCCTGGCGTTCGGCCTCCGAGAGCTTCTTGAGGGCGATCGTCTTGCTACGACGAAGCCCTTTGCGGGCGCCGCGTTTGTTTGCGGTGCGCCGTCGCTTCTTGTTCTCAGCCATGCGCGTCGACTGCCTCAGGGGGTAGCGGGTGTGGGAAAAACTCCAGCCGAAGGTAAGCCGGGGCTCTCGGATGTGTCAACCGCGCTGGCGTCTGGCCACAGCGGGGCTTTCGAGCGGAGGTTGGGCGGGTGTGGGGCGTGCCGGGCCGGCGAGGGTTGCGGGGGCGCGGCGGGCTATGCGATGGCGATGAATGAAATCGCGGCGCGGCGACGTCTGAGGGAGAGCGCCCCGGGGCGGTCGGGCCCTGGCGAGGGCGGCGGCCGGACGGGCTTTGCTCGGAGCGCGGGCGCAATGGTGTTAGAGTGGCGCGCGTTCGGCACGGGCGGCTCTGGAGAGCGGTCCGGCGTGCGCCGCAAAGAGGGGCCGCTTTAAGCGACCTGGCAGTTGAGCGACGATGGCACTTCTCGATGACATTCAGTTTCGGGTCTACCGAAGTTACGTGAAGATCCCGCTGGTCTTCTTTCTGCCGGCGCTCATGCTGATGAGCCTGTGGGCGCTGGTGTATTTCGGGGCGAACCATCCGGCCAGTTGGAGGCTTGTCGAGGGGCAGCTGCATCGCGTGCTCGGGGGCTACATTGAGTTTGAGTACGCCGACCTGGGGCCGAGTCTGACCCGGGTGCGGGGCTACGAGGCGCGGATGCTCACGCCGGAGCGCGAGGCGGTGATTGAGGCTCCGGAGCTTCGTGCGGATCTCAGCGCGTTGATGCTCATCGGGGGGCGGCTGGAGTTTGATGAGGCCTATGTGCGGGAGCCGCGCGTCGGGCTGTATTTTAATGAAGATGGCGAGCTCAATATTCTGCGGGCGCTGGGGGTCGATAAACGTGAGGAAGACGAGGATAAGGGCGAGCCCGTCTCGGTGGGCTTCTCGCGGGTGCATCTTCAGGATGCGGACTTCGAGTTTGCGGAGACGCGCTTTGACTTCCGGGTGCCCGATATCGTGATCGACGGGGGCAGCGTGTACGTGGAGCCGGAGACGGTGCTCATCAACGTCGACGCGCTTGATATCGCCCGGGCGGATTTTCGCTTTAAGCCAGAACTCTTTCGCTTTGATGAGGAGCGTGGCGACTGGACCTTTGAGGTACGCGACTTTGCGCTGCGGGGCTGGCAGTGGGCCAACCAGGGCTTTGCAGTCGAGGAGGTCGTGGCCGACATTGAGGGGTTCGGGCTGCGCTTCGGGGGCACGATGTCTTTTCCGGATGAGGCGAAGGCCGGTGGCGGGGGGATGTTTTACGACGCCTGGGGGCAGCTTTCGGCGCCTTATCACAGCCCGCTTCTGCATTATTTTCTGCAGGATAACCTGCATTTTGACATCGAGCGCCTGGATCTGGAGGTGACCGGGAGTCTGGAGGAGATCCGGGGGCAGGGGAAGGTCAAGGCGGCGGTGCTCGAGGGCAACGGGCTCTTCTTTGAGGATGTGGAAGGGACGCTGGAGCTGAACAACCGTTTTGTGACGACCAGCGATCTGCGGGCGTCGTTTTATGAGGGGGAGCTTGAGGTTTACGAGGCGTTTTTCAACATCCTGAAGCAGCGTTTCGGGGCGTACGCGCGTATGGAGGATGTGGATCCGGCGCTGGTGGCGCTGGATCTCAATCAGGATCAGCCTTTTTTGCACGGGAAGATGAGCGGGGAGGCGATGCTCACAGGCGAGCTTCCGGTGGGCTCGGAGTTTGATCCGGAGCGGCCTTATGCGCTTCTGCACGCCGCGCACAGCCGCTTTTTGCAGGTGGAGGTGGCGAGCCAGGTGAGGTTGGTGCGGGACAACGACCTGCTCTTTCCCAACCAGGAACTTGTGATGGAGCGGGGCAGTGAGGTGTGGCTGGACTCCTGGCGGGTGGGGGTGCCCTATGCGCGGGTGCGCTCGGGAGAGGATCGCCTGCAGATGCGCGGCTACATTCAGGATATCGCGTCGATGCGGCTGGCGGACTATGCGCCTCCGCCGCGTTTCTGGGGGACGCTGGCCGATATGGCGCCCTATGCGGACTATTTCGGGATGGGCGGGCTGAGCGGGCCGGCGACTATCGATATGAGGATGGCCGGGTTTGTGGGGAGCCCCGAGCTTGAGCTTGAGCTGCGCATGGACGAGCCCGGCTGGAGGCTCGATGAGGCCAACACGCTGGTTGGCGACGGGCTGGCGCTCGATCTGCAGATCGACGATGGCGATGTGATCATCACTCGCGGGGAGTTCGACTCGAACTTTGGCAACCTGCGGGCTACCGGGCGGGTGGGGTGGATGGCCGGGCCGCCGGAGCCCGGTGCGCCGCAGCCCTGGCCGGTCTGGGAGCAGCGCGCGCGTCAGCCGGTGGATCTCGATGTGGAGGTGCGGGGGTTGGAGCTGGCGCTGATCAGCGCCGAGATTCACCCGGAGCTGATGGCCACCGGCAAGCTCGACGCGGAGGTGGAGCTTGGCGGGGCGTTGCAGGGCTTTGCCGGTGCGTTTGACGCGCGCTGGGAGGGAGGGTCGTTGCGCGGGCAGGTGCTTGAGCGCGCCCGCGCCCGGGGAGAGTTCAACCCGCGGGGTGTGGAGCTTGCGCGGAGCTGGGCGAACTTCGGGCCGGCCGGCAGGCTGAGTTTTGAGGGGCGCTACGATTATGATGGGGAGCTCGATGTGGAGCTTGAGGGGCAGTCGATGGAGCTCGGGCAGGTGCGCGAGCTTCAGGGCCTTCCGATGGCGCTCAGCGGTCAGGGGCGTTTTCATCTAACGGGGCGCGGCACCACCGAAGATCCGATCTTCTCGGGCGGGGCGGAGGTGCAAAACCTCGGGCTGGACGGGCGCGTGTACGGGGATGTGGCCGCGGCGATTCATACCATCGACGGGGTGGTGCACCTGGCCGGGGGGCTTCTTCCCTGGGTGTCGGTGTCGATGGAGCTGCCCCTCGACGGGGAGTCCCCTTATTACGCGCAGGTGGGCATGGAGGAGCTCAACTTGATGGCCTTTATGCCGGAGCTTCGCGACAACGCGATGCTCGATGAGGCGCAGGTCACCGGTGTGAGTGAGGTCTTTATCGAGCGGGACTTCTCGCGCTACCAGGCGCTCTTCTACCTGACGCAGCTTGAGGTGGAGAGTCGCGGGCGCACTATCACCAACCGCGGGCCGGTGGCGGTGGGGTATAACAACGGGGATCTGATTCAGTTTCAGCAGGCCACGCTGGGGAGCGGGGGGCGCTACTTCAACCTCACCGGCGGGGTGCTGCTCGATCCGCAGCTCCTCGATGTGCGGGTGGAGGGGGAGGTCGACCTGGGGCTTTTAGAGAGCGTGCGGGCGGGCTTTCCGGAGTATTTTCCCGACTTCTTTGTGGAGGCCACGGGCAGCGCGCAGATGGACATGCGCGTGAGCGGTCCACCAGAAAACGTACTCGCTGAGGGGGTTATCGACTTTGGGCCAAGCGACTGGGATGTGCGCTTTCTGCCTGAGCCGATTGCCCTGCAGGGCGGGCAGATGATCTTCAGCGACCAGGGCATTGAGATTCCCCGCGAGCGCCCCCTGGCCGGGGTGGTGATCGGCGGGCAGACGCGGGTGGCGGGCACCATCGGCTACCTCTCCAATCAGCCGCGCACCCTGGATTTGCAGATGTGGAGCCACAACATGAGCTACCGCATCCCGGAGATGGTGCAGCTGGCCTTTGATACCAACCTGCGCATGCAGGCGACCGACTGGCAGCGTTGGGAGACGTGGTTTGTGACCGGTGACTTGAACATCCTCGACGGGCTCTACACACAGCAGGTGCGCATTGTGGAGCAGCAGCTGGCCGGACGCGTGCTGGGGGCGTTTAACCGGCGGGCGCAGCGTTATGAGCAGAGCCTCTTTGAGTTGATTCCGGCGCTTAACGATGTGCGTTTTGATATGAACGTGCGCGCCCGCGATGGCTTCCGGCTGCAGAGCCTGGTGGAGCGGCTGGAACTCGACCTGGAGTTTCGTTTTGACTTGCGAGTGCGCGACACCCTGGTGGCGCCGCGCATCAGCGGTACGGTCGATGTGATCGACGGAGAGGTCGCGTTTCAGGGGGAGTCGTTTGAGGTGCGCTCGGGCACGGTGCGTTTTGATGATGATGTGGGTAACCCCTACCTCGACATCGTGGCCGGGGCTGATGTGCGCAACACCTGCCGGGAGTCGGACTTTCTCGATGAGCTCAGCTCGAATATGACGCTGAGCTCGAACCTCGACGCCACCGGTCAGGAGTATTATCACATCATCATGAACATCCGCGGGTATCTCGATAACCTGGATCTGCTCATGGAGAGCAACCCTTACGCCGATCAGCGCGATATTTTGAGTCTTCTGCTGACCGGGTGCACCGTCGATCAGCTCACCGCGTCGAGCGCCAGCCGCCCCACGCTGGAGATCGCGTTGGGACCCTTGCTCGGGCGGCTGGAGCGGGAGATTCAGGATGTGGTGAAGGTCGAGGAGTTCACGATCATGCCCGGGGTTGAGCGCACCCAGGTGCGCATCGGCGATACCCTGACGCGGCGGCTCTCCTGGCGTTTTCAGCTGGATACGGGGTTTGCCGATGCGACCGGCGGGCAGCAGTACCAGCTGGAGTATCGCTTAAGCGATCACTGGTCGACCGAGCTCAGTGAGCGAAGTCGCACCGAGACCAATCAGTTCTTGATCGACTTGAAGCTGCGCTACCGGCTGCCCCTGGATTGAGGGCGGGGAGTATGGCGAGGTTGTGGCGGGTGGCCGGGCGCAAGCCCTGCTGTCAGATGTAGGCCGGAGCGGGTGTGATTGAGGTTGGTGGACAGGCATGGCGAGGGGGCTGGCAGCGGGTCGCGCTGTGGATCCTTCTGTGGGGCATGTGCCTGTTGGCGCTGCCGCGAGCCTACGCCCAGACTAGCACCGAGGGTGATGGACAGGCGGAGGTGCCTGCCGTCGGCGAGGCGTCTGAACCTTTGCAGGCGCCGTCGGCCCAGTCGCCATCATCGGAGTCGCCAGGCAGTGGCCCGGGCGGGGTGGGGGTGCCGGTAAGTCCGCTCAATCCTCTGACCGAGATCTATGAGGAGCGGGAGGCCGAGCGGGCCGTCGATCAGGAGTTTGACGGGCTTCCGATCGGGCGTGTGGCGTTTCGCTGCGATCTGGAGCTGTGCCAGCGCCCGCTGGGGGTGGACCGGTTTCGGGAGCTGAGCGGTCTCTACGTGGGCCAGACCTACAGTCGTGACGCGATGGAGCGGGCGGAGCGCCGGCTGCTCAAGACGGGGTTCTTCTCGGCGATCACCGTGGAGCGACGTCGGGTGGGGGCGTCGGTCTTCGTCTCGCTGGAGGCCCGCGGCGCGGTGCTGATTCGTCGGGTGGGCTTTGAGGGGCTCAAACCTCCGCCCTTTGAGACGGAGCTTCGCAAGGTGCTGATGTACCGCCCGGGGCAGGTGTTTCTGGAGAGCCCGGAGCGGGCCCAGGCGCAGCTTGCCAGCCTGGCCGCGCTCTTTGAGCGCGAGGGCTACTACGACACCGAGGTGCGCATGGTGGTCAACCCGGTGGATGGGGAGCGCCACCTGGTGGATCTGGTCTTTCAAGTGGCCCGGGGGCAGGAGCGCTCCATCTGTGAGATCGGTCTGCGTGGGGTGCGCGGGATGACCGCCGCTCAGGCCCAGGATTTGCTCTTGAGCGATGTCTCGGTGCTCTCGCGGCGCGTGCCGCTTTTGCTGCCGACCTACACCACGGAGACGGTGCGTCAGGGGCGAGATGCCCTGATCGCCGAGTACCGCCGGCGCGGGTATTTTCGTGCCCGTGTGGTCGATCAGCAGGTCGAGGAGTACGGCGATGAGGGCTGCGTGCGCCTGCTCTTCGAGGTGGATGAGGGGCCTTACTGGGCGCTGAGCTTTGAGGGCAGCCGCCTCTTTGACGACGCCACGCTCACCGCGCAGCTACCCTTCTTTGAGTCGGGCTACGTCGATGCCGATGAGATTCGCGCCGCTGAGAGCGCCATCCGCCAGCTCTATGAGACCCGGGGCTACCCCTTCGCGCGTGTGGATGGTGAAGAAGTCGCCGAAGATCGCCTCAACCGCGCGCTGCGCTTTGAGATCGAGGAGGGGCCGCAGGTTCAGATCAACGAGGTCCGCATTCACGGGGCGCGGGCGTTCTCGGAGGCGGAGCTGCTCTCGGAGTTTGGCACCCAGGCCTTTGGCATCTTTGATACGGCCGGTTTTCTGCAGACCGACAGGCTTCTTGCCGACATGAGCGCGCTGGAGGAGCGGATGCGCGAGCAGGGCTACCTGCAGGCACTCGCACCGATCTTTATGCTGGAGGTGGATGACTCCGGTGCGGGGATGCGGGTGCGGGTGGAGGTGCGTCAGGGCCCGCAGACCCTCGTCGATCGGGTGGATATTGAGGGCATCCGGGCGCTGCCTGCGGGAACGCTCGAGGCGATGCTCTCCGTGAAACCCGACGATCCCTTTGTGCCGATGAACGTGCGTGCCGATCAGTCGAGGATCTCGCAGTATTACGGCTCGATCGGCTATCCGCTGGCGAAGGTCACCACGACCTGCCGGCTGCTTACTGGCGAGGTGGTTCCCTGTGAGGCTCCGCAACTTCCGCAGACATGTCGGGCGACGAGTTTTGCGGAGCTGGAGCGCGGCCGCTGCGAGTGGCGCGAGGGGGTGACTGCGGCGCTGGCGTGTGAGCGCGTCGAGCGCAGCCCGGTCTGCGAGTTCTCCGGCGGGGTGATGGCCGAAGCGGTGCGTGTGCAACATCGCATTGAGGAGGGGCCGCGGGTGCGCGTTGGCGAGGTGCTGCTCAAGGGGAACTTCCGCACGCGCTCCTCGGTGATCTACCGGGAGTTGCCCCTTGCCACAGGCGATCGTTTCGACGTGCAAAAACTCATCGAGGGCCAGGGCAATATGCGCCAGCTGGGCCTCTTCGACTCGGTCAGCATTGAGACCATCGGCCTGGAGAATGTCGAGGAGGGAGCCGAGGAGATCGAGGCTGCGCTGATCATCAGCGTGGAGGAGTCACGGGCGCGTTTTGTGGAGTTCAGCGTGGGGCTGGAGGGGCGAGATCTGCTCGGGGAGAGCCGCCGCCTGCTGCTGACTGGCGAGGCGCAGTTCACCGACAACAACCTCTTTGGCACGGGCCAACGTTTTCGGCCGCGGCTGATCTCGGCGGTCGATACCCTGGAGCTTGCGCAGCTGGCGCGCGCCGCCGGCGAAGGGGGGACCGGGGAGCGGGGGCTGGACTACCTCTTTGGCGCAGAGCTTATTTACAGCCATCCGCGTTTTTTAAAGAGCCAGACCGGCATCGATAAGCTCTTTTTGACGATCACACCTTTTTATCTGCTCGATCTTCTCGGGGTGACCAACGACCAGGTCTTGCGCGAGGAGTGGGGGCTTCGCCTGGAGCTGCGCAAGGAGCTTGAGGAGATCGCCGACCGCCTCTACCTGACCTTCGGCGTGGAGGCCAAGCAGGCCGCGACCTGGACGGCCAACGACCCGCGCATCGCTGGCGAGCGCATCTTCTCGCCACGGCGGGCCACGGCGAAGTTGTTGCCGGAGATCAACTTCGACCGCCGCGACAGCCCCCTCAATCCGCGCTCCGGCTACTATGTGGAGATCAAGCCCGAGCTCGTCAGTGGTGATGCGCTCAGCCAGGACGGTGAAGATCTGATCGGCGACAGCTACCTGCGCCTCTCGGCCGCCCTCAGCGCTTTTTTCAGCCTGGATGCGCGGGGCGACTACGTGCTTGGCCAGGGGCTGCGCTACGGTCAGATCGTGCCCTTCGCCGAGCGCCAGAGCCTGGTGCCCCCCGATGAGCGCTTCTATCTGGGCGGGGTGGGCACCGTGCGCGGCTTCCCCACCAACGTGCTCGGGCCGGTGGGGGCGCGCCAGCAGCCGCTGGGCGGCGAGCTGATGATGAGCTATACGGCCGAGCTGCGCTATCCGCTGATTAAGGAATGGAGCGTGTACGGGGCGACGTTCTTCGACGCCGGGCTGCTCGTCGACTGCTTCGATGAGGCCGGCCGACGAAGCTCCGCGCAGTGTTTTGCCAACGCCTTCCCCGATGAGGCGCCCCTCTCACGGGTGCGCACCACCGCGGGGCTGGGGCTTCGCTATTTGATCTTTGACCAGATTCCCCTCCTCTTCGACTACGGCGTGGTGCTCGACCGCCGCCCCGGCGAGAGCTTTGGGAGTCTGCACTTCAACCTCGGGTATTCGTTTTGAGCCGACAGAATCCATGGGGCCACCAAAGGTGGCACAGGGCGGTGTTGCCGCTGCTGGTCGTGCTGGTGATGGGAGTGACACTGCTCAGCGCGGTGCGCCCGGCCCAGGCCTACAACACGCCCTGGGGCAAAGGGTTAAGCCGCCCCGAAGATCTGGTGATCAGTCTGGCGACGTTTAGCCCGGGCGATCAGATCCCGCAGTGGTTTGGTCACACCGCACTTGTGGTCGAAGATCGCCGCTACAACACCGCTCGCCTCTACAACTACGGGATGTTCTCGTTTGGCGATGGGATGTTGATGAACTTCGCCATGGGGCGGCTGCTCTTCTGGGTGGCGCCGGCGCCGGTGGCGCCGACCTACCAGTTTTATATTGCCGAAGACCGTGACGTGCGTGTGATCGAGCTGAACCTGCCGCCTGAGGCTCGGGCGGAGGTGGCGGCGTTTCTGGCCGATAATGTGCGCCCGGAGAACCGCCAGTACCTCTACCATCACTACGACGATAACTGCGCCACGCGGGTGCGTGACATCATCGATAAGGCGGTGGGCGGGCAGTTTAAGGAGGCATTTTCGCATGATGATGCGCTGACGCTGCGCGGGCATACCCGGCGCCACTCCCAGCACCTTAAGCCGATGGACTGGCTCTTGATGTTCCTGATGAACAACGAGATCGACCGCCCCATCGCGGTGTGGGACGCGATGTTCTTGCCGGAAGTGCTGGAGGAGGCCGTGCTCGACTTTGAGTATGTCGATGCCGAGGGCAACACCCAACCTCTGGTGCTGCGCACCCATCAGGTGTTCAAGTCGAGTCGCGCGCCCACGCCCGAGGCCCCGGCGACGCACTGGCCCTTCTGGCTGGGCGTGGGCGTGCTTCTTGGCGCGCTCAGCGCGCTGCTGGGCTGGCGGGCACAGCGCCACCCCGAACGACGCGGACCCCGGGTGGCGTTTGGCCTCTACCTGGGCGCATTCGCCGGCCTCTTCGGTCTGGTGGGCACCGGGCTCTTTGTGATGGCGGCGATGACCGATCACACCGTGACCTACTGGAACCTCAACCTGCTCCTTGCCAACCCGCTCACCCTGCTCGGGGCTTTCGTCGCGCTGCGGGTGGCTTTTGGCAGTGAGGGGAGCCGGCGCGGGCTTCGCCTTATCTGGCGCGCGCTCGCTTCGCTCGCGATCCTCGGGTTGCTCGTACAGCTGGTGGGGCTTATCTGGCCGGCCATCTTCCAGAACATGCTCCTTCCCCTGGCCCTGCTGCTCCCCTGGGTGCTCGGCTCGGCGGCCGGCGTGGAGCTGGCCTGCAAACCCACCGAAAGGACGCAGAGCGAGGCATAACGCGTCGCGGTCTCATCGCGAGACGTTGATATGCGACGCGCTTGAGACGCGCGTGTGATGTCTGAATCTCAGGCAACGCCACGCGGGCCCGGAGGGCCAAAAGTCCAACGCCGGGATGACCTCAGCGCTCCACCCACCTGACGCGCTCCTGCCCCGGCCTCAATACCCGAAGACCTGCACCCAGTAGGTTGAAAAACGCGCGCCCGGCTCCGCATCAAAGAGCCCCACGCCGATAAAACGGGCGTCGGGGTTCATCAGCACCCGGCAATGATCGTCGGAATCAATCCAGCCCCGCACCAGCGCTTCGCCAAGGCGAAAGGTCGCCGCGATGTTCTCGCCAACGGGCTGCCCCTCAAAACCGGCGCGCTCGGCGCGCTCCACAAAATCACTGCCGTCGCTGCCGGTGTGGCTCAGCGCTCCCATCGCCGCCAGATCGTGAGCGTGGGCGGTGGCGGCCATCTCCAGAGCCTCATCGGCTTCGACCGGCCCGACCGCCTCCATCGGCCCGTGCACCCCGCAATCCTGCGCGCGGGCGCGGGCACGATTGGTCGCCTCCACCACCTGCGCGATGCGCGCATCGAGGGGAGGGCGATCCAGATCTTCGAACTCCCAGTTATCCGTGGGCTCGCTCAGAGGATCGACCCCCTCGGCCGGCGGCACACACCCCGCACCCACCATCAGCAGGAACAAAATGATAAGAAATGTAACACCCGGGAGGCGCGCAAAGTCTTTCGAAGTACGTCTCGAAGTCATGATGGCGGGCTCAAACTGGCGATGGAAAAGGGTGTAGAATGGCGAGTGAGGCGTCTAGCCCCGGTCCAGCATTCACGGCGCGCTGAATGGGTCGCCGGGCACCCATTGTAGTGACCAACGATCCATCAACCCAGCCCCATTCCCCAAAATGATAAGAATTGTAATGCCCGGGCACCGCCCACAGACGCTCAACATCGAGATTACGCGCCCTGGTTGGCGGGGGAGTGAAGCGGCAGTTCGAGGATGAAGGTCGAGCCCTGGCCCAGCTCGCTCTCCACGCGGATCTGGCCACCGAGGCTCTCGGTATAAGAGCGAACGATCCACAACCCCAGCCCCATTCCTTTGGTCTGTCGACTGGAGATCACACGTTCAAATCGCTCAAAGATCCGCTCCCGATCTCTCGGCGCGATGCCCTCGCCGCGATCCTCGACCTCGACGCGGGCGCCGTCGGCGTCGCAGAAGACGCGCACCTCAATGGGCTGGCCGCCGCCGTATTTGATGGCGTTGGAGACGAGGTTGGTCAGGATGTGGTCGAGGCGATCCAGATCCCAGATGCCGTGAACGCCGGGCGGGGCGCTGAGGGAAAGCTGGCAGCCCGCATCTTCGAGGGCCTGCTCAAAACGCGAGACGACGTCGCGGGCCACCACGCAGAGATCGCAGGGCCCGAGCTCCGGGGCCATTCCCCCGTCGATGATGCGCGAGACGTTCATCAGCTGGTCGATGAGGCGATCGAGGCGGTTGACCTGCCGGTCGACCGAGCCCAGGCGATCGACGACCATCTGCGGGGTAAAACTCTCGGGGTCGCGGGTGGCGAAGCGCCGCAGCATCTGGGCGTGCAACTTCAGCGTACTCAGCGGCGTGCGCAGCTCGTGGGCGGCGATGGCGATGAAGGTGTCGCGAGCTTTGACCGCCTCGTCGAGCTCGGCGTTGGTCTTTTTGAGGGTGTGGTAGAGGCGCGCCGTCTCTACTTTCATCGCGGCGTGGGAGGCGATCCACTCGATCAGCGCCAGATCGGTCTCATTGTACGCGGCGGTGGTGGTGTGGCGTCCCATCAGGAGCGCGCCGATGCAGTCACCCTCGGTGGTGATCATCGGCGCGGCGATCAGGCTGTGGATCTCGATGTCCAGATCCACACTGGAGCCGGCGGGAAGATGCGGCTCCAGCAGGCGCGGGTTCCAGCGGGGGCGAAAATAATACTCGCGGCGGGCGATGATGCGCTCAATAAGCCCGTCGCCGGCGCGACTCTCTCCCGAGGAGAACGCCCGGTGCAGCGCGGCCAGCGCCTCGGGGTTGGGGTGGAAGGCCGCCGCCGGAAAGACCCCGCGCGCCTCATCGACCAGGTAGACGATGCACAGATCGAAGACCACATCGGCGGTGGCTCGCGCCAGCCGGCGCAGCACAGTGCCGTAGTCGAGCTCGGTATTGGCCATCGCCCGATAGAAGCGGATCTGGGCGTCGGCCTCGGTGCGTTCGCTGAGCTCTTCGGATCGATCGTCGAGACCCTCGGAGCCTTGCTCCAGGGTCTGCGAGGGGTGGTCGGCCATACAGACTCCGCAAAAGGGGTGGCGCGCGACGTGTGCAGTGTAGCAGAGCTGAGCGGGATCGGAAGAGGAGCAGATTTTGCGTGGCGGACCGTGTTACGAATCTGTTTTGGGGTTGCCGCCCGGCTTTCCACGCTCTAATAATTGGGACCGCCTCCCCCCGGGGGCGATTTTGTCGGCAGCGCTTTGTGCGCGGCCTTATTTCGAGAGACGACTCGAAGCTCGGAGGTGCACGTGAGTTCGCAGAGTACGAAGACCGGTTCAGGCCGCCGCGCGCCCACGTCCGTCTCGGATACCGCTTCGGGGTCGGGACCGATCCAGATCGAGATCCGTGGCCAGAAGATGACGATTCGAAGTGATCGCGACGCGACCTTCGTTCGAAACCTGGCGCGTTATATCGACCATAAAGCTGAGGAGCTGCAGAGCGCCGCTCCCAGTGCGCCCATAGATAAATTGATGATGTTGGCCAGCATGAATGTGGCCGAGGAGCTCTTTGAGGCCCGAGAGGAGCTGCATCGCATGCGCGTGCAGCTCAAAGAGACCACCGAGACGCTCGTTGATTTGATCAGTCAGGTCGAGGAGGCCTGAAGGCGCGATCGAAGTTTATCCATCCGACCCCCACCGCGGTGTCTGAGCCCGAACCGAACTTCTGAGCTCGCGACAAGGGTGCCTGTGAGGCATCCCGAAGACGAGTGCAGCGGTGAGCCCAGCAGACGCCCCAGGTTTGCAAAAGACGCGCTTGCGAAAAGAGCTACGCGCGCGGCGTCGGGCGCTGGATGCACCCCTGCGCGAGCGCGAGGCTGCAGCGCTTTGCGAGCAGCTGATGGGCGCGCCGGAGTTCTTCGCCGCGCGCCACGTTGCCGCCTACTGGGCCGCAGGCGCCGAGCTCAGCGTGGCCGCCGCCCTCTACGAAAAACTCAGCCAGGGGGCCCGCGTCTACCTGCCGCGGGTCAACGCCTCCGACCGTCTCGACTTTGTCGACGCCGGCCAGCTCGACCGGCTCACACCCGGCGCCTTTGGCATCCTGGAGCCCGAAGGGCCGGCCTGCGATTTGAGCCAGATCGACCTCTTTGTGGTGCCGGGCCTGGCCTTTGACCGACGCGGCCATCGCCTGGGCTCGGGGCGTGGCTACTACGACCGCGCCCTGGCCGGGGTCACACACGCCTTATTGATCGGGGTGGGATACGACTGGCAGCTCATCGATGAGGAGCTGCCCGACGAGGCCCACGACCGCCCTATGGACATCATCGCGACGCCCACGCGCTGGCATGTGCCAGACCAGGCGTCGTCTTTACATACATCGAAGGAGTAGGACATGGAGCTGATGCTCTATCTGATCGTCGGCGGGATCATCGGGGTGGTGCTGGGCACCCTCATGGCCCGCACTCGCGCCCAGGCTCAGCAGCAGGAGCTCGTCGACCAGCGCGTGGAGGCGCTCAAAGATGAGACCGTCGAGAGCACGCGTCGGCGCGTTGAGAATGAAGTGCGCGCGGAGCTCAGTGAGAGCGTGCGCGCCGAGCTTGTGGAGAAGTTCACAGCCGAGGCCAAAAATGAGGCCGAAGACGCCGCTCAGCGCATCAAGCGCGAGGCCGAGGCCGAAGCCGATAAGCTCATCAAAGATGCCGAGATCAAATCCCGCGAGGTTGTACTCGCCGCACAAAAAGAAGGCGAAGCCGAGCTCAAGAGCCGCCGCGCCGAGCAGCAGAAGATCGAAGAGCGTCTGAGCAACCGCGAGTCCAACCTGGACGCCCGCGCTGAGCGCCTTGATGAGCGTGAAGAGGCCGTGAAGACCCGCGAGCAGCAGGTCGCCGAGAGCGAGGCGCAATTCTCCTCGCGTGAGCTGGAGCTTGAGCGTCAGCGCGGTGAAGTGGAGCTGGTGCTCGAAAAAGTCGCCGGCTACAGCGCCGAGCAGGCCCGCGCTGAGCTTGTGGCGCGTATGGTCAACCAGGCGGAGCTTGAGGCCAACCGCAAGATCAAGGTCATCGAAGAGCAGGCCGAAGAAGAGGCCGATAAGCGCGCCCAGAAGATCATCAGCGTGGCCGTGCAACGCTACGCCGGCGACTTTGTGGCCGAGAAATGCGTCAGCGTCGTGAGCCTTCCCTCCGACGATATGAAAGGTCGCATCATCGGTCGCGAGGGCCGCAACATTCGCGCGCTGGAAGCCGCCAGCGGCGTCGACATCATCATCGATGATACCCCCGAGGCGGTTATCGTCAGCGGCTTTGACCCGGTGCGCCGCGAGATCGCGCGCCGCTCCCTCGACAAGCTCATCGCCGACGGTCGCATTCACCCCACCCGCATCGAAGAGGTGGTGGCCAAGACCGATCAGGAGGTCGCCCAGAGCATCAAAGAGGCCGGTGAGCAGGCGGCTTTTGAGCTGGGCATCCACGGGCTGCACCCGGAGCTCATCAAGATGGTCGGGCGGCTCAAATACCGCACGAGCTACGGCCAGAATATGTGGTCGCACTCCATCGAAGTTGGCTTTTTATGCGGCCTGATGGCCTCCGAGCTCGGTGTGAACGTGAAGATGGCCCGGCGCGCCGGTCTTCTGCACGACATCGGCAAAGCGCTCACCCACGAGCAGGAAGGAAGCCACGCCATCATCGGCGCCGACCTCTGCCGCAAGTATGGTGAGCATGAGATCGTGCGCAACGCCGTGGCCGCGCACCACAACGACGAGCCCCAGAACTCGGTCATCGCCCACCTGGTCATCGCCTCCGATGCCCTGAGCGGCGCGCGCCCCGGCGCCCGACGCGAGATCCTGGAGACCTATGTGAAGCGCCTCGAAGATCTGGAGCGCATCTCCATGAGCTTTAAGGGCGTGGAGAAGACCTACGCCATTCAGGCCGGCCGCGAGATCCGCGTGATGGTCGAGCACGGCAGCATCGACGACGCCGGCGCGTTTGCGCTCAGCCGCGACATCGCCCGCAAGATCGAAGACGAGCTCACCTATCCGGGCCAGATCAAGGTCACCGTCATTCGCGAGACCCGCGCTATCGACTACGCACGCTGAGTTTTAGGTGTGTAAGTCTTTGAAAGTTAAAGTTTATTTGAAAATTGGAAAAGCCATGACGCAACAAACCACCGAGTTTCAAAGCGACGTTCTCAACGAACTCGCCTGGCGTGGATTTATCTACCAGCAGACCCACGAGGAGCTCGACGAAGAGCTCAGCAAGGGGCCGATGACCCTTTATTGCGGCTTTGATCCGACGGCGTCGTCGCTCCACGTGGGGAACCTGGTGAGCATCATGGGCCTTGCGCATTTCTACCGCCACGGCCACCGCCCCCTGGCGCTGGTGGGCGGGGCGACGGGGCTTATCGGCGACCCCTCGGGGCGCAGCACCGAGCGCAACCTGCTCGATGAGGCGACCTTGCAGGCCAACCTCGAGAGCATCGGCGCGCAGCTCGAGCGCGTGCTGGGCGCCTCACGCACGATGCACCGCTCGGAAGATGCGAAAGCCGGCGAGCCGGTGGCGATGGTGAATAACGCCGACTGGTTTAAGGAGTGGAGCTTTATCGACTTCTTGCGCGAGGTCGGAAAGCATTTTCGCGTCAATCAGATGCTGGCCAAAGATTCGGTGCGTGCGCGTCTTGAGGAGCGCGAGCAGGGCATCAGCTACACCGAATTTAGCTACATGCTGATTCAGGCCTACGACTTTTTGCACCTCAACCAGAACGAGGGATGTCGCCTGCAGGTCGGCGGAAGCGACCAGTGGGGCAACATCACCGCCGGCGTCGACCTGACTCGCCGGCGCACCGGTGAGTCGACCTTTGGTCTGACCTTCCCGCTGATCACCTCGGCCGACGGCAAGAAGATCGGTAAGAGCTTAGGCGGCGCGGTCTACCTCGACGGGGAGATGACCAGCGCGTACGCCTTCTACCAGTACTGGATCAACCAGGGGGACGCCGACTGCGGGCGTTTCCTGCGCCTGTTCACGTTTATGCCCCGCGAAGAGATCGAGGAGCTGGAGGCGAAGATCGACGCCGGTGAGAACCGCGGTGAGGTGCAGCAGCGGTTGGCGCGCGAGGTGACGACGCTGATTCACGGGGAAGAGGAGTGCGAAAAGGTCATCCGCGCAAGCCGCATGCTCTTTGGCGAGAAGATCGAGGGGCTCAACGACCGCGACTTGCAGTCGATTTTTGCCGAGGTGCCCTCGACCGAAGTGGAGCGTGGGCGCCTGGTGGGCGGTGAGCTGGGGCTTCTGGACGCGCTGGTGGAGACGGGCCTGCAGAAGTCCAAGGGTCAGGCGCGCCGGCTGCTGGAGCAGGGCGGGGTCTACATCAACAATGAGCGCGTTGAAGACGTGAATAAAGTGCTTGGCGAGGAAGACCTGGCCAGCGAGTCGATGCTGGTGCTGCGCGCCGGCAAGAAGCGCTACCACGTGGTGCGTTTTGTGTGAGTGCGCCCGAGTGAGTGAGCCCGAGTGAGTGAGGCTGGCGCCGGCGAAGAGGGGGGCCAGAAGATCGCGCTGGCGCTGGCGCTGAGCGTAGTGCTCACGTTGTGGGTCGCGCTTTGCGAGCCGCCCCCGCGCGAGGCCATCGGGCGATTTCTGGGCGTTGTGGGGCTGAGCGCGTTCTTGCTGGGGTGGGGCGTGCGGGGGGGATGGACGTGGCTTAACGGGGGGCCACGCTGGCGCGGGGTGGCGGTGGTGCTGGCCGGCGCGATGGCGCTGCGCGTGGCGGCGTGGATGGCGCCGGTCTCGCTCTCGGATGATGTGTGGCGCTACGTGTGGGACGGGGCGATCGTGGCCGGCGGGGAGAACCCTTATGCCGAGACGCCGCGTGAGCGTGTGACGCGCCTGAAGGGGGAGCCGGATGACGCTGCGATCGATGCCGGGGAGGTGGGAAGGGCGTCGTCGTGGGCAGAGCTCAAGCGGCTGAACAGCCCGGATTACCACACGGTGTATCCGCCCGGGGCGCAGGCGGTCTTTGCTTCTGCCGAAGTCGTTGCGAGGTGGCTGGGGGGTGTATCGGAGCGGTGGTTGCGCCTCTTCTTTGTGGTGGCCGATCTTCTGGCGGTGCTCCTGATCATGCGCGCGCTCATCGCGATGCGGCGCGCTGTGGGGTGGGCCACCCTCTACGGGTGGCATCCGCTTGTGGTGTGGGAGGTTGCCGGCGGTGGGCATACCGAGGCGCTGGCCGTGGGCCTGATGGTGGCGCTGGTGCTGATGCTGGGGCGCAGCGCTCCCTGGAAGATCGGGGTGGTGATCGGCCTGAGCGCCCTGGCCAAACTTACCTTTCTGATCGTGAGCCCGCTTGTGGGCGTGGCGCTGTGGCGGCGCGGGCGTTTTCGCGATGCGCTCATCGCTGCGGTGGTGGCAGTGGGCGTGCTTACGGCGGGCTATGCGCCCTTCTGGTTTGAAGACCTGATCGCCAATCAGCAAAAAAGCGTGGCGCTTTATGCGGACGTGTTTTCGTTTGATGCGCCGCTTTACTACGCGGCGCGCTATCTTCTGGGCTACCGCGAAGGCGTCACCGAGCCGGTCACGCACGTGCTTTCGCCGACGTTGCAGCTGGCGACGATGCTGGCGATCGCGGTAGCCGCACTCTGGCAAAACGGCACCCGGGAGCGCCTGGCGTTGGCGATGGTGGTGGCATGGGGGGCGTATCTGGTGTTTAACCCGGTGCTGCATCCCTGGTACGCGCTGGGACTGCTGGCGGCGGCCGCGCTGGCCGGCGCCTGGTCGGTGAGCCTTGCGGGGCTCGGGCTGATGCTCTCGTATCTTTTTTATGTTCCGGCGGTGGGACGCCCCGAGGAGATTCTGGTGATGGTGGTGCAGAGTGTGTGGGCGGTAACAATGATCGGATGGCAGGCGGGCCCGAGGGCCATTGCGTGGGCGCTGCGCCGACGCGCAAAGACCAAGTTCAACGCCGTGCGCCCTTACCTTCGGCCTGGCGACAGGGTGCTCGACCTGGGGGCGGGGGAGGGCTTTGTGGGTGAGCTTGTGGCCGGGGCGGGCCACGAGGTGATGTTGGCGGAGGTCGACGATCGCAACCGCACAGAACTTCCGATGGTCACCTACGATGGCGAGTCGTTGCCCCTGGACGATGATCAGTTTGACGTGGCGATCATCGCCTACACCCTCCACCACGCTCGACGCCCCGATAAAGTGCTGGCGGAAACGTCGCGGGTGGCGCGTCGCCTGGTGATCCTGGAGACGGTCTATGAGCGGGAGTGGGATCGCAGGCTTGTGACCTTCCTCGATCACAGCGCGAACCGTCTGCGGGGGATGGCGCCCGAGCCCCTCGCGTTTGATCGGGTGGAGGGGTGGCTTGAGCGCCTTAATGCCCGGGGGATGAAGGTGCTCACCTGGCGGTGGCTCGGGCGCGGGGTGCATCGCCACGTAATCATCGTGGCGGAACGGGAGAGATGAGCACAATCCTGGCTTTTTAACATTAAAGGCCAGGGCGTTCACGCATTGCGGTGGCGAGCGTGCGCTGGGTTGAGCAAGAAACAAAGAAACCGACTCATGTGCATGAGTCGGTTTCTTGAGCGTCCCCTACGGGATTCGAACCCGTGTCGCCGGCGTGAAAGGCCGGTGTCCTAGGCCTCTAGACGAAGGGGACAATCAGCCCTCAAGGGGCTGAAGATCCTGCTATGTGGTGCTACGTGTTACAGACGTGGTCACGATGAAGCGGTGTGACCGAGCGTCCCCTACGGGATTCGAACCCGTGTCGCCGGCGTGAAAGGCCGGTGTCCTAGGCCTCTAGACGAAGGGGACGTGAGCCGTGGTGGGCTCGAACCACCGACCCGCAGATTAAAAGTCTGCTGCTCTACCAACTGAGCTAACGGCCCAACATGTTCGACAATCAACCGTGGTTGTTTGCCAAACCACCACCGGAGCTTGGTGTCTCCGGCTGTTTCGTTTCCGGGGTTTCCCCCGAAACGGAAGCTATATCTACAGCTGCCCCCCCGGGGTGTCAACGGGTTTCTGCAAAAATTATCCGCTCAGAGCATAATTATTCCCGCGGAGTGTGGATTCGTAAATGATTTCAGGTGCTTAAGGTTAATGCTGTCCGGGCTGAGGGGGCCGGGGAGATGGGGATCATGCGTCTTGGGCCGATGTTTGATAGGATCGCGAGCGCAGGGCCACCGGGCTTTGAGCGCGCAGGCGGGGGGAATGTGGCGATGGCAACGGCGGCTTCAATCAAGGAGGTCTCGTTCTTCGAGCTTGCAGCGCGGTTGGAGATGGCACGTAGAAAACAAGGACGCTGGAGGGATCGACGCGACACGGTGACCGCACGTCGCAAACGCCGTCGTGTGCACCGTCGTGACTTTCCGGCGAGCCACTCCTATGTGCCGGCGCCTATTGACCCCAGGGTGGCCACGCGCGGAGTGCAGAGCAGGCTGCTGGGCGCAGCGGGGCTGGCCGCGCTCACCGTGGTCTGTGTGATGGCGGTGATCTTTGCCCCCGGGTTGTCGTACGATACGGCGTTTCTGCTGACGATGGGCACAGGCTCACTGGGCCTGGCCATCGCGTTGATCATGGGCGCGCGGCGCGAGGAGATCGTGCACGGCATCGCCCATGACTTGAGCGATGGTGCCGGCGAGCTGCCGGCGCCGCTGCGGCTGGACCTCCATGATCTGGGGGAGGACGGCTCGCTCAGGTTGGAGGGACCGGCCCAGCTCGATTCGGAGACCTGGAGCTGGGAGCTGGCAAACCCCGCCCCCGAAGAGCGGGTGTTTGCCGAGCGAGGCAAAGGTCCTCGGCCCCCTTACTCCCCGCGGTAGATGCAGCTCGACTCGCAGGTCTCGTGGATCTGCAGGCTGTGCAGCTGTGGCAGCACAGGCTTGATGCGCTCCCACATCCATCCGGCGAGCACCTCCGAGGTGGGGTTTTCGAGCCCTTCGATCTCATTGAGGTAATAATGGTCGAGCTGCTCGACGATCAGCGGCTTTACCGCAGCCTTGATATCGCCATAGTCCAGAAGCCAGCCCATCTCAGGGTCGACCTCGCCGCGTACCGTCACCGTGACGCGGTAGGAGTGGCCATGCAGGCGCTGGCACTTATGCCCTTCGGGCACGTTGGGGAGGCGGTGGGCGGCCTCAAAACGAAACTCTTTAACCAGCTCGACGATCATAACTTTGGTCTGGGGCAGGGAGGGGAGGTTGGGGGCATGGAGCCCGGGGCGCTTCTCGACTATAGTGCCGGGCGCAGATCGCGCAGTCCGTAACGTAAGCCAGTGATGTGAGTCAAATCCAGATGCAATCACCCTTTTTAAAGGCGCTCGCTGCCGGTCCCGTTGTCTTTGACGGCGCGATCGGTACGCAACTCTACGAACGCGGCATCTACATCAATAAGTCCTTTGATGACGCGAACCTCTCCCGGCCGGACCTTGTGGCGGCGGTGCACGCCGAATATTTGAGCGCGGGCGCCGAGGTGATCACGACCAACACCTTCTCGTCGAACCGCATCAAGCTCAAACGCCACGGGTTGGAGGAGCGTGCGGCCGAGATCGCGAGCGCCGGGGCGCGGATCGCCCGGGAGGTCGCCGGCGATCTGGCGCTGGTGGCCGGATCGGTGGGGCCGACCGGTCGCACCCCGACGATGCTCACCGAGCGCGAGCTCGAAGAGATGCGCGAGGCCTTTCGTGAGCAGATCACGGCGCTGGCCGAGGGCGGGGTCGATGTGATCGTGCTGGAGACCTTCCGTCAGCTGGCCGAAGTTCGCATGGCGCTTGAGGCTGCGCGCGAGGTCTGCGACCTGCCGGTGATCGCGCAGATGAGTTTTGACGGAGAGCGTCGCACAGGGGACGGCGCCGACCCCGAGCGGGTGGCGATGCTGCTGGCCGACTGGGGGGCCGACGTGGTGGGCGCCAACTGCATGGAGGGCCCGCACGTGCTCTACGACGTGGTCGTGGACATGCTCAGCTGCGGACTTCCGGTGATCGCCCAGCCCAACGCCGGCTACCCGCGCAAGGTCGATGAGCGCCTCGTTTATATGGCGACCCCCGAGTATTTCGGCGTGTACGCGCGCCGCTTCTTTAAGGCGGGTGTGCGCCTGGTGGGGGGCTGCTGCGGCACGGGGCCGGAGCATATTCGTCAGGTCTCGGCGGCCGCGCGCATGCTGGGAGGGGGCCGCGCCAGCGTGGAGGTCAGCGCGGCGCGTATGCCCCGCGAGGAGGCCGAGCCGGAGCTTGCGCAGAGTCAGAAGGTGCCCACCCGGCTGGCCGAGAAGATTGAGGCGGCGCATCGCTCCCGGGCGGCCGGTGAGGCTGTGAGCCGCGAGAACTTCGTGGTGAGCGTGGAGGTCAATCCGCCCTCGGGGCTGCGCGCCGACCGCGCCATTGAGGCCGCGCGCATGCTCATTGAGGGGGGCGTCGATGTCATCAACATCGCCGACGGCCCGCGCGCCTCGGTGCGCATGGCCAACTGGGCGCTGGGGCGCATGCTCCAGGAGTCGCTCGATATTGAGGTGATTCTGCACCTGTGCGGCCGCGACCGAAACCTGCTCGGGCTGCAGTCGGACGTGCTGGCCTTTGAGGCGCTCGATCTGCGCAACCTGGTGGTGATCACCGGAGATCCTCCCAAGGTGGGCGATTATCCGCACGCCACGGCGGTCTTCGATCTGGATAGCGTGGGGATTCTGCGCATGATCAATAACTTCAACCGAGGCGTCGATCCGGCCGGAAAGCCCGTGGGCGATGCCACGGCGTTTTATTGTGCGTGTGGGGCCGAGCCGGCTGCCGCCGACTACGAGCGGGAGCTGCGCCGCCTGGAATTAAAGAAGGCCGCCGGCGCCCGTTTTGTGATGACGCAGCCTGTTTATGATCCGGCGGTGCTCGATCGTTTCCTGGCCGACATCGCGCACCTCGATCTTCCGGTGCTGGTGGGGCTTTTGCCCCTGGCCAGCGCGCGAAACGCGGAGTTTTTGCATAATGAGGTGCCCGGCATGGCCGTGCCCCTGGAGGTGCGCGAGCGCATGCGCGCCGCTGGCACCGGGCAGGCCGCGCGCGCCGAAGGCGTGCGCATCGCCCAGGAGACTCTGGAAGCCGTGGGCTCGCGGGTGACCGGTGCTTATATTATGCCGCCCTTCGGCCGCTATGAGGCCGCCCTTGAGATTTTGAGCTGTCTTCCCGGCTACGCCCAAACCCCGGCCACTGAGGAGGCGCGCTGAACCAGCGCGCAAACACGCTATGACGATTTATGAGAGCATCGTCGATCTGGTGGGAAAAACCCCGCTGATTCGCCTGAGCAAAGTCACCGGGGATTGCCCGGCCGAGATCGTGGGCAAGGCGGAGTTTTTTAACCCGCTGGGGAGCGTCAAAGATCGCATCGGCGCAGCAATGGTCGCCGACGCCGAGCAACGCGGCGTGCTTGTGCCCGGCGGGCTGATTGTGGAGCCCACCAGCGGCAACACCGGCATCGCGCTGGCCTTTGTGTGCGCCTCAAAAGGCTACAAACTCGTGCTGACCATGCCCGACACCATGAGCCTGGAGCGGCGCACGCTGCTCAAGGCGCTGGGGGCCGAGCTTGTGCTCACCCCCGGCTCGCTGGGGATGCAGGGGGCGGTCGAGGAGGCCCGGCAGATGGTCGAGTCGACCCCGGGGGCGATCATGCTTCAGCAGTTTCAGAACTCTGCCAACCCGCAGATCCACGCCGAGACCACCGCCGACGAGATCTGGACCGACTGCCAGGGGCGCATCGACGCCATCGTCACCGGCGTGGGCACCGGGGGCACCATCACCGGGGTCACGCGCACACTCAAAGAGCGAAACCCTCACTTTAAAGCCATCGCGGTAGAACCGACCGGAAGTCCGGTGCTCTCGGGAGGTGTGGCCGGGCCGCATAAAGTCCAGGGCATCGGCGCGGGCTTTGTGCCCGACATCTACGAGGAGGCGCTCATCGACGAGGTCCTCACCGTCGACGATGACGAGGCCTTTGAGATGGCGCGGCGCCTGGCCTGTGAGGAGGGGCTTCTCGTAGGTATCAGCGCCGGAGCCAACGTGGCCGCAGCGATCCGCGTGGGGCGCCGCCCGGAGTTTGCGGGTAAGCGCATCGTGACGATGCTCTGCGACACCGGCGAGCGCTACCTCTCCACGCCTCTTTTCCGTGAGCTTTGACGCCGGTCGCCCCCGTGGCTCAACCGCCGGCAGGACACCATCATGAAGTTGAAACGCCCTCATCCCCGGCTCAGCGCCAGCCCTCCGGGCAACGAGCGCCGAGGCGTGCTGGGATTTTTTAAAGACGCCATCGAAGACATCCAGGCGGTGCGTCGCGGCGATCCGGCCGCGCGCACGCTGGCCGAGGTGGTCACCACCTACCCGGGCCTGCACGCGCTCTGGATGCACCGCCTCTCCCATCGCCTGTGGACGCACGGCCACCATCTGGGCGCGCGTATCCTCAGCCACTACAGCCGTCATCTCACCGGGGTGGAGATTCACCCCGGGGCGGTCATCGGCCGCCGGGTCTTTATCGATCACGGCATGGGCGTGGTGATCGGGGAGACCTCGGTGGTGGGCGACGATTGCCTGATCTACAAAGGTGTGGTGCTCGGTGGTACAAGCCTCAAGCGCACCAAACGCCACCCGACCATCGGCAAAGGGGTGACCATCGGCTCCAACGCCTGCATCCTGGGCGCGGTCACCATCGGCGACGGCGCGCGCGTCGGCAGCGGCTCGGTGGTGGTTAAAGATGTGGAAGCCTGCGCCACGGTGGTGGGCATCCCGGGGCGAGTGGTCTCCAGGGAGGAGCGCAAGACGGTGGGGCCGCCGGACCTCGATCACGATCGTCTCCCCGACCCGATCCAGCGCATCGTGCGTGATCTTCTCGACCATATCGACAGCCTCTCCAACCGCCTGCACATCCTGGAGCAGCTCGTCGACTTAAGCCCCGAAGAGCTTGCCGAGAAGCTGGAGCGTCACGAACTTCAAGACGCCCTGGAGCAGGAGTTTTTGAAGGCCTACCAGGACGATGACGTCGAAGATGGCAACAAACCCGCCGGTTAAGGGCGATCCTCGTCCGCGCCGTGAGCGATACTTCTATGGGAGTGATGATGGCGACCTTTGCACCGACCCGACACATCTTCGCGCTGGGCGCAGCGTTTTTCGTTTTTTTTCTGGTCGCCAGCGCCTCAGCGCAGCAGGCCGAGGACCCGAGTGCGCAGGAGCTTGTCGATCAGGCCATTGAGCGCAATGCGCTCGGGTTTGAGTCCGGCCGCGCTCAGATCACGCTCATCGTCTACGATCGCGCTGGGGAGCGGCGGGAGCGACGTCTGGATGTCCGCTCTCGCCGCGCCGATGAGCGTGGTGCGACCCGCGTGGAGCTCACCGATCCGCCGGAGGTCCGCGGCCAGTCCTTCCTCTTTGTGGAGCAGGCCGAGGGCCAGGACGACGTCTGGATGTACGTGCCCGCCTTCAACGTCACGCGACGCGTGGAGGGACGTCAGAAGCGCGGCGCGTTTTTGGGCACCCACTTCACCTTTGCTGATCTTGAGAGCCGCGATCTGCGCGAGGCCACCTACCGCCGTCTCCCGGATGAGACCATCGGGCAGACCCCGGTCTACGTGGTCGAGGCGCGGCCTACCGACGCGGCATCAAGTGACTACAGCCGCGTGGTCACCTACCTGCGCAAAGAGGATCAGATCCCGATGCGCACCCGTTTCTTCGGCAAAGATGGCGAGCTTGAGAAGACGCTCTTTAGCGAGAAGTTGAACACCACCGAGGGCGGGCGCAGCTACATCGAGCAGATGACGCTGCGCTCAGAGCAGGGTGGCTACACCACGATCGTCATCAACGCGCTCGACCCGAATGTGGAGCTTCCCGAGTCGGTCTTCAGCCGCGAGGATCTGGGCCGGTGAGCTGCCCGGAGGTGCGACGAGGGTGGGCGGGGGCAATCTCGGGCTGTGCGATCCTGCTGAGCGTGGCCAGCGCCGGGGCGCAGGAGATCCTCTACGATCCGGAGAACCCGGCGTTTGAAGAACAGGCCGAGGCGCCGGGGGACGATGCGCAGGGCGATGATGGCGAGGAGAGCGCCGGAGGCTCCGAGGTGCTTTATGACCCGGAGAATCAGCGCTTTGAGGATGAGACAGGCGGAGCGCCGGCGCTCCGAGAGCCCCTGGCACCGAGCTCCAACGCCTCATTTCAAAACACCGAACTGACGCTCATCGCCGGCATCGGCCTCTTCGCCGACCTGGCCCATGACGCCCCCGGCGAAGATCTTTTTGAGACCTCCACCGAGCTCGGCCTGAAGATCACGCATGACGCCTCGGCCAACCTGAGCGCGGTGATCGGGGCGCGCGCCACCCACCGGGCCGCGCGCCCCGAGGGCGGCCCCTGGCGCGCCTACGACGAGGTCGCGCTCGATGAGGCCTATGTGCTGTGGCGAAAAGATCGCTGGCGCCTGGCCTTCGGAAATCTGCGCACCCCCTGGGGAAGCACCGACATCACGCGCCCCGGCGATGTGATCAACCCCACCGATCTGCGCTCGCCAGGCAGCGCCGGGGCTTTTGGAGCAACCCTGCCGCAGCTCACCGCTGAGGCCTCCTACGCCTTCGACGCGCTGACCTTAAGCGCAGTCGTCGTCCCCTTTTTCAAACCCAACGATGTTGCGCTCTTCGGGCAGGACAGCGCGCTGGCCACCCGCCAGAACCCCTTTATCGCCGAGCAGCTCCCCTTTGTGCTGCTCGCAGAAGATCTGCTCGACCCCTCGATCTGGCCCCTGGCGCAACCTCTCCTCCAGGCCACTCGCCGACCCATGGCCACCCCGGCCAATATGAGCGGCGGGCTGCGCGCGACAACCACGCTGGCCAACACCGATCTGGGCCTGGGCGTCTTCTACGGCTGGGATCGCACCCCGAAGATCGAGCTCGATGAGGATCTTCGCACGCTGCTCAACATCATTGCCGAGGACGGGCAGTTCTTCGCCGACTTCGATTTTATCGGTTTCACCGCCCGAAACCCCGAGACGGTCGCCCTCTCGCAGCGCATCTCCACAAAAGCCGAGGCCGGGGAGACGCTTTTAAGCTCGGAGTTTCAGCGCCGCCTGACGCTGCTGGCGGACGGCGCGCGCTATATCGGTCCGATTGGCGTGCGCGCTGATGTGGCGTTTTCTCCGGGGCGCATCTTCTACACCACCGAGTTTGAGGCGGTGACCCGCGCCAGCGTCTTCGCCGCGCTGGGCCTCTCCTACGAGCGCCTCTTAAGCGACGAGCGCGCGCTGGCGCTGACGCTGGAGGGCTTCTGGCTGCATCCCTTTGCCGCCGACAGCGCGGTGCAGCGCGCCTTCAACGACCCCGACGAGGGCGGCGATCCCGCCGCGCGCCTGCTCCTCTTTGAAGGGGGCTACTACGGCGTGGCCGGCGCGCTGAACTGGGGCACCGGCCTCTGGAAGATCGATGTGCAGGGCGGGGCGATGGTCTCACTGGCGCCGGGCGACGTGATCGCACAGCTTGCGCTGGAGCGACCGATTGTGGGTGGCGCGCGCGCGCGGCTCAGCGCCAACCTCTTTGCCGGCCCGGACCCGGCCGAAACGCTCAGCCTGGGCGGGCTGTGGTCGGCCAACGATCAGCTGGCGTTGAGCGTCGTCGGCCGCTTTTAATCGCATGTCAGCGCACAAAAAAAACGCCGGCCCCCAGGTAAGGACCGGCGCTTCTTTACGCAGGTGCAAACCCCCGAAGGGGCCGGCGCTGCGGCTTAGCTCTGCACGCCAAAAAGTCGCGCGAAGTCGTCGAGCAGCGCGCTCTCTTCTTTGCTGATGGGGTTGGTCAGCCCGAAGAAGCCGCCGGAGGCCGCGGCCACCGCTTTGCTCCAGTCCATGACGTTCTGGCCCATCTCCCCGTTGGGATCTTCGTCGATGAGGTTGGCGATGACGGCGTTGGCGCGGCTGAAGAAGAGGTCGGTGGGCTGCTCTTCGAGGAGCATCTTCAAGAAGGTGCCCGCCGCGCTCTCATCGGCGATGCCGAAGCGGCGCGCCAGCTCCTGGACTTTGTCATTCTCGGCGGAGGAGATGCTGCCGTCGGCCCAGGCCATCTGAATCATCGGGATCAGGGGAAGCACGCGGGCGGTCTCGGCGTCGAAGCCAAGCTCCATCGCCTCGGCCGCTACCTCGTCCCGGGTGTTGAGCGTGGCGGCGATGGCCTCACGTTCTTCCTGGCGAATGGCCTCGAGCTGCTTTTCGCGGCGAAGACGCGCGAGCTTCTCGCGTTCTTGTTGCTGGATGTACTTTTCTTCTTCTTCGCGCGGGGTGTTCTTATCAGCCATGGATCAGCGCTCCATTTGGTCGGTTTTCAGAGATATCGCAGACGCGCGCAATATAAGTGCCCCCCGGGGTGCAGGCAACCGTTATTGGAGGGCGGCAGATCGGGGTACTTACGGGGCGAGGGCGACGTCCTGTCGCACGGTCGCTCAGAACGCGTTAACGCCAGGCGTCTTCGGCCTCTTCACGAAGCTGGCGAGCGCGCTCGCGCAGTTCTTCGACCTGGGCCTCCAGGCGCTCGCGCTCCCGGCGCAACGCACGCACGTTGCGCTCGGTCTGATCTTCGCTCAGCGCCGGGGCACTCTCGTCGATCTGCTGCGGGTCGACGAGGCTCTCGATGAGCACGCGTTCGGTCGAGGGTTCAAAGTCGGCGCCGGGCTCCGGGGTGGGCTCGGCCTCCGGTGTGTCGAAGTCCCCGCTTCCCACGTTGGGATCTTCGCCGGACGAGTCGAAGTCATCGGTGGGGGCACCGGGCTGGGGATCGGGGCTTGCGGCGTCTTCCGAGACAGGCACGCCTTCCTGGTCGCCGCGGGGCGTGTCTCCGTTGGCGACCTCGCGCTCCTGACGAGCAATGGCGCGGGCGCGGTCGTTTTCTTCGAAGAAGCGCTCGCGGGTGGAGAAGTCACGCGCGCGCCGCATCAACGCCCGGGAGCGCTCCAGCTCATTGAGGCGCGTCTCCACGGTGGTGAGGCGCTCTCGGAGCTGGGCTTCGGTGTCTTCGAGCTCGTCGGCCACGGCGAGTAGATCGCGAGGGTGTCCGCCCTCAACGAGGTGGGCGTCGGCGAGCACGCGCTCGACGCGCTGCGGATCGACACCGGGGGCCACGTCGCGCACCTGCGCCTGCGTGCGGCTCAGCGCGTTGAGCTCCTCGATCAGCGCGAGCTGTTCGCTGCCGGAGCTGCGCGCCACGCGTTGCTCCAGCTCGGCACGCCTGGCCGCCAGGGCGTCGATGAGCGACTGACGGGCGCGCTCCAGCTCGGCCTGCTGCGTCAACAGCGCGATCTGGTGCTCGCGCACGCCCTCCACAAGGGTGTGGCTCTGGCGAAGCGCCTCTTCGAGCTGGCGGCGGCTGGCCTGACCGCGGGCCTCGTCGGCTTTCAGCTTTTCGAGGCGTTCTACAGATTTCTGATACTCGCCAAGGGCGCGCTCCAATCGCTGACGGGCCTGCTCCACCGAGCGCTGACTCTGCTCCCAGCCCTGCTGCGCCTCGGGCAAGGTCTGCCCGATCGCCGCGCCTGACCACAACATCAGGGCGACAAAGCTCGCCATGGCGAGTCGCAGGAGTCTATGGGAAAGGGTGGGGCGCATGGTCTCTCACAGGGGCTGATGACGCATCATCGCGTCGTACCCTGACACTTTTGAGCAAAGATCGATCCAACATTGCCGCGTTTCGAAAAAATGTGAGGCCGGGCCTCGACGATCTCAAGGCTTGAAGGTCGCCAAAATCCCGTGGTATGCAGCACGACCGGTCACGAACCTCTTTCTTTTTACGCGTTTGACGCACTCTGGCGAGGCACGTCCATGGAATATCACGACGGCGCTCAGGCGCCTTACCAAGGCCACCTGGGACGCACTGCGCAGACCTCGGTACTTATCAGCAGCGCCGCCGGGCCGGTTTTCCCGGCCAGCGTTTATACCGGGATCAACACCCAGACGCACCCCGAGCTTCGCCAGCGCCTGATCGAGGGCACGCTCAACGTGGTGGAGTGCCCCTTTGATGAGGGCCGCACCTACGATCTGGCGATCTCGGTGATTTATCACGACGAGAAGCGCCGCCTCTTTGTGCTGGTGATCCCGGAGACCTTGCGTCACGAGGAGTTTAAGCGTCGCAGCGCGCTGCTCGAAGAGCTGGCGCGCGAGCGCGAGGTGCTGCCGAACTACGTGCGCAACTTCCACACCATCTTTGAGCCCGCGCGCCTCATTGCGCTGGAAGAGGCCGCCGACCGCGCCGCCGAGGCCGGCCAGTCGCAAGCGCCCACGCCTCAGGATAGCTCGGAGGTGGGTGAGGCAACCGTGATCACCGCCGTGCCCTCAGCCGGCCCCTCCGAGGCCGAGGAAGCCCTCAAGGCGGAGCTCGACGCCCTTAAATCCGAGATCGCCGGGCAGCGCGAGAGCCTCGAAGAGGCCCGCGCCCAGCTTGAGCGTGCACAGCACGAACTTGAGAACTCGCAGAACACCTTTGAGGAAGAGCAAGAAGCGATCGCCCGCGATCGCGAGCAGCTCAACGAGGTCGCCTCCCGCGTCGAGCGCGACAGCGCGCGTGTGCAGGAGACCCGCGCCCGCCTCGAAGAAGAGCGCACGCGCCTCGAAGAAGAGCGCGCCATGCTCGAAGAGGCCCGCCGCGCCCTGCAGGTCCAGGAACTCAACCTGGAGCAGGAGCGGCTGCGCCTGGAGCAGGGCGCCCAATCTTCCAACGCCGAAGAAGCCACCCAGGTGGTCACCGACGATCAGTTTATCGAGGTCATGAACCCCGCCTCTGCGCCCACGCCTCCCGGCGCGGCCGCTGATAGCGCCGAGCGCGCCCGTCGCCCCGAGCCCTCTCGCCATCAGCTGGCGCGCGCCACTCCGGCCGAGCTCCCCGAAGACTTCGACGCAGTCGCCGGCGGCGAGTTGGTGTTTGTGCGCGAGAGCTCCGATCTGGTGCAGGTGGGCTACTCGCTCAGCGATGAGCGCGTCGCGACCTTTGACGATGCCGCCGAAGTTCGCTTCTTCTTTCAACTTCATGACGTCGCCGGCGTGCCGGTGATGGCGCTGACGCTGGCCGCGTTTGACGACGCCGGCGATCTTCTCGACGCGGTGGCCGCGCCCCTGGCGGATGTCGACGATCACGAGCGCGCCGTCCTCGACACCCTGGCACGCGACCAGCATCTGAGCCTTGTGATCTACGGTAAAGACGCCAGCCCGGCGATCTCCTGGGAGGGCGGGGCGCCCATTGCCGCCAACATCGCCTGGGCCCGGGAGCGCGCCCGCGCCTGGCGCGAGGCCTTTAAGGGCGACGACTCCGAGGCCCGCGCCGCTATCGCGCTTGGCGAGGTCGAGCTCGTCGGACAGATGCGCCACCCCTTCGTCGACGGGCGCTTCTCGCGCATCGACAGCGCCTCCGAGGCCCTGCTCGCTGCCGGCGTCGTCGGCTACTGGTCGCGCTCCGAGCAGGTCGCCTACCTCATCGGCAACCGCGCCTTCCCGCTCTCGCACTTCCGCGAGATCCAGAAGCGCGTCGCTCGCCAGGCGCTCAACTGGGGCATCGCCCTGGGTGACGAGCTCCAGCAGGTGGCCATCGATGAGTCCATCATCACCGATCGCATCAGCCTCACTCAGCGCCTGCTGGCGAGTTTCGCCGAGCTCTGCGTCGGCGTTCGCCCCAATGACCTCGACCCCCTCCAGCAATGGGAAAACTGGGACGCGCTCATCCAGCTGGCGCAAAGCCACGGGGTGACCCCGGAGCCCGACGTGCTGGAGTTGGCCGAGCTCAGCCTCAAGCGCGCTCAGGACTACGAGGAGATGCTTGACGCCGAAGACGACAGCGTGGAGGCCGAAGCTATCGACCTCGACGATGACGAAGTGCTTGAGATCGTTGAGGAATCCGAGGTCGACCTCGACGCGATGATCATCGAACACACCGTCCCGGCCAGCGGTACGACCTACTTTCTGGTCGACACCACGCTGATCGAAGAGCTGCCGGCGATGGAGAAGGCTAAACGCAAAGATCTCCACTCGCGCCTTGGCGATCCGGCCGGCCGCCTGGAGGTCGCCCAGGTGCTCGTGGAGCGCTACTCGCCAGATGCCTTGAGCGAGGTGCTCGAGGAGAGCGAGAAGATGAGCAGCGCCGAGCGCGACGCGCTGGCGCGCTTTATGGAAGCGCGCGCTGACAGGCTCACCGCCCATCTGAGCAACCTTTTGCCCACCTCCGGCGCTGCGGCCACCTTGATCATTGCGCGCACGCTGGTGAAGGCCGGTCACGCCGAGGCGATCGACGCGCTGCTAAAGGCCCTGGGCGATGAGCACCAGCGCGGAAACCCCGACGAGCTCGCCGGCGTATTGGCCGGTTTTGGCGACGCGCTGGTTGACCCGCTCTCTCGCGCGATTAAGTCGAGCCCCGAGGATGAGCACCTGGCCCTTGCGCTGGCTCACCTCGACGCTGCGCGCCCGGGCACCCTGGATTCCCTCGCCAGCGACCGCAGCAAACACCTGCGCCGCGCCGCAAAGCGCGCGCGCCAGCTGGCCGGCTAAGCCCGGTCACTCCACCGTTTACTTCCCGGCGCCCCGGCTCCATAGTGGGGGGACCTCTGCGCCCCCTCACTGTGGCGCCCCGCTTAATCACCAGCCAGACGCGGTTCACGCATGCTCATCGGAATCTTCAGCGACGTTCACGCCAACATCGACGCCCTCAAGCCGGTCGTGGAGGCTTATAAGGCCCACGAGCCCCCCATCGACACCTTCGTCTGCCTGGGCGATGTCGTCGGCTACGGAGCCGAGCCCAACGCCTGCTGCGAGGTCGTTCGTGAGCTGGCCGAGGTCACCATCCTCGGCAACCACGACGCGGCGGTCTGCGGTCGCATGAACTACGCGTACTACTACGACGCCGCCCGCAACGCCCTGGACTGGCACGCCAACAAGCTCGAAGAGACCCACCACGAGTGGCTGCGCACGCTCCCCTACCGCGAGGACTGGGATAACCTGTGCTTCTGCCACGGCTCGCCCATCAACAAAGAAGACTTCGAGTACGTCTTCAACCTCCAGCAGGCCAACCAGCTCATCGAGCACTGGGACGAGCTCAACGAGATCACCTTCATCGGGCACTCCCACCTGACCAAGTCCTTTAGCCTGCACCCCGAAGACGGCGCGGTGGAGGTCTTCGGCCCCACGATCACGTTTGAGGAAGGGCGCAAGTACATCGTCACCGTGGGGAGCGTCGGGCAGCCCCGCGACAACGACAACCGCGCCTGCTACGGCGTCTACGACACCGAAGCGCGCACCTTCACCTTCAATCGCGTGGAGTACGACATCCGCGAAGCCGCCCGGAAGATCTTCGAGTCGGAGCTCTCCAGCGACTTTGCCAAGCGCCTCTTTTTCGGCATCTGATCCCCCCTCAACATATGACGTAGCGTGTGGCGGGAGGCTTTAGCCTCCGCCGCCCTCAAGCACGGCCATAAAGTGGTCGACGCTCCAGGCCGCCAGCACGTCGTCTTCCCCGTGCTCGGTGGCCTGCTCACCAAGGATGAGCTGAAAGGGCGCCGAGAGTAGCGCCTGCTCCGGGCTCTCCATGGCCTCGAAGGTGTGAAGTCTCCGCCCGCTGTGCAGAGCCCGCACACTGACCTCCTCGCCCACGCTGAGCAGCGCGTCGCCGATCGTGAAGAGCTCGAGGTTGCCGTAGAGCAACAACTTCTCGCGGGCGGGCATCGCCTGCCAGCGCACCTCACCGTCGACCACCCGAAAGCAGGTCGTCTCACCGCGGTCGGTGCGCACGATGCCATGCCACTGCCCCTCAATCTCAATCGGTAGCGCCGGGGTGGGCTCGTAGAGCCCCGCGCTGAGCAGGTCGATTCGCCAGCTGACTTGAGGCTGCACGGCCTCAAGCGCGATGCCGCAGAGCGAGACCTGCCCGTGCCGCTCCACCGGCACCACCATCCACTGGTCGATAAAGCTCGGCGAGCCGCAGACCCAGCCTGCCAGACGCACCTGCCAGACCGAGCGCCCGGTAAAGGGATAGCACGCGTGCACCGTGGAGCCCCGGTGGTGCGCATCATGGGTCACCGCGTAGTAACGCCCCTGGTGGACCATCACCCCGTTCTCGGAATGCCCGCCGATACGCACTCGCCAGAGCACCTGCCCCTGACCCGGGCTCAGCGCGATGAGCTGCCCCTCGGTGGTGCGCGCGCAGATCAGCGGTCCATCAAAAATCAACGCGCTAAAGCGCGCCGGACCCACCGCAAAACGCCAGCGAACGACCTCGCGATCCAGGTCCACACCGGCCATCTTTCCCTGATCGCTGGCCACCACCAGTAGTCGCTCCGCAGGGTAATACGCCACCTCGTGGAGCGCCCCAAAGCCGGTGCCCAGCGCCACACTACCCGCCGGCGCTCCGCTCGCAACTTCGAGCCAGCGCACCCGTCCCTGACCCTCGGCCACCACCACCCAGGGGCCGGCCGCACGCGCTCGCCACCGCGCCTCCACTGGCGAGCGAGCCTCACTCCAGATCCAACGCTCCTGCCCGCTGCGCGCGTCGAGCATCACGGTGCTGATCGGCGTCGACACCAGCAACCCGCTCCCCACCAGCCTGGCTGTGCTCAAGTCCAGCCCCGCGCGCCGGTACTCCCAGCGCGCTCTGGGAAAGAGCGTGTGCACCTCGCTCAGCGGCCAGGCAAACCCCGGCGCCGGCGCCGCCTCGGGCTCCTCGGGCTGCATGTGGCCCTGGGCCCGCAGGTACGCCTCGGGCGCGTCGTGGTAGAGATCGTTGCCGCAGAGATCGCGATGCCACCGGCGCAGGTTCTGCACCTCTTCATCCAGATCCACAAAGCGCTGATTGAGCTCCAGCCGCGGGTTGAGTTCCAGCAAATCCTGCACGAAGAGCTCGGCCAGCGTCAGCATCCGGTCCAGACACTCGGTGGGGCTCACCGACCAGCGCTCCCCGGAAACCTCCACCTCCCAACGCGATCCCTCGTCGCGAACCTTAAAATCGAGGTGAGGCAGGGGCTCGATCAACTCCAGCGTCCCCTCGCTGCGCGCCTCCAGGTGGCTTAAGAGCTGCCGCGCGCGATCCAGCAGGCTCCCCATACCCAGAAAGGGGTATCTTGGCGAAAGCTCCACCGCCGCATCACCGAGCTCCGCCCGCAACGTGCCGGCAAAGAGCAGCGCATGCAGATCAAAGACCTGCTCGCCATGGTAGCCCCGCAGCCCGGCGTCGTCGCTCACCAGCTCGTAGCCCAGCGTCAGCCCCTCGGTCGAGGAGGTCGCCGAGGCTCGGTCGGCCAGCGGCTCCCGCTCAATGGGCACCGCCGCCCCGTAGCTGAGCTGGCGCCCCCGCTTGAGCACCCCCAGCCACTGGCTGAGCTGGCGCACGTAGCGATCCGAAGAGAAGCGCTCCGAGATGCTAAAAAGCTCCCGCAGCAGCTCCTCGGCCGCCTCGGTCAGCGCGCCCACAAACGCCGCTGCATCGATCGGAAGATCGCGCGCCACCACCTGCTTCTCTCGCCCCAGGCTGTAAGCGCTCACAAAGAGCTTGCGCTCGCGCGCCACCAGCACAAGCTCCCAGGGCTCGTGTGGAAACTCCAGAATCACCTTGGTGCGCGTCCCCTGGGAGAGCGCCACAAGCCCCTCCAGAAGCCCGCCGACCACCCCGAAGATGGCCTCCTCGGGGATCGACGCGGTCAAGTTGGTGCCGTCGACCACGATGTCGATGATGTCGCAGATCTCCAGCAGGCTCATCGCGCTCTCGGCCGGCCGCAGCGGATCGAGCGCGCTCAGGTAGCGCACATCTTCCTTCCAGCCTCGCCCCACGATGATCTCAACCTGGCTCATGAGCCCTCGCCATGCACCACCGCCCGTCCACTGGCGGTGAGCTCGCGCCATAAGGTCTTGCCGACCTCAAAGTGGCGCTCCAACGACCCGAGGTCAGCCTCATCGATGTAGACATGATCGATGCGATCGGCGCTTAAAACCTTGCCGAAGATCGTGTTGGCCAGCTCCGGTCGCGCCAGCACCGAGACCTTGTGGTAGAGCTCGCTGCACACCACCAGATGAAGATGGTTCTCGGCCATCTCCCGCGACGGCGCGATGCGTTCTTTGACCCCGTCGGCCCGGTAGAGAGGCTGGGTGTTGCTGCGCTTCTTCTCCTTCTCGGCGGTGCCGGCCTCATCGGACTCCAGCGTCTGCGCGAAGCGCTGCAGCACCACCGAGCGGATCGCCTGGTAGGCGTCCTCCACGTAGGCGGCCTCCCCGGTGAGTTCCAGGTCCAGGGAGTGCGCTTTAATTTTGAGTCGATTCTGGGTCATTGGGGCCTCGAAGATCATCTCGCGTCAGCAGAACAGGGCGATCGCCCGCAGCATTTCGGCCCGCCAGGCGAAGCCCGCGCTGCGCCTCAAGTATAGGCCGGGGCGCCTCCGCACCACAAGGTAGGGCGTGGCCCGGAGGCGCTCGCGCAAAAAAAGTTGGGGTCTCCACGCAAGATCGCCGCAGAACGCTCGATAACAGGATCAGGGCGCATCATCTGCCCATCGTTCTTCGGCAACGGATTGACCCAGGAGGCAACTATGTCCGGCATCAACGGGATCGGCTCCCCCAACAGCCCACCCATCTCTCAAGACCTCGCTCAGACCGCCAACCCTAACGGGGGGCGTTTTCGTCAGGTGCTCTCCAAGGTCGCCGACGGCGGGTTGGCCGCGGTGGCCGCTGTCGCCCCGATCTTTCCGGGCGGCCAGCTCGTGAGCATGGCCGCCAATGGCCTGCGTGAACTCAAAGCCACCTCCCCCGGCGGCCTGACCCCCGGAGGCCAGGGCGACCAGCTCGATCGCATGTTCGACATGCAGAAGCAGAGCCAGGTTTTCAACCTCCAGTACCTTCAACTTCAGACCGAGATGCAGGCCGACAACCGCCGCTTCTCCACCCTCTCCAACCTGATGAAAGTCCGCCACGACACCGCCAAAGCCGCCATCAACAACATGCACGCCTGATCGTCTACGGAGCCCTTATGCCCTCATCTCAACACCCCGAACTCGCCACGCCCGAAGACGCCCGTCACCGGGCCCATCAAGAACTTCAACGGGCCTATCTGCTCATCACCTACGGTCACTGCACCGAGGCGCTTGAGGCCTGCGAGCGCGCCGCCGAGCTGCTGCCGAATCACCCGCTGCCTCTTACTCTTAAAGGTGGGATCCTCATTGCCAGCGGCCAACTTCCTCAGGCCATCCGCACGCTGCAGCAGGTGCAACGCAGCCACCGCGGAGACATCCTGGCGAGCATCTACATGGCCGAGGCCTGTTTTCTGGCCGGACGCCACCGCCGCGCCTGGCGCGTGCTCGACGACATCGACGCCGACGCCCTGGCACAGAGCCCGCACGCCGAGCTCGCGCTCGCGCTCCGAGAGACCTGGTCGCAGATCCCCCCCGACGAGCTGCCGAAACCCCTTCAGGTCAACCTCGACGATGAGCCGCAGCCCATCGCCTGATTCGAAACCCGCTGCGCTCCGGAACTTGCGATCCGGAGCGCAGCACGACTCCTTACCTCGCTAACGTGTCGCGTCGTCACAGAGCGCCGCGCGCCCGGCGAACTCAACACGTACGTTTTTCTGCCGGCGCGCCGCGGCGACCGGGCTCTCGGAGTGATGTGTTATGAACATCTCAAACCTGCCACCGATCATTGAGCAGGGCGCTTTCGATGACTTCGAGGCCTCGCTTGAACACCGGATCACCGCCGCGATCTCCGGCGCCGCCCCGCTTGAGGGCGCCCCGGCGGCCGCCTCCGATGCCGCGCCGGAGGTCAGCGCGCCGGCCTCGTCCTATTCGGCCTTTCCGGTGCATCCGGCCACCGCCTCGCTCGCGACGCTGGTCGCCGCTGCCATGCGCGACCCCTCACTCGCCGCCGACCTCCCCCGGCAGGGGCTGGAGATCATCGTCGACCAAAAACTCAGCGCGCAGCCCGCGCTTAACCTCCCCGGCGCCCGCGAGGCCCTGCTCAACGCCATGGCCACCGACCCCCATGTTCTCTCCGAGCTCACCAGCATCATAGTCGACCTCGTCGACCGGCTCGCCAGCGCCGCCGGCCGGAATCTGGCGAGTCCTGCCGATCCCGAAGATCCCCCCGACTCCCCCTGAACTCGCCAGGCCTTGTCCCCTCTTCACAGGCTGCCTCACCGAGGGGGCTCTGCCCGATTGCGCCTTGCTCGCCAGTGCCTCGCAGCGCTATGTTGGAGCCCTCGCATGATCGCGCCTGCGCCCCCGAGCGAGACGGCGCGATGAGCACATGGCTTCGCGGAGTTTTTAGCCTATGAGCGCACAACTTATGGAACCGGCCGCCGAGATCCCCGGCTTTCGCGTCGGACACTGCCCTCAATGCCAGCGCACCGTCCTGGCCGCACATGATCTCGAGGGCGATGAGCTCGTCGAGATCTGCATGCATTGCTCCTGCAACCTCTCCTCCGGCGCCCGCGAGAGCCTGCGCTGGGTGGAGGCCCACGACCTGGTCGAGCTCGGCTACTTCGTCGACGGCTTTGAGCCCGAAGACTGCGACTCCCACGGGGGCTGCCGTGATGGCGCCTGCGGCGTGCGCCAGCCGACCTGATCTTTTTAGACGATTCTACGACCCCAGCTTTTGCTTTTCCCTTTGAGGAGGCGTTGATGCAATACGAGGTGTTCATCCCGGCGGCCGAAGAAGATGGCTTCGATGTGACCATTCAGGTCGAGGCCAGCAACTGGACGCAGGCCCTTAAAGCCGGCCTGGAGCGCCTCGGCGAGGGCATGGTTCGCAACGTGATGTGCGACATTAAGAGTGACAACTCCATTCACGTCACCGACGCCACCAGCCAGCGGGTCTTCATCATTCGCGAGCTTGAAGCCCAGGCCGACGCCGAGCCCGAGCCTCCCCAGGCGGCCACCGTCAAGATGGAACCCCTCGCGCGCCCCGAGCCCGAGGCGAAACCCGAAGCGAAACCGGAACCCAAACCTGAGCCGAAGGTTGAGGTTCAGCCCGAGCCCAAACCCGAGCCGAAGGTTGAGGTTCAGCCTGAGCCCAAACCCGAGCCGAAGGTCGAAGCAAAGCCCGAGCCCAAACCTGAGCCGAAGGTCGAAGCAAAGCCCGAGCCCAAACCCGAGCCGAAGGTCGAAGCGAAGCCCGAGCCCGAACCCGAACCCGAGCAATGGCAGTCCGACGACGGCAAAATGCGCATCAGCTCCTCGACCTTCGAGACGCTGCAGCGCGAAGACGTTGAGGAGAAGCCCCGCGTCATCAGCGAGTCGCGCAATAAGACCGACGAGCGTAGCGCGGTGTCCATTGGCCGCACCGACGAGAAGGTTGCCGCCAACCTCATCGAAGATGTGTTCCTGGAGATCCAGGCCATCCACGAAAACAACATGGCGCTCGAAGACGTCGTCAACTTCGTGATGGACATGGTCATGGAGAAGCTCAACGCCGAGAGCGGCTCCATCCTCTTCGCCGACGTCAACGGCCGCGAGCTTTACTTCGCTGCGGCCCGCGGGCCCAAGGCCGATGAGATCATGAGCTTCCGCGTGCCGATGGGGCAGGGCATCGTCGGCTTCTGCGCCCGCGAGGGCGTCAGCCTGGCGATCAGCGACGTGCACCAGGACCCGCGTTTCTACAAAGAGATCTCGGAGTCGCTGGGCTACGAGACCACCAGCCTGGCCTGCTCCCCGGTGCAGTTTGAGGGGCGCGTCTACGGCGCGATCGAAGTTATCAATAAGAAGGGCGCGAGCTCCTTTGCCGGCCAGGAGATCAGCGCCATGGCCTACATCGGCCGTCAGCTCGCCGAGTTCATTCATGAGCTGATCATGGCCCGCGAGAAGATCGAAGGCTGAGCCTGCCGCAGCCCTCGTAACGCATAAAAAAGCCGCCGCTCCTTCGGGGAGCGGCGGCTTTTTTACGTCAGATGTCAGGGGCGGCGAGTTTAGAGGCCGGCAAAGGCCATGCTGAATCCGAGCCAGGAGAGCACCAGCGCGATGCCCCACTGCAAAAAGACCTGCACCACGCCCACGCCCATGCTCTTGAAGAAGCTCGTGTTGTAGGCGCTCATCACGACCAGCAGCCAGATCAGCGGCTTGAGCACCCAGCCCAGGATCGGCACAAGCCCCACGAAGAAGAGCAGCACGTTCAGAAAGAGCGAGATCCCCACCGCTTTGGAGAGCGCGTTCGACGTGTTGCCGTGACCCACCATCGAGAGCGCCGCTTTAAGCGCGATGGCCTGCACGATGAAGCTTACGAAAAAATATAGGATGGCTGACATTAGAATCCTCGCGACATGTTCGGCGCCCCGGGTGGTGTGTTCGCACGGGATGGAGGCGCGCAGCTAACCTGACTCGCCAATGGCGAGTTTCCCCACTGATCGCAAACATACGCGCCGGGGCAATTTCTTCCAACATCCCGCGCCGGCGTCGACAGCGTCGGGGCCTTCGGGCTACAACCTGCAAAAGGGGCCAGTCAGGGCCCGCGATGATGACCTGGATGATGAGCCGCGCTATGGCCCACGATTTCTATGATGATGAGCAGGCTCGAAGCCGCGCCTGGTCTTCGCTCTTTGGTCTTCTTCAGACCCGCGCGCAGCGCTCGCCAGCGCGTGGCATCTACATGCGCGATGAGCGCGGCGCCCAGGAGTTTCGGACCTACTCCCAGCTGCTCGCCGGCGCGCGTCGCGTGGCGCACGCGCTCAAAGACCGGGGTGTCGCCCCTGGCGAGCGCGTACTGGTGGCGCAGCCCACCTGCTTTGATGCGTTGATGAGCTTTTTTGGCGTCTGCGCGCTCGGCGCGGTGCCGGTGCCGCTTCCCTGGCCGCGCGAGATCGACGCCTTTAAGGGGCTCACAAACCTGATGCGCTGGCGGCGCATCGCGCGCCGCTATGATGCGCGCGTGTTGCTCTGCGCCGACCTGGGGGTGCGCGCCGAGTCCGGCTGGCCAGGCGTCTGGCCCCCCCACCCGCTGGAGCACGTGCTCGACCCGCAGCGCCTGCTCGCCGGCCAGCCCGCCCATGTGGAGTTTGAGGCCTATGAGCCTGATCCCGATGAGGTGGCCTACATCCAGTCGACCTCCGGGACGACCGGGTCGCCGCGCGGGGTGATGCTCACGCACGCCGGCCTGCGCATCGCGCTTGAGGCCATTGGCCGGCGCATTGAGGCGTCTTCCAGAGATGTGCAGGTCTCCTGGCTGCCCCTCGATAACATCATGGGGCTGGTGGGCGCGGTCTTTTTTGCGATGCACTGGGATATTCGCCTGGTGCTCATGCCCCCGGAGCGTTTTCTGGACCAGCCCGAAGACTGGTTCTGGGCGATCCACGACCACCGCGCCACGCTGAGCCTGGCACCGAACTTCGCCTACAACTACAGCGTACGTCGCTGCCAGAACTCCGCGCTGGAGGGGCTGGACCTCTCGAGTTGGCGCATCGCGATGAACGGGTCGGAGCCGGTGCGCGCCCAGCATATGCACCGCTTTCGCGAGCGCTTTAAGACCTTCGGGCTGCAAAACTGGGCGCAGATGCCCGTCTACGGCATGAGCGAGGCCACCCTCGGCATTGCTTTTCACCCGGCCGGGCAGGCCCCGCGCATCGACGGCATCAACCGCCGCACTCTGGAGTGGGAGCGTCGCGCTGAGCCCCTTCCCGAGGCCGGCGCGCCCTCACCTTATGAGCGCATGCACGTCGTCTCGGTGGGCCGCCCGCTGGACCCGGTGGAGCTCTGCGTGATCGACGCCCGGGGCAACGAGCTCCCCGAGCGATGTCTGGGCGAAGTGGCCATCAAGGGCCCCACGGTGATGGCCGGTTATGTGGAAGCCACGGTGCGCGACCCGGGCGAGGTTCAACCCACCTGCCTTCGTGACGGCTGGCTGCTCACCGGCGATCTGGGCTATGTGGCCGACGGCGATCTTTTTTATGTGAGCCGCCGCTCCGACTGCATTGAGGCAGCCCGGGGCAAACGCCTGATCTTCCCCGAGGAGGTCGAGCTTTTTGTGGATTCCGTCGACGGGGTGCGCTCGGGCAGCACGGCGATATTCGCCGCTCCCGACCACGGCGATGAGGATCGCCTGGTCGTGGCCTTTGAGGTTCAGACCGGCGCCGACGCCGACGAACTCGACGATCGCATCAACGCGCTGCTCGCTGCCCACCTCGATGTGCATCCGGTGCGGCTGATGCATCTGCCGCCGCGCTCGGTGCCGAAGACCGCCTCGGGCAAGGTGCGCCGCCAGCTCTGCGCTGTGCTCTACGCCGACAACCTGCTCGGCCGCCGGCGCTCCGGCTGGCCCGCTCCGGGCGCCCTGCGCGCAAGCCTCAGAGACCTCTCCGAGGCCCTCTCCGCAAGCGGGGAGTCGGCATCACTGCGTCTCAAAGCGCTCTTTGGCGGCGAGTCCAAAGACGAGTGACGGTCGCCGTGTCATAAACGCGCCCGCGGGCGCAACCTCGTCGTTGTGCAAGAGGGCGGGGCGCACAACGTCGTCTTCAGCTTGCCCGCCCACACACTCGCCCCTCCTCCACGCGGCGTAACACGCAGCGCTGCCCCAGACGGCAATCCGCATCTTCTTCGCACGCAGTGCGACAGCCGGACGGCTCACACACAAGCCCCGGATCGCACTCGTAATCGCTGCGACACAGGGGCACCTCCTCCTCCGGACCGCAACCGCTTCCGAAGATCAGCACCATCGCCGCCAGGGCCGCCGCCCACGTCCGAGTCTTGGACTTTGCCATCGTCGTCTCCAAACAAAACGGGCCGCCATCGATGCGATGGCGGCCCGTCCTTTACCTCAAGCGTCGAGGTGTCACATCAAAGCGATGCGACTTACTCGGCAACTTCGGGCAGCGAGACCTGGGTGCCCAGCACGCCGGTCATCGCTTCAGCGTTGAGGGGAACCTCATCGCAGTTGTCCGGGGTGGAGACGTTGCTGCCGGCGTCGGTGCAGATGTAGACGTCGTAGTAGTCAGCAGCGGTCTGCGCGGTGTCGTTGCAGGCCGGACCGAACTCACCAACGGTGATGGTGTGGCTCTCGTCGAGGAGGATCGGGTCGTCGTTCCCGTCCAGGAACTGCACGTAGAGCGAGCCGCCGCAGCCCAGGGCCACAACGGTCTGGTCGGTGAAGTTGGTGTCAAACTCGGTACCGTCGTCGCCACGCACGAACGCCTCATCAACCGGGCACTGGTCGACCAGGTTGGGGGCCGCGCCGTCGATCACGTCGAAGTCGTTGATGAAGTCCGTGCCTTGAGCGTAGTCCGCCCCAACCGAGGTGCCGTAAGCGATCACGGCGCCGGTGGAGTCCTGAAGCTGCACGTACATGATCTTGGCACCGGCGGTGTTGTAGCCAAACGTGGAGTCTTCGCAGCGGTCCGGAGCTTCCACGTCGGTCACGTCGTTGATGCGCACGGTGTAGTACTCGGGGGTCTCCTGGCCGGGCTCAACGCAGTCACCGGTGAACTCGTCACAGATCAGACCGTCGGAACACTCGTTGCCGGCGTCGCGGCAGTCATCACCGGGCTCTTCAGCCGCGCGGCAGACCATGCCTTCGGCGCCACCGGGGCGAGCGACACACTCTTCGCCGGTGGAGCAGTCCGCGGTGCTTTCGCAGGTATCCACGCAGATCGTCAGATCGCAGACCTGACCGCCGGTGCAATCGTCGTCGAAGGTGCAGGACTCTTCGCCGTTGTCGATCTCACCACACGCCGCCAGCAGACCCAGGCCGCCGACCGCCACAAAAAACAATCCCGCTACATTACGCTTGATGTCCATAATCACTTCCTTTTCATGGGGTTTGAGTCGAAGACCTCTTCTCCGAGAGACCCGATGGCCTCACGCTCAGAGCTCTTGCAACCTTCTTGCCAAATCACACCAGCACTTCCAAAAAGACACACACGCGAGTTGCCTGGCGCAAGCGGCTTCGCTTCAACCTACCCGCCACCTGGCTCCGTCGCTGCTGCTATCGAGGCGCTTTATATACGATGAGGCTCACAGAGTCACCACAAATTCAGTGAAGCCCTGTTGCGCCTCGACTTCCGCTTCTCCACAGTCGCTTTCCACCTCGATGGCCTCCGGCTCTCCGGCACAGAGGGTGGCGCGGTAGTTCCCGGCGGGCAAATCCGAGGGGGGCTGCACCTCATGGCCCAGCGGGCAGATGGGGCTCTCCGCGAAGATCTCCACGCTCCAGTCAGCCCCGGGGGAGACACGGTCGCCGTAACCATCGACAAACTCGACGAGCATCCAGCCGCCGGGGCCACCCAGAGAGCTGAAGCGAGCCTGAGCGGCGTCTTTGATGCACATCTCCCCCTCGTCCAGCGCCACCGGGGCGGGCTGGAGGTGGGGCGCGAAGGGCTCCTCGCCGGTGGGCTCGAATCGGAGCACGCGACCGTAAGCTTCGGCGCTTCCCGAGGGGCTGCGCGCGATCACCGCGCCGATACGCACCGGCGCGACCTCCGGGGCGACCGGGTCCGCTCCTGCGTCGCCGAACCCCGTATCGAACCCGGCGTCTGCGTCGGTGCCGACGTCGGCTCCGACATCTCCCCCGGAGCCCGGATCGGGCTCGGGAAACCTCTGCTCAATCAAGAGCACCAGGGCAGGCTCCAGCCCTTCGGAGGCATCTTCTTCCGTGGAGGCATCTTCGCCGGAGCTGGTATCCGTGGCGCCGGCGTCGCTCTCATCAACGCGGTAGGCGCAGCGGCCGTCGAGCCCGCAGAAAACCCGTGCGCTGTTGAGCTCCTCGCGGCATTGCTCATCGCTGGAGCACATCACATCGGAGGGGACCCGATCATCGATAAGGCAGGCGTCCACCGGCTCGACCTCCCCGCTGCGCTGGTAGCTCAAGCAGCGGCGGCCCTCGGAGCACTCACTGTCGTCGGCGCAGGCATCCACGCATTGAAGATCGATGCAGTGCTGCGTCGACTGGCAGTCGGCGTCGTAACGGCAGAGGTTCTCGACGAGCTCGCTGCATCCCCCCGAGATCAGCAGCGCGCAGGTCAGAAAAAGTTTGAGCAGCACCTTCATACGTATCCTGCCGGGGAACAGATGGAGTAGAGTTGCACCAGCGTTGGGTAAAGCGTCTGGCATCCAGCGCCTAGGCGCCGGTTGTGTGTGCCATATATGCAGATCGCAGGCCAGAAGATCAAAGGTTTCCCCCGGCGGCGCGCTTGAGTTTACGATCGAGGGGCAAGCCGCTATGGTCCGCCGGCGAGCTCGTGCTGCAGTGGTGCGGCGCAGGCCTTGTGTGATCACCAAAAATGATTGGAGCACCGCCCATGTTGCGCCGGATCTTGTCTCGACCCCCGCTGATCGCTCGCCTCCTGGCGCTGGGACTTCTCGCCACGGCACCTGCCGGCTGCGCGAGTGGACCTCAGCAGCAGGACCTCTCGTACAGCGATCAGGCCGAGGCCTACTTTCAGGCCGGTGAGCAGCGCTTTGAGCGCCGCGACTACCTCGAAGCGATGCGCCTCTACAACACTGTGCGAAACCAGTTCCCCTACAGCCGCTGGGCAGCTCTGGCGCACCTGCGCATCGCCGACGCGTATTTTGAGCAGGATCAGAACGCCTCGGCGGTCGAGCAGTACCGGGCGTTCATTCAGCTCTACCCGCGCCATGAAAAGGTGGAGTACGCCCACTGGCGCATCGCGCTCTCCTTCTACGAGCAGATGCCCTCGGACTTCTTCGTGCTGCCGCCGGCCTACGAGCGCGACTTAAGCTCCACGCGCGATGCGGTGCGCGAGATGCGCATCTTCTTGCAGCGCTACGAAGACTCCGAATACGCCGCCGAGGCGCGCGGCCTGATGCGCGACGCCCAGCGTCGTCTGGCCGACTACGAGTTCTATGTGGCGACCTATTACCTGGAGCGCGACAACCCCCGCGCCGCAGCGCAGCGCCTGACCCACCTCTTGCGCAACTTCGCCGGACTGGGGCTCGACCCGGAGGCGCTCTTTTTGCTGGGCAAAGCCTACCTGCAGCTCGATGAGCCGGGCCGTGCGCTCACCGCCTGGACCGATCTTATCGAGGTTCACCCGGCGCACCCGCGCGCCACCCAGGCAAAGAAGTTGCTTGAGGAGCGTGGACTTCATCAGGTCGAAGAGACCGAAAACGCGGGAGAAGAGCAGGGGGGCTGAGCGCCGAAAGTTCGCCGCGTTCTAAAAGGACGGTCATTGAAAAAACCGACGCCTGCGGGCGTCGGTTTTTTTGTGTGCTCCCGCTCCCTGACTTTCGGAAGGTCTGCTGAGATGCTGTGCTCATAGATGGCGAGCGCGACCATGGGGCTCAAACGCAGCAAGCCCGCCATCTCTGGCGGGCTTGTTGGTTGAAGCCGGGTGCAGCTCTCGAATCTTAGCGCTTGGAGAACTGGAAGCGCGCGCGGGCGCCCTTCTGACCGTACTTCTTACGCTCTTTGACGCGGGCGTCGCGGGTGAGGAAGCCACCGCGCTTGAGGGGCTCGCGCATGCCGCCGTCGACCAGCAGCAGGGCGCGGGCAACGCCGAGTTTGATCGCTTCGGCCTGACCGCTCTTGCCGCCGCCCTGGACGGTGCAGAAGAGGTCGAACTTGCCCAGGGTCTCGGTGAGCTCCAGGGGCTGACGAAGGATCATCATCAGGGTGTCGCGAGCAAAATACTCGTCGGCGTCCTGACCGTTGACGGTGACTTTGCCGGCGCCGGGGCGCAAAAAGACGCGCGCGCTGGCTTTTTTGCGACGACCGATCGCGTGATACTGTTCCGCTTGTGCCATGAGAATCTCTCTCTTTCTATGCGTCCACATCCGGGACGCTCACTTTACAATTAAAGTTCGAGCGCCTGGGGCTGCTGAGCCTGGTGCGGGTGCTCGGCGCCGGCGTAGACTTTCAACTTCTTGATCATCTCGCGGCCAAGCTTCGTCTTGGGCAGCATGCCCTGGACCGCGTAGGTGATGACGTTTTGCGGCTTCTTGTCGAGAAGATCGCCGGCAGTGATCGACTTAAGGCCACCCGGGTAACCGGAGTGACGGTTGTAGACCTTGTCGGTGAGCTTCTTGCCGGTGAAGGCGATCTTGTCGGCGTTGACGCAGATCACGAAATCACCGCAATCGACATGCGGGGTGTAGGTGGGCTTGTGCTTGCCGCGCAAGATCGTGGCGATCTTGGCCGCCGCCCGACCCACCGTCTCCCCTTCCAGGTCGACGACAAACCACTGACGGTTAACTTCCGATTCTTTGGCGCTGAAGGTTTTCATCTCGCTTCCATCCACTTGTCCGGCGTGATGCCAGGAGCCTGTTTATCTCTTCTCGTTTTACGAAAAAACGACGGAAATTCGGTAACGCAACGGGATCGCGCCGGGCGCGACGGTAGGGAGCGCCGCATTGGCGGGGCTCCTGAAAGGGGGCTTGATATAGCGTCGGCCCCACAGGGTGTCAAATCGAATGTTGGGAGCGCACCCGTGCCCCCTTATAAGAGGGCTTGTGCTGGCAACCCGACGGGATTGTCTCTAAAATAGTTGCGAGCAGGTGAGGATCTTCGCAACATTTTGTGGCATACTTGGCCAACGCTACTTCAGCGACAACCTGACCGCCTTAAAGACTGAGCCCGAAGTGCTCGCGGGCTGACCGATACCAGGGTGATGATCATGGCGCGACTCGCGTTTTCTTATCGATGGATGTTGACCGCCTCGCTGGCACTGGCGCTTCCGCTGGCAGCCTGCGGGGATGATGAGCCGCCTAAAACAATTGATCGCGAGGACACCGATCCCGATGCGGACGCCGGTCCTGACGCCGATGGTGGCGATCCTCCCGACGCCGAAGACGCCGGTGACACCGACCCGGATGCCGACGGTGGCGATCCTGTCGACGATCTCTGCGAAGACGTTTCCTGTGAGGCCGGCGAGCTCTGTGTGGAGGGTGAGTGCGTGCCGGAGCCGGAGGAAGGCTTCAGCTGCGCGGCACCTTTTGAGGTGGGCGCGCTGGAGATCGGCGCGACGGCCGAGTTCAGTGCCAACCCTGACGGCCAGCCCAACACGCTGAAGACGCGCTGCTCGCTCCCCGATCACGACACCAGCCCCGAGGCTGTCTACGCCTTTGAGGTCGACGAGCCCGCCCGCGTGATCGCCAACCTCACCGGCTCGGGAACCGGCCTCGTGATGGAGCTTCGCGAAGACGCCTGCTCCGACGCCGAGGCCGAGGGCTGGTGCAGCGAGGGCGTCAACACGCGCACCTTCTTCGCCTATCCGGGTACGCAGTATTACCTGATCGTCGAGGCGCGTCGCGACTTCAGCGTCGGAGACTTCACCCTGGAGCTGACCACAGAAGAACTCGTCTGCGATTCGCCCGGGAGCTACTCCTGCGATGGCGACAACCGGGTGCTCTGCTTCAATGGTGAAGAAGAGCGATCCTTTGCCTGCGGCACCGGCTGCGAAGATGGAAGCTGCCTGGGTGATACCTGCGACAACGCGCTGGAAGTCACCGCCTCGGCGACCTTCACCGGCGAGTTTCTGGCGTTCACGGGTGAGATCAACCTGGAAGACTCGCCGAGCTGCTCGACCGGCGGTGACGTCGGCCCGATCACCTCGGGGCAGGAGCTGATCTTCTCGCTCCCCGGCCTGAGTGCCGGCCAGGTGGTCACCGTCGATGCATCGGCCGATGAGGCGCCGGCGGTGATCGGCATCATGAGCGCCTGTGAGGCGACGCCGACCTGTGTGGCGGCCACCGACACCGCTGAGACCCTGGAGTTTACGGTGCCCGCCGATGGCGACTACTTCGCCATCGTCGACAGTCTCACTCCGCGCCAGGGCGACTACAGCGTGTCGATCGACATCAGCGAGGTCGGGCAGTGATGCGACCTTCCTTTCATAAAACGCCATTGCTTCGGCGCACGCTGACGCTCCTGGCCGCGCTCGCGCTCAGTGTGGCCTGCTCCTCGGAGCCCGACGGCCCCGACCGCCCCATCGATATCGCCGAGGACGTTGGAGCCGATACCGACTCCGGCGATCTGGACGGCGGGCAGCCCGACGCCGACGCTGCGGATCCCACCGACGTCGAGGACGATGCCGACGATACCGATGTGGATGCGACGACGCCCGATGCCGACGCCGAAGATCCTGACGCAGCTGACGCGGATGTCGATGAGCCGGATGCGTCCGACGCAGATGCTGACGAGCCGGACGCCGAGGAGCTCGACGCGTCGGATGCGGAGGAGCCGGATGCGGAGGAGCCGCCGACCGAATGCGACGCTGCTACCCTTGATCTGGGTGTGCTCGAGGCCGGCGCGAATGTGGTCGAGCTTCGTGCTGATCTGGGCACTGTCGCCGGGTTTGATGCCTGTGAGGGGAGTGCGCCCACCGACTCGGTCATTCTCCGCTTCGAGTTGGCGGAAAATAGCCAGATCGCGTTCCCGTCTTCCGATGCTACCTTGTTGCAGTCGACGTGCTCGGCAGTCGGAGCATTTTGCGTAGACGCCGGCGTCGCTTTCAATGCACTCAGCGGTGTCGAGCTCTACGTTGCAGTTGAACGGCCGACGGAGGCGTCGTCGATTACGATCGACGTGACGCCACTTGTCCCATGCTCGCCCGAGGGTGAGCGCACCTGTGTCGATGGTGCACGCATTGAAGCGTGCACGACTGGGTTCGCCTCTCCTCAGGTAGCAACCCGTGTTGTCGTGGATTGTCCACAGGGGTGTGAGGACAACGCGTGTCTCGGAGACACGTGTGCAAACCCAATCCTGGTGGACTCCGCGGTCACCGTCGAAGCTCCGGGGGAAGCGCTCTCCAACAGTTTCGATAATCAGGGCGCGACTGGCTGCAGCTGGGATACGCCCTCGCTCGGACGAGAGGTGGTCTTTCAAGTCGATCATGTCGAGGCCGGCGAGAACATCGAGATCACGATCACGGACCCACTTCGATTCTACCGAGTCTCGATCATGCAGAGTTGTTCTGAGACTGCGGAGTGCCTGGAGAGCGCGGTTCTCGGTTCGGTGCTTACCTACGAGGCACCTGCTTCCGGGACCTATTTTGTGGTGGTGGACGCGGAGTTCGACCTGCCAGCTGCCCCTGAGATCAGCGTGGAAGTTCACGCAGTAAGCGAGATTTAAGAGATTGCTAACCGCCCGCTTTGGCGTCGCGATAAGGAGCGTACGATGGGTTCGGAACGAATGAAAAATCGAGTCAGCAAACCGTTCGTCCTGGCGGTGGCAACGGTGATCAGCTCGGTGATGTTTACGCCGCAGGTCTTTGCGTGGAACTTCGACGACACATGCAGCCCCACTCAGGTCACTGAGGTTGAGGTCACGCGGCCCGGTGCGCTCTTTATGCTCGACCGCTCGGGATCGATGGCGAACACAGGGACCAACTGCTGGATATACTATTACGGCAACTACTACTACGGGCCCTACTGCAATCCGACCCTCTGGGAGATTGCTAAAAGCTCCATCGGACAGGTGCTGGCGTCTTTGACGTCATCGACGGCTCCCGACGAAGTGAAGTTTGGCATCGGGTACTTTCCAAACACGACGATCGCGTATCAGACCGGTGAGGATCGTCGCTACCAGATCGTCAACTCGATGAATAACACGGGTCCCAACGGGGGGACGCCAACGGATTCTGCCATCAATGCTCTGCGAAACAGCTGGTCGTTGAATCAAACGAACTATCCGGCGGCCGGGGTGTTGATCACCGACGGTGCTCCCAACGACGCGTCAGCGGCAGTGTCGCGAGCCTGCCAGCTGCGAAATGAAGGCAAGTCGATGTTTGTCGTTGGTCTCGGTGGTGGAACCGATACCGCGTTCAACAACAAACTTGCGGCGGCAGCTGGCAAGGGGTGTTGCGGATCCTCTGCAAACGCGTCGTGCTCCAATGGAATTGGCACCGATCCCTGTGTGAGTCCCGGTGTTGGAAAGAACAGCTGCTACGGTTCCTATCAGGCCAATAACCAGACCGAGTTCCGCAACGCCCTCCTGAGCATTGCGTCGGAGATTGCCTGCACCTTCCCGATCGATTTCTCGCAGTTCAGCAGTAACTCCGCGCCGGAGAATCCGGCGGCGGTGCGTGTGCGCATGAACACGGCTTCCGGTCAGATCCAGATCCCGCATAAGGACGCTAACGGTGGCCAGGGTTGGTTCTACGCCTCGGACAACCGAGAGCAGGTCACGCTCACACAGACCTATTGCGACCAGGTGCGGACCCCCGGGCAGGTTGAGAGCGTGGAGACTCAGCTGGCCTGCGATTGTCAGCAGCCCCAGGGCCAGGAGTGCGATGTGCCGAACGCGCCCTTCGGTGTGTGTCCGCTGGGTACCTGGATCTGCGATGAAGGCTATGACGTGTGTGAGCCCATCGCGGCGGATAGCTGCCCGGTGCCCTGCTTCGGGTTCCCCGAGGGTGAGTCTTGCCACACCGACAACGAGTTCCCCTTTACCGAGGGGCCCAATACAATCGATGGCGAGCGCAACCGCTGCAAGATCGGCGTGACGGTGTGCAAAGATGACGTGCCCAGCTGTGAACCGATCTACGAGCCGATGCCCGAACTTTGCGACGGGTTGGATAACGACTGTGATGGTCAGATCGATAACCTGTCGGCGAGCTGGAGTAAGCCGGAGTTCGCCAGTCTTTCGCTCAGCGGAACCAACTCCGGCGCGGCGTGTATGGAGCGCGATGTGTGCGTCTGCCCCAGCGGCACTGGCGAGCACTCCGGGGCCGGGGCAAACCAGAGCACCGAGTTCCAGAGCTTCGTGAGCGGCTGGGATCCCATCTGCACGTGTTCCGAAGGCGTGGGCTTTTAAATAAGGTCACGCGACCTCAGCATTGAGGTCGCGTGATCTGCCCGAAGCTGAATCCGCTGTGCAATGAAAAACGCCGGCCCTTTTCGGGGCCGGCGTTTTCTATTGGACGTCCATGAAGATCTCGGGTGTGGCGCATGAGGCTGTGTTGCGATCAGCCTCCGCCGGTCATCGAGAGCAGCAGCATAAAGGGAACTAGCACCGCCAGCATCGAGCGCCAGAAGCCAAGACCGAAGAGCAGGCGCGCGGCGGTGACCTCCAGATTGAAGAGCCAGACGACCATCAGAAAATGCCCGATCTCAAAGGTGCCAAGCGGCGGAATGAGCAGGAGCAGGTAGGTGGCCATCGCATAGCCGGTGAGCCTTGCGACCAGTCCCCAGCGCGCCTGCGCCACGCCGAAGATGCGCAGGGTGAGGTAGAGCATCGCCGTGTGCAGCAGATAGAGCGTGAGCGCGCCCATCGGCAATGAGGCGTACATCGCCCACTCGGCCAGGCCAGGGGCGATATTGAGCTCGGTGGCGTAGAGCTCGACCATCTCGGGGTAATGGGGCGAGAAGGCCTTGCGCCAGAGGGTCTGGGCGAGCGTGCCGACCATGACGGCGATGAGCCCAAAGCCCGCCGCCGGGGCCCAGCGCGGGTTGGCGATGAGCGCCGGGAAGAAGGTCCGCGGCGAGGTCATGGCCTGCACGGCCGTGAGCACAAAGCCCGAGGGGGTAAAGCGTCGCTCGCCAGCTTCCCACTCCGGGAGGGCGGGCATGTGCTCCTGGCGGCAGGGGCGGCACACGGCAAAGCCCCGAAGGTCGGTGCCGTGGCAGCCCCCGCAGATCTCGGCGCCGCAGGCGGTGCAGCGCGCAATCGACGGTGCCGAGGGGTGGTGCGCGCATGTGCGCGAAGATGCTGTCAAAAGGTGCTCTCTGCCCCGAAGGGGCGCTTACTTCTTGTTCTTTTTGCGGGCTTGCTTGACGGTGCGGCGCTTACGCTTGCGCTTGTTGGCCGAGAGCGACTTGCTCTTGGTGCCCTTGCTGCTGCCAAGCAGGCGCCCGCCCGGGGGCGAATAGCCCGGCGGGAGGTTGGGACCGTCGAAGCCGGGCAGGCCGCTCAAGCCGCCGCCGGGGCCACCGCCACCGCCGGCGCCGCCCATCAGGTCGCCCAGGATCGAGCTCATGTCCATGTCTTTCATGCCGCGGAGCTGGTTGAGCTGCTTGAGCCCGGGGATCTTTCCGAGAAGTCCGCCGCCGCCCATCGAGCTGAACTGCTGCATCATGCCGCGCATCATGTTGAACTGCTGGATGACCTGCTCGACCTTCTCTTTGTCATTGCCGGAGCCTTTGGCGATGCGTCGCACGCGGCCGGGCTGGCGGGTCAACACGTCGGGATCTTTCTTCTCGCGGGTGGTCATCGACTGGATGATCGCGCGGATCTTGGTCAGCTCGCTGTCGTCGATGTTGGCGTCCGCGGGCATGCCGCCGCCGAAGAAGGGCATCATCTCCATGAGCTCGTTCATCGAGCCCAACTTCGAGATCTGCTCGAGCTGGTTGTAGAAATCGTTGAAGTCGAACTCGCCAGAGAGCATGCGCATGGCATCCTTCTCGGCGCGCTGAGCGTCTTCTTCGCTGAGCGAGCGCTCGAACTTGTTCATCAGGCCCATCACATCGCCAAACCCTAAGATGCGGTTGGCGAGGCCTTCGGGGCGGAACTCCTCAAGGTCGTCGAGTTTTTCGCCCACACCGATGAATTTGATGGGCTTGCCGGTGACCTCTTTGATGGAGAGCGCCGCGCCGCCGCGGGCGTCGCCATCGAGTTTGGTCATGATGAAGCCGTCGATCTCCAGGCGGCTGTTGAACTCTTTGGCGGTGTTGACCGCGTCCTGGCCGATCATCGCGTCGGCGACCAGGAAGATGTTCTCAGGGGTGGTCGTCGAGACGATCTGCTCGAGCTCGTTCATGAGCACATCGTCGACGGCCAGGCGACCGGCGGTGTCGAAGAGGATCACGTCGCGATCCTGGTCTTTGGCCATGGCCACCGCGTCATTACACACCTGGACGGGGTCGCCACCCTCGACGGCGTGCACCGGTACGCCGAGTTGTTGACCGAGCACGCGCAGCTGCTCGATGGCCGCCGGACGGTAGACGTCGGCGCCGACCAGGAGGGGCTTTTTGCCGTGCTGGTCCATAAGGAGTTTGGCGAGCTTGCCGGTGGTCGTGGTCTTACCGGAGCCCTGCAGGCCGACCATCATGATCTTGGTCGGTCCGACGCGCGGGTTGGCAAAGACGATGGAGCTGTCGACCGGCCCCATCAACGCTTCGAGCTCGTCGTGGCAGATCTTGACGAAGTGGTCGCCGGGGGAGACCTCCATCTTGCCCTGGCTGCCCTTCGCCTTAACTTTCACGACCTCGCCGAGCGCCTTTTCTTTGACGCGGCCGATGAAGTCTTTGGCGATGCGGAAGTTAACATCGGCCTCCAGCATGGAGCGGCGGATGTCTTTGAGCGCCTCGTCGATGTTCTCTTCGGTGAGCTCGCGCTTGCCTTCAAAGCGCATACGGACGTCGCGAAAGCCTTTCGCGACAACGTCAAACATAGCCATGGGTGTGTCCTCGTATCGGAAACCGTTTTACTTCGCCGCGATCGTTCGTCGATGTCGTCGATGCGTCATCACGATCGGCTCGCGGCGGAACGCGAATAAAAGCGGAGGCCTCAGCGTGTGCACCCACTCCTCAGGCGTCTCGGCAAAGAGGGCAGGGGAGGGCGCACAGGCACCAGTGGGCCAGTCGATGGAGGAAGCATATGCGGCCCGCGCTTTAAAAGGTTGCCGGTCGCGCGGGAAGTCGCGCCGGCGAGCGCAGTCGGGCCACTGTCAGGTCGGCGGCCAACCTAGACACCGACCGGGGGTGTGTCAATCGCCGGGCCTGGCCGGGGCAAAACTTGCCCCACCTCCCTGGCGAGTCTATAAGCGGGCGCGAGGTGCCCGCCGATGGCGCTCCGGGCGTTGATCGTCGGGGAGTTGCTGGCGAGCTGCGCTATGTGCCGAGATTGAATCAAAAGAAACGAGTAACCTGGAGGCTCCATGCGAGCTGGACGCTGGCGTCAGAGAGTGGCCGTGGGCCTGATCGTGATCGGGCTCGGGGGAGGCTGCAAAGAAGAGCCCCGCGACCACCTGATTGAGGGGCAGCGGGCGCTGGCCTCCCGGGATGCGGAGCTGGCCGAGCAGCACTTTGAGGCCGCGCTGGCCGCAGAGCCCAACCTCTTTGAGGCGCGCCGGCTGATGGTCGATGTGGAGATCATGCGCGGCGACTATGCCCGGGCCGAGGCCGAGCTCAACGCGCTCTGGCAGGCCCGCGGATTTGATCGTGAGGAGGGCCTGAGCACCGCCGAGCGGGGTGCGCGTCGGCTGATGGCCGATCAGTACAACAAGCTCTACCGGGCCTGGGCCAGCGATATTGATCGCGCCAGCCACCCGGAGGTGTTTGAGGAGGTGGCGCTCAAGGCTCTCTCGTCAAAGAGCCGCGATACGGGCATCAACGAGATGTTGAGGGGGTTTTATCGGGAGCGCGCCGACCACTTTATCGACCAGGGCGACAAAATTTCTGCGGCCCGAGAGCTGGAAAAGATTCAGGGGCTGCGCACCTTCCCTGATACGCGTCAGGAGTACCTGGATCAGGCTCAGCGTCTGCGACGCGAGGCGTTTTTTGAAGAGGCGCGCGCGCGCTTCGCCGCCGAGATTCAGCCGGAGCTTGAAGAGAGCGGTGCGTACGATGCGGAGAACGAGCGGATATTGCTGGCGATTGAGCAGCCGGTGGACCGGCGGTTGAGCCCCTCCAGTGAGGAGTCCACGATCCAGGCCCGGGCGATGGCGCGTCAGACGCTCTTCCCGACGCTGGCCCAGCTGGCCGTCTCCATCGGTGGGCTCGACGCGGAGACGGTAGATATCGGCGCGATGAATGTACCTCAGGGGGAGGTCGAGCAGGAGAAGTTTCGGGTGGGGCGCTACGATATGGTGGCCGCGTTTACGCTGGAGAGCTTGATGGAGATGGCATTTGAGTACGCCGAAGAGCAGCGCCGGGAACACGGGGAGCCGATCGGTGAGTCGCCTGTGGAGTCTCCTGAAACGATGCCGGACGATGGTGGTGAAACTGCCCCTTGACGCATGCGTGATACGCCCTTTGACGAGGTGGGCCTTTTCCCTTGACTTGCCAGGGCGGGCTAGTCCATATCAGGCGCGCTACCGCCCCACCATTTCACCCTCAAGGACGCGGAGAGACTGCGATGAGCCACGAGAGCGAAGAAGAAGTTGAAGAGTCGTTGGATTTTGATGACGGCTTCGATCCGGAGATTGAGGAAGACATCGAGCTTGATGACGACTTCGATGCCGATGAAGAGGAAGAGGACTTTGTGCCCTCAAAATCCTCGTCGAGCAGCGACAGTGACCTGGTGGATGCCAACTACGCCGATGTGGTCAAGGCTAACCCCAAGCGCCTTAACGCCGCCCAGCGTAAGAAGGCAGCCTCGGTGATCGAGGGCATCATCAGCGACGCCGAGCTCAGCGATCCGGAGGGTCAGGCCCGCGCCTGGAAAAAGCTCTCCGATAAGTTCGGTGTGGCCGATGCGCGCCCCTTTGATATCAGCGCCGAGCTCACGGAGAACGACGTGATCGACCACCCGCGCTTCGGTGTGGGATTTGTCGTGCAGCTGCTCACCCCGACCAAGGTCGAGGTGATCTTTGAGGACGGGCTCAAGAAGCTGGCGCACAACCTCAAGCGCTGAACGTTGGCGGGCAGGGCTGCTAAGGCCCGGCTCTCCCGGCAGGTTGGATGCGAGGCGGCAGGCAAATGAGGCCTGCGCGCCTCGTGTCGTTTTACCCCCCTTAAAGCGCAGCGTCGGGGGGCTGTGGGGAATAGTCCGGCGGGCTCTCCCGTTGAGCCCCTCACGACAACCCGAGCTTGATGATTGGATTCTGGCGCAGTGACGCGCACCCCACCCCAAAGGGGCAGGAAGGCTATGAGCGACGCCGTTAAAAACATCACCCGAAACCGCAAAGCCTATCACGACTACTTTGTCGACGATGAGCTCGAGGCCGGCATGGTGCTGCTGGGCTCGGAGGTCAAGAGCCTGCGCCAGGGGAAGGTCAACCTGAGCGACGCCTACGCGCGTTTTGATAATGGCGAGCTCTACCTGGTCAACGCGCATATCAGCCCCTACGAGAACGCCACCCACACCAACCATGAGCCGGAGCGGGTGCGCAAACTCTTGATGCACAAGCGGGAGCTGCGCAAACTCTCCAATAAGGCGAATATCGCCGGCTTTACGCTGATCCCGCTGGCGCTTTATTTCAAAGGCAGCACCGTCAAATGCAAGATCGGCGTCTGCCGCGGCAAGAAGCTCTTTGATAAGCGCGAGGATCTGCGCAAACGCGACGCCGCGCGCGAGATGGCGCGCAGCCACGCACGAAACTACCGTCGTTAAGCTTGCTTCGTTGACAACGGTGTACATTCTTGTAGTAGTAACCCCCTGCGGCGCGCGTTGAGACTGACGCGCGGGTCATCTCGCGGGTTTGCAACACCCCTTGTACGGGGGCGCACTGGCTTCGACGTGGATACGGCGAGGTACGTGGCGTGTCGGAGGTCTCAGTAACTCCGTTATTAACTGCTGAGAACGTTATAACTGCCAACGATGACGCGCAGTTCGCGATGGCCGCGTAAGCAGCTTTTCGCGACAGATGCTCCTTAACCGGAGCCCGTTAATCAGAGCTTTGCCTATGGGCTTTGCTTAACGACATACAGTAGGCTTGGTGAGTCGGGCTTCATCCTTCGACGCCTCACGACATTCCGAAGGGTCCTCAAAGAGCATGGCCTGTCCGTGGACAGTGCTCGGAGAGGTTAAAAGTCAATCGCGGACTACACACGTAGAAGCGTACATTCAATGGTTCGCGGACGCGGGTTCGATTCCCGCCGCCTCCATCCGACAAAGGCCCGACACTTGAGAGAGTGTCGGGCCTTTGTGTTTTCCCGGGAAAGCAGCGGCCCGGCGATCCACCTAAGCGCAGGAGGGAAACATCACATCGATATCTGCGATCGCCCGCCATACGGCGTCGATTCGAGGCAGGTTGCGGACGCTGAGCGGGGCCACCAGATAGAGGTCGATGACCGGTCCGTCGGGAAGGTCCAGGTCCAGGGGGGTGAGCTCGGGGTAGATCGTGCTCAGCGCCCGGGTCATCAGCGCGACGCCTTGCCCTTCGCGAACAAGCTCCGCCTGCATCAGGTAGCTGTTGGTGGTCCATCTGGCCGGGGTCGAGACGTTAGCCTTTCGCCAGGTCTCTTCCGGGGGGGTAAAGCCCGGCATGGTGACGCCGATCCAGGGGAGGGCTTCCGGGGCCGCGTGGCGCCAACGCTCCAGACCCAGCACCGCTGTCGGCAGCCGGGCGACGCGTTGCACGGCATACTCACCGGTGTGCGGGCGCTCGAATCGCAGGGCCAGGTCAGCCTCACGACGCATCAGGTCGACGGAGGGGTATCCGGTCAGGATTTCAAAGCGCAGGTGCGGGTGACGTTTGGAGAGCCCGGGCAGCAGGCGCGAGAGCACGAAGACGGCGAGTGCCTCGGTTGTGGCGATACGAACCAGCCCCCCGACCCGGGCACGGAGGCTCTGCGCCTGATCCTGAATGTGTTGGGAGCGCCGCGCCATCTCTTCGGCGTCTCCGGAGATCCGCGTGGCCGCCTCGGTGGGCACGAGCCCCTGCGATGTTCGCTCGAAGAGTGCGACGTCGAGGACCCGTTCCATCTCCGCGATGCGACGACTGACTGTGGATTGCTCTACAGATAAAAGCCGCGCGGCTTTGGTGAAACTTCTCGTTTCGTAGGCGGCCAGAAAGTAGCGCACGCTCTGCCAGTCCAACATCTCAAGTTCCGTGCGTTTGGCGCGCGAGGGTATCGGTTGCGACCGGGCGCTGGTGCACCGTCTGCCGCACGGCGGCGCGCGTGTGGTGGGGTTTGCCTGCGTGACTGTTGATGATGCCGCGAAAGGAGCAGCGTGAAGCACCTTCAGGTATGCATGTTCGCATGGCGATCATCGAAAATCTGCGATTCTCAGGGCGCATCGCATGCGCATAATGGGGTGCATGACCGGTGCTTACAAGGAGAGTATCCATGCGTGACATCCTCGTTCTCGATGCCCACCCCGACCCCTCGCCGGAGCGCTTCGGACATGCGCTGGCCCAGGCTTACGCCGAAGAGATCCGTGACGGTGGTGCCCCGGTGCGTGTCCTTCGCTTGAGCGATCTGACCTTTGATCCGGTGCTGCGCGATGGCATCGACACCCCCCAGCCCTGGGAGCCGGATCTGCACGCCGCCATGGAGGCTATCGCCGGGGCGCGGTGGGTGACCCTGGTGTTTCCCACCTGGTGGGCGGGTCCGCCCGCGTTACTCAAGGGGTTCATCGATCGGGTGATGTTGCCCCATGTCGCCTATCGCCACGAGGGTAAGGCGTTGCCGACCGGGTTGTTGGCGGGGCGAGGCGCGAGGATCGTAACCACGATGGATGCGCCGAGCTGGTGGTACACGCTGGCGCACAGGCGATCGGTGCACGCCAGCCTGATTCAGGGGACGCTGCGTTACGTGGGGTTTGGGCCCGTCCGGGAAACGACCGTGTATACGCTGCGGGAGCTCTCGGAGGCGCAACGCGAGCAGAAGTTGCGTCAGGTGCGCAGCGCTGCGCGTAAGGATCTGGCTCGTGCCTCCCGGTGTCAGCCGGTCCACGACCAGGTGCTCGCCGACGCGCTGGCGAGGCGCGCTCCCGGGGGGAGTGCGGCGGTGATGATCGAGCAGGTTGGTGGCGCGTAGGCGCGCTTCGAGGGCAGGCGGGTGAGGGGAGGGCGTGGGCCTGGCTTTTCGGTGTGTCGGCGGGCGCCGAACTCGGCAGCGTTTGAGCTTCGTGGAGCCCTGGCTGGAGCGTGTGGGTCGACCCGCGCTTTGAGCTGCCTTCGGCACTTTCGCGGCGCGGGTCGACCTGTGGTGTGGAACCTCCCCGGGTCAGTGAGGGCGGAGCCGGGCCGGTGCCATGCGCTGCAGTCCCTGGCGCACCCCGGCGTTGACCACGCCGTAGGTGGCGCGGCCGCCGAGCGCGGCAGCGTGGGTTTGCCAGGGGATCTTTCGGGCGCCGGGGTGAGCGCCGAGCCGGGGTTTGATCAGCTCTTCGACCAGGACAAAGAGAGCGGTGTCGAAGGCCGCGCCTTTGAGCGGGCTTTTTGTGGCGCCCAGTTTTCGGCGTAGCAGGATGCCGCCCACGGTGCTTCCAACGCCGAGCCCGAAGCGCAGACGTCGGGCGGCCAGGCGGCGCGCCTTGCGGCGCATCTTCCAGCCAAAGCGTTTGTTGGCGCGGTCGATAAGCAGGCGTTGTGGATCTTTTCTATCGCGAAAGGCATCGCCTACGCGTGGCGTTTTGGGCTGTGCGGCCTCCAGCAGCGCGGTCATTTTGTTCATGGCGATCGACGCCACCGAACCCGCCACCAGGGCTGTGCCCAGTTTGAATGCGTTTTGTTTCCAGTCGCTCATCGTCTCCCTCGTCGTCTGGGTGTGCGGACGTTGTGGGAGAGAAGTTAAACACGCGGAGGGAGGGCCCGGTGGGCCGCTGCGCATCAGGACGCGACCACCACCTCGGCGTGGCGCAGCACGGTGCCGTCGTCGAGGCGAAAGCCGGGGCGGAGCACCTCCACGATCTGGCCGCGGGAGAAGTCTTCGCTCTCGCGCACATCCACCGCCTGGTGCAGCCAGGGATCCAGCGGCTCGCCAGCTTTGCCCAGGAGCTCGACGCCCTCATCGCGCAAAAATCGGACAAACTGCGCCTCGATGCCCAGCAGGCCCTCGCGCCAGGCGCCCTCGCTGTGCTGGATGGCGCGCCCCAGCGAGTCAAGCAGCTCGCCGAGGCCGCGGAGCAGGCGCACCCGCTCCTCCTGGCAGGCCTGCTCGGAGGCCTCGCCAACCCGGGTCTGGAGGGCTCTGGACTCGGCGATGAGGTGGGTGATCTGTTTCTCGAGGGCGGCGCGCTCGTGCTCGAAGGAGGGGGGCGCCGGCGCCGGCTCGGCGGGGGCCGGACGTGGGTGCTCGAGCTCGGCGCGAAGACGCTCCAGCTCGTGGTTTTGCTGGCGGAGCTCTTGTTGCAGCGTGCGGTTTTCGAGCAGCTCGGCGCGAAGGCGATCCTTGAGTTCCCGCTCTGTCTGCTCGGCACGTTTAACGCGCGCCTGCAGATCTTCGACTTCGTTCAGGAGGGCGTCGAGGACGTTCTGGGTGTACGCGCTGCCGCGCCGCATCAGGTCTCGGAGGTTCAGTCGCATAGCGTGCTCGGGAGGGGAGGGGGGGGGATGCTGGAATTTCAGCAACGTGTGTCAGGTGGCGTCTTCGAGCAGAGGCTCGGGCTCGTTCTCGATGGCGGAGGTGCGGCGCAGCTCCTCAACGTAGCGGGTCTGCAGGGCGTCGAAGGTGGTGATGAGGCGCTGGCGCTCGCGCTCCACCGCCGCCAGCAGGTTTTTGCGCGTACGAAAGAAGGTCCGCAGCAGGATGCGATCGCGGTAGACGAGGATCTGGCGCCACCAGCGCAGAAAGAAGATGCCGGCGGTGGGAAGGCTCAGCACGTAGAGCGCGATGAGCAGCGGGTGGAGCTCGGTGAAGCGGGCCAGGGTCCAGGCCTGGAGGGCGTAGAAGAAGGGGAAGGCCACGAGCCCGGAGACAAAGGCCGAGATGGCGACCATGGCTTCATCGGGGGCGCGGCGGATGAAACGCCGCACGATCAGCGCCGGGAGGATGTTGTTGAGCAGGCCGAAGATGGCCAGCGGGCCGGGCAGGATCAAAAAGAGCGTGAGCTTGAGCGCTTCGCGGTGGCGCCGGCGCTCGGCGGCGCCGTCGACCAGCAGGCCGTCGCGGATTCTCAGCTGGCTTAAGTGGTCGCGGTAGCGGCGCACATCCATGCGCACCCGGCCGACCACCGCCGGGTCGTGCTTCTGGAAAAAATCGACTGCGTCGGCGATGCGCTGCTCCTGCTCAAAACGGTCTTCCAGCAGGCTTGTGCTGCGCGGGGCGGGGGCGTCGTCGAGGCGCTCCTGGCGGCCGGAGCGGTCGTAGAGATCCAGCGCCAGCTGGTCGCCATCCACAAGCTGTGCCTTGAGCTTCGCGCCGTAGATCGCGCGGATGTCGCTGACGAGCTCATAGTTGCGCTCGTCCTGGATGTGGGTGGAGAGTCGGCGCATCTCGTCCTGCAGGCGCTCGGTGAGCTCGCGCACCGCCTCGCGCGGATCTTCGGCATAACGCTCGGCGTAATCAGCCACCTCCATGGGCTCGCCGAAACGAATCAAGACGCGGGAGTGGAAACGATCGCGGTCCTCGAAGTTCAGGCCCACGGGTTGAATGCGGCCGCCGAGCTCAAAAGCGTTGCGGGCCTCGGCGGCCAGCGCGATGCGGGCGGTGCCCGTCTTTAAGTCGCGCACCATCTTCTCGGGCGAGTTGCGCCCCTCGGGGAAGATGCCGATGCACCCGCCTCCTTCGAGCGCGCGGTAGGCTTCCTCGAAGCTGTCTTCGTTCTGCCCGGTGCCGCTGCCGTCTTCGGCCCGGTAGATGGGGATCACGCCGAACTCATGAAAGAGGGTGCGGGCGGCCAGGTTTTTAAAAAGCCCGCTGCGCGCCATGTAGCGGATCTGGCGGCGGGTCTGGGTACCGAGCACCACCGTGTCCATGATGGAGTTGGGGTGGTTGGCCGCAAAGATCAGCGGGCCCTGCTCCGGGATATGCTCGCGGCCGGAGGACTGCACCTCGGCAAAGTAGAGCCCGACCGCCGAGCGCAGCAGCCTGCGCGTGATGCGATAGAGTCGGGACATCGGAGAGCCTCGGGAGGGCGGTGGGCGTCGGGAGGAGTGAAGCGCTGAAGGTCTGGGGGCATCTTAACGCCGGGCGGGGTCGGGGGGAAGGCGCTCGACGCTGGTCACCGCGCTCACTCCGCCCCGTTTAAAACCCCGCGTGCAGCGTTAGCCAGCCGGTATGCGCCATCTCCCCATTGCGGATCGCCAGATCGTAGTTGGGGATGAATTTGAGAAAATGCCCGTCGATGAATAGGGTCGCGCCCAGGGTCACGCGTTGGGTCAAGACGCCGCGCTCGCGAAGCACCCCGTAGCGCGCGCCCGGCCCGAGCTCCAGGGTGTTGACCAGGGGCAGGCGGTACTGCCCATGCACGTACGCGCCCCAGTTGAGCTCCTCGGAGGCGTCCTGCGTGTTGGGGGCGAGCATCAGCTCGGCCTGGAGGTTCCAGGCGTCGGTCCAGTACATCAGCGCCACGTCGATGACGTGGGGATCGGGCACGGGCTGCACGAGCGTGGCGCCGGTGGGGTCGTCTGGCGAGGGGAGGGGCGCGTTGTCGGCGAGCATCAGGCCAAAGTAGGCCAGGTGCAGGCCGAGGCCGTTCTCAAAGTCGAGCAGAGCGCGGGCGCTCAGGTAGTTGCCGTCGCCCCCGGGCAAAAGCGCGCGCTCGGCCGGGTCGGGCATAAACCAGCCCAGGCTTAAGTCGAGCTCGGCTGTGCCCACCGGCAGCGTGCCGACCACCTCGGCGCCGGGCAGGCGCACGTCAGTAAACGTGCGCAGCATGGAGCGGCGCACAAAGGGCATGCGGCTGGCGAACATCAGGTCGTCGGCCGGAGTGGGGCGCACAAAGATGCCCGCGCGCAGGACGAGGCCCTCGGTGGGGTAGACCTCTACAAAGGCGTCCAGAAGGTCAAAGCTCCCCGAGGCCGCTTCACCGCCGATGTACGCCTTACCCCATTGGGTCTGCATGGAGCCCGAGAGGCGCGCGAGCTGAATGAACGCCTCCTGGTTGGGCGTGTGGCTGCCGCCTTCAAAGACCCAGCCCACGCGGGTGAGCCCGCCCAGGCTGAGTTTTCGGTGGTCGTCGTCGAGCAGCGTGTAGGCGCTGCCGGTGGCCGGGAGAAGGGTGAGAAGGAGAAGCGTTGCAACACAAAACCAGCGGGGACTCATTACGTTACTCCAGCACAACATTTACATCTGAGACCCGGCGCAAGATTTGGATTTTCCAGTAGGGGGGGGCGCGCCAGGCCTGGCGAGCGGGCCCCCAGAACTCGGTGCGATGGCGAGGACTGTCAAGCCGGTGGCGAGTTTGAGGCGGTGCGCTCCCCGGCGAGGAAGCGGTAGGCCGCCAGGGGCACGATCACCATCATAGGGGTCGAGTAGAAGAGCATCAGAAGGTACGCGCCCAAGATGGGGCCCGTCAGAATCACCTGGGCCAGTCGGTGGATGACGTCATTGGCGATCACCTCCACGAAGAGGTTGGAGAGGTCGGCCAACCCGTAGGTGATCGCAATCTGGATCTGCATCGCGAGCAGCCCGCTGAGTTGCATGATGAGGTAGATCCAGACAAGCCGGCCCCACTGTGTCCGGGTCATGCGCAGTGCCGTCACCGGTGCGCTGAGCAGGGAGCGTCCCTCAAAGAGCATAAGTGGCACGAAGGGGAAGAGCAGGATGGTGATGAGCGCCGTGACGGCGCGTCCCTCCCAGATCAGCGCCGCCGAGGACGTGGTTGTCTGCAACACGACCTCAAGTCCGGAGCTCACAAAGCAGAACAGGAGCGCCGCAAGCACCATCGGCAGGGTCCGGGGAAAGGTGCGCTTGATGGCGACTGCGATCGAGGTGGGTTCGCCCTGGATCGTGTTCGCGTTGGCCAGGAAGAGACTGACGACGTAGAGCCAGGCTGCCGGCAGGCTGGCGAGCATCAGGAGCTGATTGGGCGTGAAGTAACCCCCTAAAAACTCTTTTGCGAGCATCCACACTCCGCCGGCGGCCAGGGCGATCGACCCCAGCACCAGATGGCTGGCCATCCAGACCCGAAACAACGCGGCGAACATGCGCCCCCAGGCGGTGGTGGGCCGGGCATCGGGGTCACGGCGTCGGGCGCGGCGAACGAGAAAGAGCAGCGCCGTCAGGAGCATGAACGCCATCAGCAACGGATCCACCTCCTCCGCGAGTGACGTCACGATGAGAAAGGCCAGGAGAGCTGCGCACGCCAGCAGGGCATGTCCGAGCTGCTGAGCCTGGGTTTTCCAACCTGAGGGGGGAACGTGGGCGCGATCGGACATGGGGGCTCCGTACTCTGGGGAGAGATGATGTGGCGGGTGTGCTTTGAGGTTGGGTGGTTGGGTGGTTGGGTGGTTGTGGGGCGCCGGGGTTTGCGGGGTTGGTCGATTCGTGTGGGCGGTGGCGGGTTTGCGGGGTTGAGGGTCGTTCAGCGCTCGACGTCGAAGCTGCCCTCGATGGTGAGCGTGGAGCCCTGGCGGGGGCCGGTGCCCTCGACCGTCATGGCAAAACTGCCGGCAAGGCGAGTGGCGTCGGCGGTGGTGATCTCCAGCGTCCAGCGGGTGACGTCGTCGCCGCTGAAGGGCTCGCTGACGCAGTGGCTGTTGTTGAAGTTCAGCCCGCGCCAGGCTTCGGGCAGCGCGTCCAGGCCGCTCCAGCCGTTGTCGAAGGTGGAGAGCGAGAGCAGCCCCACGTTGTTCCAGTTCTCATCGGCGCAGCTCAGCGAGGCTGGGGAGGCGATGCTGATCTGCACGTTTCGCCCCTGATCCGGGAAGTAGAGCTGCGCCGAGTAGGCGCCGCCGACCGGGCCCACCTCCACGCTATGGGAGGTGTAAACGACCTCATCGTCCACGCGCCAGACCACGGTGGATTCGGGGGCTTCGCACAGGCCCTGCTCGGTGCAGACCTCGTCGCCGGAGCAGGTTCCGCAGGAGGTCTGGCAGACCGGGTCCAGCCCGCAGGTGCGGGCGGAGCAGTCCGGGGTGCAGGTGTCGGTGTCGGGTGTGGTGTCGGCGTCGGGTGTGGGGTCGGCGTCGGGTGTAGCGTCGGTGTCGGCGTCGGGTGTGGGGTTGGTGTCGGCGTCGGTGTCGGTGTCGGGGGAGGTGTCCGCATCCGGGGAGGTGGGATCGGCGTCGGAGGAGCAGGCCGGGGTGAGGATGGCGAGCAGGATGGCGAGGGCGGTGAGGGGGAGGTGGCGAGAGGAGAGCATGGGGGCCTCGTTGCTAGGGGGGGAGGAGAGAGAACAGATATGGGGAAGGGATAGCGCAAAGGAGTGGGGATGTCGCGGGGGGGAGAGAGGTTTCAGGGGGTTTCAGGTGCTCGTGTGGGCGGCTGGTGGGGCGCGTGTTGTGGTTAGTCACGCTCTCGAACTCGAGTTCGAACTCGACCGCGATCACGGGCTGGATCTCGATCTCGATCACGGGCTGGATCTCGAGCTCGGTCTCGGTCTCGATCACGGGCTGGATCTCGATCTCGATACACGATCGACCAGATCGACCATACGCCCGGGGTGGTGGCCAATATCAGCGAGCATTCGCGCCAGTTGGCCGAGGCGCTGAAGGCCAAAAAGCCCATTATTGTGACCACGCTGCATAAGTTTCCGGTGATCGCCGATCAGGTGGAGGAGCTCAGCGGGCGGCGCTTTGCGGTGATTGTGGATGAGGCGCATAGCTCGCAGTCTGGCGAGATGGCAGCGCAGATGAAGAACATCCTCTCGCCAGATGGGCCGGGGGAGGTGGGGGATGAGGCGTCGGATGAGACGATGGGGGATGAGGCGGCCGATGTATACGCGCTGGCCTATGCGGCGGCGTTGCAGCGGGGGCGGCGCAAGAATCTGAGCTTTTATGCGTTCACCGCCACGCCCAAATACAAGACCCTGGAGCTTTTCGGACATCAGGATGAGGCGGGGGAGCCGGCGCCCTTCCACCTCTACTCGATGAAGCAGGCCATCGAGGAGGGGTTCGTGCTGGACGTGCTGCAGAACTACACGACCTACAAAACCTATTACGGGCTGGTGAAGCAGGTGGAGGAGGATCGGGTGCTCGATAAGCGCAAGGCCTCCCGGGAGCTTGCGCGCTTTATCTCACTGCATCCGCACGACCTCTCGCAGAAGACCGAGGTGATGGTCGAGCATTTCCGCCAGAACGTGATGCGCAAAATTGGCGGGCGAGCGCGGGCGATGGTGGTGACACGCTCGCGGCGTCATGCGGTGCGCTACCGCAAAGCCTTTGACGCCTACATCAAGGCGCAGGGCTACGAGCGCGACATCAAGGTGCTGGTGGCGTTCTCGGGCAGCATCGAAGACCAGGGGCAGACGCATACCGAGGTGGAGATGAACGGCGGCATCTCGGAGCGGGAGCTTCCGGAGCGCTTTGCCGAGGACCCCTATCGGATTTTGATTGTCGCCAACAAATACCAGACCGGCTTCGACCAGCCTCTCCTGCACACCATGTACATCGACCGGACCCTCCACGGGATTCAGGCCGTGCAGACCCTCTCTCGCCTCAACCGCACGATGGCCGGGAAGGAGGAAACTTTTGTGCTGGATTTTGCGAACCGGCGCGAAGACATCCTGGAGTCGTTCAAGCCCTATTACGAGGCCACGGCCATCGAGGAGCGCCTCGACCCCCAAAAACTCTACGAGCTGCAGACCACGCTCGACGCGTTTCGCATCTATTACCCGGAAGAGGTGAAGGCGTTTGGCGAGATCTTCTTTCGCGCCAACCACAGCAAACGCGACCACGGGAAGCTCAACGGCTGCCTGGCGCCAGCGTCGGATCGTTTCAACGTGGAGAGCGAGGAGGTGCAGAACGAGTTTTTAAGCACGCTCACCTCGTATCTGCGCGTGTACGCCTTCCTCTCGCAGGTGGTGCCCTTTGGCGACGCCAAACTGGAGATGCTCTACGTGTTCGGTCGCATGCTCGCCAGGCACCTGAAAACCAACCGCGACCCCGGCGAGGCGTTGGAGTTGGGGGACGACGTGGCGCTGAAGTATTACCGGCTGGAAAAGTTGGAGGAGGGCGCCATCGGACTTGTGGGCGATGGCAAAGTGCGCGGCCCGAGCGATGTGGGGACCGGGAGTGAAGACAAAGAGAAGAAGGTCGAGTTGTCGCGGTTGATCGACACGTTGAATCAGCGGTTAGGGACGGAGTTCAAAGAGGCGGACCAGCTCTTCTTCGACCAGATTGAGGCGGAGATGCGCGCCCATCAGGTAGTGCAGGAGGCCGCCCTGGCCAACGACCGCGAGAACTTTGGCTACTCCGCGCGCGACGTGCTGGAGGATGTGCTGCTGGGGCGGCACGAGCAGAACGGGGCGATCATCGACCGGATTTTTGATGAGGAGAATCGGATTTATGGCGAGACGGTGATCCGGTTGTTGTTGGATCGGGCGTATGAGGGGATTCGGGAGGGGGAGGGGGAGGCGGTGTGAGGTGGGGCGGGCACGCCTGTGCAGGGTTGCGTTCGGAGGGCGGTCCGGCTATCACTGGAGCCGTTCACTTCAACCTGATGTGGTAGTACGCCGTTAGCCAGCGGGGATGTCGCGTTTGTTGGTTTGAGAGTATGTGAGCGTGCGTTTTGCGCTGTTCATCACCGTCTCGATCGTACAAATAGCGACATCGACTTTGGCTCATGGCGTCGTTCCGGGAGGGCCCTGCCATGCCATACGTTCGATTGAGTTTCATTGTCTGTAGTTTGATGTCTGCTTCCGGGTGTATTTTTGCTGTGGATACATCACCTCTCTGTGATGACAGCGAGCCGGATTGCGAAAACGGCGTTTGGATTATTGTTGATGCCGGGGATGTAGGCGACGTCGACTCTGACACTGACGCTGATGTTAATCCTGACGTTGAGCCCGACACCGACACCGACCTCCCTCCCGACCTCAGCCTGGAACTCACCGGTGGCGAGGAGAGTCCCTATGTCATCGACGAGGCCACGGGCGTTGTGAGTTTTGATGCGGCCTGCGCCCCCGATGGCTGCACCCTGGACGCGTGCACGTTGAGCTTTGAGGGCGGTGAAGCCGTGGCGCTTGAGAGCTGCACGGAGACCATCGAACTGACCACCGCCGAGCTCAACGCCGAGGGCAGCTGGACGCTTACCGTGAACGCCACCCTCGACGAGCAAAACGAGAGCACGTCGACGACCTTTGATGTGCGCTACGCCTTCGACGCGGGCATTGAGGGGCTTGCGATCGGCGAGCACACGTTTAGCCATCCGCCTGAGCTTGAGAGTTTTTGCACCCGCGAGGATTGCGAGCTCACCATCGCCTGCACCGACGCCGAAGGTGGCGAGCTGGCATGCGAGGATCTGGCCTTCCCCGAGGGCGAGGCCAGCGTCAACATCAGCCTGATCGCCTGCGCCGCGGGTCTGGAACCGGAGCATTGCCTGGGCGAGCAGACCTACAACTTCGCCTTCGTGCCCCCTACCTGGACGCAGGTCGCCACCGGCGCCGCCCACTCCTGCGGGATGCTCGACGATGGCACACTCTGGTGCTGGGGCAACAACGGCAGCGGTCGCCTGGGAGACGGGTTTAGCACCCAGCGCGATCAGCCCACTCGAGTGGCCGGCGATGGCGTGTGGATCCATGTGAGCGCGGGTGGGCAGCATACCTGTGGGATTAAGGAGGGGGGGAGTTTGTGGTGTTGGGGCGACAACGCCGCGGGACAGGTCATTCCAGGATCTGGCAGCGACTCATCTTATCCTACGCCGCAAGATGTAAGTGAAGGTTTGACCTGGACGCAGGTTGCCACCGGAACGGCACATACCTGTGCCATTACCAGTGATGAAGCGCTTTATTGTTGGGGGCGTGATGAGACGAGTCAGCTCGGAACCGGCACGGCAACCAACGGTCGGGTGCGGGTGAGGATTGACGGGAGCATCGAGCGCTTTGTAGCCGTCGCCGCCGGCGATGCGCATACCTGCGCGGTGACGGCGGACGATGCGAATGCGTGGTGTTGGGGGAGTGCGGGGGAAGGGCGGCTCAACGGGGATCCGGATGCGGGCTCGGGGCCGGTGAAGGTGCAGGGGGTTCCGGGATTGTCGAGTTCGGTGACGACGATGGTGGCGACGGGCGGAGCGCATTCGTGTGCGATTGTAATTGGTAGTTCTGCAGACCAACTTTTTTGCTGGGGTAGCGACTCTTTTGGGCAGGTTGGACATAATATTAGCCCAACGGTGATGACGGTAGTGGGACTGTCTGACGCCGAGATGGTCTCTGCGGGTAAGGACCACACCTGTGCCGTCGCTGCGGGGGCGGCATATTGTTGGGGCAACAACGCGTATGGTCAGTTAGGTCGTTCTGGTGGCAACGAGCCCGCTCAAGTTAGCGAGCCAGCTACGGGGTGGCTCGACATCGCTGCCGGCGGTGAGCATTCGTGTGGGATTGCTGACGGTATGATGCGTTGCTGGGGACTTAATACCGTAGGCCAACTGGGCCACACCGGTAGTGGCTCCAACCCAACCCCCATCGCCTGGCCCTACACCCCTTAAACTCGGGCTCTGGCCAACACGTCCCATCTAAAACCACCCCACCCCCGGCAAGCGCTGGAGGTGGGGTGTTTTGCGATGGGCTCGACCTCGGGCTCGCTTTTAATTTTGGGCTTGGGTTCCGGTGAGCGTGTTGGAGTTGGGGGAAGAGAATGAAGTTCATGAAAGTGCCCCTCGCCAGATGCGGGGGGCTTAGTGTTGGGCTCAGTTAGCCCGGAAGGGGGGAGGTGACCTCCCCCCTCGTCCGTAGGGCATACGGCCTGGGAGGCTTAGCGGCGCTCAGAAGCCGTTCGAGGTACGGGTCGGGGGGGAGGTGACCCGGGTAAAATGGCGTTCGAGGTACGGGTCGGGGGGGAGGTGACCCGGGTAAAATGGCGTTGGCGGTACGGGTCGGGGGGGAGGTGATCCGGGTAGGATGGCGTTCGAGGTACGGGTCGGAGGGGAGGTGAGCCGGGGGGGATGGCGTTCGAGGTACGGGTCGGAGGGGAGGTGAGCCGGGGGGGATGGCGTTCGAGATACGGTCTTGGAGGGCCAGCGGAGCTCGGGTGGGGTGAAGCGTGTGGGTGGGGCAGCTGAGTCTATTTGCTGGAGCTGGAGGGGGCATTGTTGCTCGCGGGGCAGTGGATGGTGGAGGTGTAATAAATCATGAGGGGGGAGGCGGTGTGAGTTGGGGCGGTGGATGTGGTGAAAAAGAAAAAGCCCCTCGCCTGATGCGAGGGGCTTTTTGTTGGGTTGGACGGTTGTGTTGGTGTGGTGGGCTCCACGCCCGGATGTGACGGGCGGGCGTGGAGCAGGGAGGGCACACTCAGCGAGGATTAAGGCCAGGTGATTTCAATGGGACTCAACTGATCGTTCGTGGAATCGTTACCAAGCTGGCCGTATGCGTTATGTCCCCAGCATCGGATGGCGCCGGTCTCGCTAAGAGCACAGGTGTGGGCATTGCCGGCACTGACCGTGGTTGCGTCAGACATAGTGTTAACCGTGACAGGTGGGTACCGATTTTCAGTAAAGCCGTCACCAAGCTGAGCGTTCGACCCTCGTCCCCAACATCGGATGGCGCCGGTCTTGATAAGAGCACAGGTGTGGCCACCACCGGTGTCAATATTAATGACCTCAGCGAGATCCGCCACGGCGACAGGACTGGGGGTGTTTGTTTGGAAACCAGTTCCTCCACCCCACCCCCAACAAACAACAGTGCCCGTTTCGCGAGTTGCGCACGTGAACATGCTTCCGACACGGACAGTAGTGGCATCGGTGAGGCCCGAAACCATGACCGGGGTTGAATGGCTGGTGTAAGAACCGTTGCCAAGCTCACCATTCGTTCCATTTCCCCAACAGGCGACGGAGCCGTCTTCACGTAAAGCACAGGTGTGGGAACTACCTGTGCTGACGCTGATAGCATCAGATATGCCAGTTACCGACACAGGAGTCAGTGTGTGTGTTGTAGAACCATTACCCAGGCGGCCAGCACCATTATGACCCCAGCAGAGAATTGAACCGGTTTCGCGGACCGCACATGAAGACGAATTTCCAGCGCTTACGGAAACGGCATCAGCAAGGCCCGTGACTTCGACGGGCGTTGAACTGTTGTCAGAGAGCCCATTTCCCAGCCCTAGGCCACTACCCCAGCAAAGTACCGCACCGGTCTCGCGCAACGCACAGGTGTGGTTGAATCCGGCGCTGACGGCAATGGCATCGGAGATACCTGTGACTTTTACGGGAATCACGCTGTCGTTGGTGGAGTCGTTTCCTAGCTGGCCGAGCCAGTTTGCGCCCCAACACCAAATTGTACCATCTGCCTGAAGACCGCAGGTATGATTATTTCCAGCAGATACATCTACGAATGGCGAGGAGATTGTACATTTGGAGGCATTGGGACCCCGGCTTATCTGCTCGTCAGGACATGCCTCGCATTGACGGTCCATTGTCTCCGTACCATCTAAGAAGACGTATTCATCATCAACGCAAACAGTCCAAATTTCGCATTGATCGGCATTCAGATCATCCGAGTAGCTTCCTTCAAAGCAGCTGTTACAGACGCGATCTTGCGCCGCCGAAGGCTCCTCAACGACATATTCTCCAGCGAAACAATCTGTCCACGGCTCACAGCTTGTAGCATTGAGGGTGGTATTATAGGTGCCAGGTGCACAGGCGGAGCACTCATTGTTGGAGCTGGAGGTGCCGGTAGCGACTAGAATTTCACCAGGCTCACATTGGCTCCAGCTTGTACAATGCTCAGCGTTTACAATATCGCTAAAAGTTCCGGTCGCGCATGCTGTACATTCTTGGTCGGAGGAGGAGGAACCCATAATGCTGACATACTGCCCGGGGGCGCACTGGGTCCATTCGGTGCAGTTGGAGGCGTTGTCGGAGGTGGAATAGGTGCCGGTTTCACAAACTAGACATTGACGATCTTCACTACGACTGCCGTCTAGAGCGACAAACTCCCCTACACCGCAATCGGACCATTCCGTGCAACGGGAGGCGTTGTCGGACGTGGAATAGGTGCCGAATTCACAGGATGAGCATTGACGGTCTTCGGTGTCGCTACCGACTTGAGCGACAAACTCACCGGCGTCGCAGGTGGTCCATTCGACACAAGTCTCAGCGTTCTGGGTCGAGGTGAAGGTGCCACCCTCGCAAATGGTGCAAGAGCGGTCTGCGGTCGACGAACCCTCAATGTCTACAAACTGTCCGGCGTTGCAGGTGGTCCATTCGACGCAAGTTTCAGCGTTCTGGGTCGAGGTGAAGGTGCCACCTTCGCAAGTCGAGCACGCGCGGTCGGCGGTGTCAGAACCTTCGGATTCTACAAACTGTCCGGCGTCGCAGGTGGTCCATTCGACGCAAGTTTCAGCGTTCTGGGTGGAGGAGAAGGTGCCGCCTTCGCAAGCGGTGCAAGAGCGGTCGGCGGTGGAGGAGCCTTCGGCGTCGACAAATTGGCCAGCGTCGCAGGTGGTCCAGGCGGTGCAAGAATCCGCGTTCTGGGTGGTGGAGTAGGTTCCGTCAGCACAGGAGGTGCATGAGCGGTCGGCGGTCGAGGAACCTTCGAGGTCTACGAACTGTCCGGCGTCGCAGGTGGTCCACGCGTCACAGCTCGGGGCGTTCTCCGTGGACGAGAAGGTGCCGCCTTCGCAAGTCGTGCATGTGCGGTCGGCGGTCGACGAACCTTCGACGTCGACAAACTGGCCGGCGTTGCAGGTGGTCCAGGCGGTGCAGGATTCGGCGTTCTGGGTGGTGGAGTAGGTTCCGTCAGCACAGGAGGTGCACGTGCGGTCGGCCGAGGACGTTCCTTGCTCGCTGATGCGCTCACCAGGCTCGCAGGTGGTCCATGCCTCACAGCTCGGGGCGTTTTCCGCAGACGAGAAGGTGCCGCCTTCGCAAGTCGTGCAGGTCTGGTCGGAGGTCGCCGAACCTTCTGTTTCTACAAATTGGCCGGCCAGGCAGCGGGTCCAGGCCACGCAGGCGCTGGCGGGGTTGGCGTCGTGGTCCCAGGTGCCGGTGGGGCAGATCACTTCAGGGGCGTCGCCGCCGGCGCAGAAGGTTCCGGCATCGCAGGCGTCGCAGACTACCGGGGAGGTTTCGGTGGCCGCTTCGGTCTGGACGGTTCCGGCGGCGCAGGTGCCGACGTCGCTGCATTGCGTGGAGTTGGGGGCGTCGGAGTATGTACCTTCCGGGCAGAGGTCGCAGGTTTGGTCGACGCTGTCGGAGCCGTCGGCGTCGACAAATTCACCGGGGACACACTCGGTCCAGGTCTGGCAGCTTGAGGCGTTTTCCTGATCGGAGAAGGTGCCGGAGGGGCACGAGGCGCAGCTTAAGTCTTCAGTTGCGGAGCCTTCGGAATCTACAAACTGGCCCGCCGGACAGACCGACCAGCTCTGGCAGCTTGGGGCATTTTCGGTGGTGGAGAAGGTGCCCTGCTCGCAGGTCTCGCAGACTCGGTCGGAGTCCGTGGTACCGTCGGAGGCGATGAAGTCGCCGGGTTCGCATACGGTGAATGCTGAGCACGCGCCGCTGTCGTTGAGAAACTCTCCCTCAGGGCAGGTCGAGCAGACCACGTCTGTGGTGGCAGAGCCCGGCGTCGCGACGAGCTCATCGTCGGCGCATTCGCTAAAAGGGACGCAAGGGGTGGCCGGGTCGGCGTCGTCGTCCCAGGTGCCTTCGTCGCACGCTACGGGGTCGGACTCGCCACCGGGGCAGTAGGTTCCCGCCTCGCAGAGGGCGCATCCGGGGCCGGCGGCGCCCTCGTCACAATCTGGAATCTCGGCCGAAGGGTCTTCGGCGCCGCAGGCGACGGCGAAGAAGAGCATGGCGAGTAGCAGAGCGTTGCGAAGTGTTTGCGAGATGGGAGGGCGGTGGGGGGCGGTCATGGTGTGGTCCTGGGATAAATTCGGATAGTTCGCATAAGAAGGTCAGGGTTCTCGAAAGCAATAGTGGCTGGGATACAGGCACATAGCGGTGAGGGCCGGGTTTGGGTGGGCGCTAAGGGCTGGTGTGCATGCGCCGTACCGCGCCCGCGGTTTTTTCCACCCCCCTCGGGTTGATGAATGGTGGATATGTAAAGAAGCGTATAGGTGGGGGGAGGGGGATGTCAATGTCGGGGGGGGGTTGGAGTTTGGACGTGCCGGTGTTTGTGATGGCGTAAGCACGTGAATGAAAGTGCCCCTCGCCAGATGCGGGGGGCTTTTTGTTGGGCTCAGGCAGCCCGGGAGGGGGGAGGTCACCTCCCACCTCTCGGGCAGGCCGAGCCCCTCAGGGGCAGGTGGGCTGCGGCGATGGGGCACAGCCAGCTCGGTCGGAGCGCTGGCGGCGCTCGGGAGAGGCCAGGGGAGGGTGTTCGGAGCGCTGGCGGCGTAAAAAACAGGCTCGGTCAGCCCTTCGAGGGGGAGGGTACCCCCCCGGGTCGGGACAGGGGGAGGGCGGCGCGGGCAGGTGGGGTGGCGGGGTTGGGGCAGGGGGAGGGCTGTCGGAGCTCGGACGGGGCGAAGCGTGTGGGTGGGGAGGGCTGTCGGAGCTCGGACGGGGCGGGGCGTGTGAGGCGTTGGGGTTCGCGGGTTGTGGTTGGGTGGTTATGGGGCGCCGGGGTTTGCGGTGTGGGTCGATTCGAGCGTGCCGTTGGGGTTTGCGGGTTGCGAATGGAGGCTTAGCGCTCGCCGCCGGTACGCCCCGGATCCAGGGGCCAGTCGGCGTCGCTGGCGAGGTGTTGCAGCCAGTTGAGGAGTGGTTAGGAGCGGCGCAGGATGCGGTACGCGGCCACCGGGCCTACCACAAGGAGGGGGAGCGCGAGCATGACGGCGGCGATTGCCGTCGCGGCGAGGAGGACCGGGGGCGCGGAGGGTAGGGCGCCGGCGTCGAGGGACGGGGCGAGCAGGACGTGGGTGAGCACGGTGAGCGCCATCGTGGCCGACATGGCGATCATGAGCATCATCAGAGACCAGAACCCGGTGAGTAGGAAACAGACGAACATCAGACCCCAGCGTCCGGTCACCAGCTCGATGTTGCGTCGGAGCGCTTGCATGGGGCTTTTGTGCTCCAGGAAGAGAATCGCGACGTAGGGAAGCAACGCGCCGCCCAGCACGGCGGTCGTCATCGCGATGGGGATGGCCATGACCTCGGGGAGATCGAGGGCACGGGCCATAGGCTCGATCTCCCAGAGCGCCAGGTAGAAGAAGAGAGCCAGCAGCAGCGTGCCGGAGCGGTGGGGCTTCTGCGCCAGAATGGTCGTGAGGGGCGTTGAGTTTGGGCGATCGGTGTTCTGGCTGGCGAGCAGGTGGGCGCGCCCGTAGACCAAGCCAAGGGCCAGGGAGGCGACAAACTTCAGGGGGACGGCGTCGATGCAGGAGGGGGCATGCTCGGAGATCAGCGAGGCGATGAGCATGGCCAGGCCGGCGCTGGCGCCGGCGATGAGGCCCAGATCACGGCGGTTTGCGCGCCAGACTTTGCCAGCCTCATGGAGCCAGGCGTTGAGGCTGGGGGCGTGGTCTGTATCACGTGTCTTTGTGTGGAGCTGGTGCATGGCGAGGAGCAGGGCCGCGAACGCAAGGAGCGTAGCTGTGATCATGGCGCCTGCGTTTAGCCAGCCGCCCAGAAAGGCCCCGCCAACGAGAGCGCTGACGACGACCGTGAGCAGCCCCAGCTTCACGTCGGTCGAGCGCCAGATTGCGCGTAGGTCGTTCATCCAGGACATACGATTCATTTCCATTCTTCGGAGGGCGCCTTGCGCACGCTTGCCTCAGAGCGCAGCCACCGCGTCGGCTGACTCGCCGGCCCGCTTCTCGGGCGATTTTGCCTCGTTATGCTGTGTCAGGACCCGATACGTGGCCACCGGAAACACCACAAACACCGGCAGCGAATAGAAGCTCAGGAGCACCCACGCTGCGACCAAAATACCCAGGACGCCGAGCAGCGCGACCGGGGCGGCGGCGGTGCCGACGAGCATAGGGGTCAGGAGTCCGACGGTATAAATGGCCGAGACGATGAGGGCGCCTGCGGCCAGCGCGACGAAGATGAAAGCGAACCAGGTGAGCACGAGGAAGACGAACATCAGGCCCCAGCGTCCGGTCACGAGGTCGATGTTTCGTTGGAGGGCCTGAATGGGATTTTTGCGCTCCACCATGAGGATGGAGACGTAGGGGAGCATCACGCCAGTGATCAGGCCGCCGGCAATGGCCAGGGGGACGTCCATAAACTCGGGGACGCCCAGCAGCTTGTAGATATAGGCGAAGTCGAAGGCCGCGGCGTAGATCAAGACGCCGATCACCACCGTGCCGAAACGAAAGCTAGAGAGCTTTATGACGTCTTTCAGGGGCGTCGACTCGCCGCTTTCGGTGTTGTGATGGGCGAGGAGCTGGGCGGTGCCATAGACCCAGGCGATGGCGACGGCGGCGAGGATTTTCAGGGGGATGGCGTCCACGAAGGTGGGGGCGTAGGTCTTCATCACGTGGGCCGTGAGCATCCACACCCCGGCGCTGGCGGCGGCAATAAGCCCGAGATCCCAGTGGCTGGCGAGCCAGACGCGGCGGACTTCACGGAGCCAGCGTCCGAAGGCGCTTCTGGGTTCTGTGGCGGGCGTGTCGTCGTCACGTCGGCGGATCGCGAGGAAGAGCAGCCCCAGGGCGATGACGGCCACGCCCAACAACGTGATCGCGGACATCTCGCCGAGGAACGCGGAGAGCCCCGCGACTGCGACCAGCGCAAGGACGATCAGGCCGAGCTGGTTGGCTCTGGCCTTTCCGAGACGGCGCAGGGCATCGATCCATTCTTTTGAATCCATCACGTCTCCTTGAGGGGGGCTGCGGCGTTTCAGCGTAGGTGTGGGGAGAGGGTAGCGAGCGGAGGCGGGGGAGACAAATGGAGGGGTTGGGAGGTGCGCGGTGTGGGTCGATTCGGGCGGGGCGTTGGGGTTTGCGGGTTGTGGTTGGGTGGTTGGGTGGTTGGGTGGTTGTGGGGCCTGGGAGGTGCGCGGTGTGGGTCGATTCGGGAGGACCACCGGGGTACGCGGGTGTGCCGACCGCCGCAGGTCGACGCTGGCAGCGTCGCTGCGTCGTCGCGGTAGCGCTGCTACTCGCTCCTCCTGGCTCCTTGCCAATCGTCGCCCTGGATGCCGGTCGGGTTGGGGGGGGAGAAGTAAAGGTAGGTGGATTTTGGGAGATGCCCATGATGCGGTGCAGGTAGTCGGGCTTGATCTCGGGCTCCGGCTCGGGCTCGTAGCTGGTACTGGTGCTCGTCCTCGTACTCGTCCTCGTAGCTGGTACTGGTGCTCGTACTCGTAGCTGGTACTGGTGCTCGTACTCGTAGCGGGCACTGGTGCTCGAACTCGTGCGCCGCCGGCCGTACACACGAATCGACCAACGCCGCGAACCGCCGGCGCCCCACAACCACCTAACCACAAACCTCCCAATCCCCGCGGACCTCCCGAGTCTCTCAACCACCTAACCACACCGAGAGCCCGCCAACACCCGCACGAACCTCCCCACCCCCGTGAACCCCCTCACCCCTCGGCCATCTCAAAGTCCTGAAAATCAAAGCCGGGGACGACCACGCACGCCATCAGCGCGTAGCCGGCGGGGCCGGGCTGGGGGTGGGCGCTCTGCCAGTGGCCGGCGGGGACGAGGGCCTGCAGGCGGAGCTCGGAGGTGGGGCCGAGTGTGAGGGTGCTCAGGCGGCTTTCGTCGGGGGCTTTGATGCGCAGGGTGAGCGGGTCGCCCATCAGGTGGAACCAGAGCTCGTCGGAGCTGACGCGGTGGCGTTTGGAGTGCTGGTGGCTTTTGAGGAGGTAGTAGATGGCGGTGCCGGCCTGGCGGCGGCCGTCTTTGCCGGGGAGGACCTCGGGGGGAAGGGTGATGGAGGAGCGCCAGGTTTCTGAGTAAAAACCGCCCTCGGGGTGGGGTTTGAGGGCATGGCGGGCGATGAGCTCGTCGGCGGTGGGTTTTTCAAACTTTTCGGTGCGGTTGATGGTTTCGGCGCGGTCGGGCATGGGTGGATCCTCATATCGGGTAAAAAGCGGAAGCCAGGGGCTCGTGTGGAGCGCGAAGCGCGATCATCGAGCGGATTTGAAAATATGCTCTGCGGTGCGCAGGCCGCCAAGGGCCACGGCCAGGGTGCTTTGCCCGGGGAAGGCGGTGTCGCCGACGAGGTAGAGGTTTTTGGCGACCTGCTGGGGGCCGAGGTCGCGGTAGTGGTGCAGGCCTTTTACGCGAGGGATGCCGCCGACATAGCCGCCGGGGCGGCCGGTGAAGCGCTCGAAGGTGCGAGGGCTGCCGGTCATCTCGAAGAGGGTGGCGCGGGCAAGCTCGGGGGCGCGTAGCTGGAGGGTCTGGCGCATGCGATCTTGCACGGATTGGGTGTAGGCGGCGCGCTCCTCGGGGCTTGCGCCCAGGTAGCGGCGCATGTCGACGTGGGTGGAGACGGTGACGACGCGCTGGCCCTCGGGGGCGCGATCGCGCTCATCGGCGCCGCTGACCGAGCAGAAGATGTGGTTGCCTTCCTGGAAGGGGCGGTGGGGGTCGTCGACGAGTTCGAGGTGGAAGGCCTCCTGGCGGGCGATGCGCTGGCGGTCGACGCCCAGGTAGAGCATGGCGGCGCCCCAGCCGCCTTCGACGGCGCGCTGTTTGCGGTGGAGTGAGGGGCTTGCGAGCGCGGGGTCGGCCAGGAGCTTCAGCAGGGCCGAGGGCAGGAGGTTGGCGATGACGTGACGGGCGCGCAGGGTGTGGCGGCGGCTCTCGACGAGCCAGTGGTCGTGCTCGCGGGAGATGCGGCGCACGGCGTCGGCCATCAAGACCTGGCCGCCGAGGTTTTCGACGGCGTCGGAGAGGGCGCTGGCGAGCTGGCCGATGCCGCCGTGGATGTGGCCGGTGCCGCGAAAGAAGTAGTCCATGGCGGCCAGGGCGAAGGGGGCTTCGGCCTCGTCGGCGCTGGCCTGGACGGTGATCTGGCAGACGGCGTTGAGGTAGGTGCGCAGGGGCAAAAAGTTCTGGAGGTCAAAGCGTTTGAGAAGATCGCCCACCGAGCGCCCCACCGCGCCCAGGAGCACCAGGTAGCCCGGGGAGCGGGCGATGTGGCGCAGGAGGTTGGAAGGGTTGAAAGGGGGGAGGAGCGTGGGGTCGTCAAAGAGCTGCCAGAGGGCGTCGGCGACGCGCTTCTGGTAGGCGAAGAAGCGTCGGATGGCCTCGGCCGGGGCGCCGGGAAGGGCGCAGAAGGAGGCGGTCAGCGCGTCGCGATCGCTGGAGATGGGGAGATTAAGGTCGGGGGCGCGCAGGGTGACGAGCGGGTCCATGCTCTCAAAGCGCACCGGAAGGTTGTGGCGCTTAATCCAGCGGTCAAAGAGCTGGCCTTCGCCAAAGCCGCTGAAGAGGGTGGCGCCGGACTCAAAGCGGTAGCCGCGGCGGCGGAAGGTGCTGGCGCAGCCGCCCGGGTAGGTCAGCCGCTCGAAGATGGCGAGTGAGGCGCCGCGTTCGGCCAGGGTCAGCGCGGCGCTCAGGCCGCCAAAACCGGCGCCGATGACGATGGCGTCCAAAACATCGGGGGTGTTCATGGGGATTTACTGCCGACTGCGGGGGAAGGGAGGGGGGGAGGAGCGTGTCGGCAGAAGAGGTAGGCACCGGGGAGCGATGGCAAGGGGGCGTCAGGGGCTCGTGTGCGAGCGCGCTAAGGTGTGGGAGAGGGAGGGGGGAGGGTGGATGAGCTGCAGGAGCCTGGCGAGGTCGTAGTCGGTGTGAGGGCCCTGCATGCGGGCGACGAGTGTGCGGGCGAAGATAAGATCAGAGAGCTCGTCGATGGCCAGGTGCAGGCCGGCGGCTTCAGGGTGGTGGGTGTTGTAGAGGTAGAGGCGCCGGCCGAGGTGGGGGCGCTGGTAGAGGGCGAGTGTGACGTGTTCGAGGTGTTCCTGGCGGGTGAGGTGGTTGAGGTGTCGGATGTAGAAGGCGGTGCGGAGGATCTCGATGCTCATGCCGGCGGGGAAGGTGCGGCCGTTGACGTTGCTCAGAAAGTCGAGGCGATCGTCTCTGGCGATGTCGATCATCTGACGCAGGGTGGGGATGTCGACAAAGGCGTTATCCCCGTTGATGCGCGTGGCAAAGTCGAAGCCGGCGGTGCGGGCGGCGCCGGCGAAGCGTCCGGCCACATCATGAAGATCGCCGCGGTAGCAGCTTACGCCCGAGGCGTCGCAGAAGCGGGCGATGGGGTCGTCGGAGGGTTCCACCGAGGTGGCCACGACGATGTCGTCGAGGGGGAGGGCTTTGGCCAGGCGTTCGATGACAAAGCCGAGCAGGGGGCGGCCCCCCAGGGGCATCAGGGCTTTTCCGGGGAGGCGACTTGAGGAGAATCGGCTCAAGACAACGGCGCCGACGCGGGGTTGGGTGATCATTTGCGCTCTCCCAGGGTTTTTGCGGGCACGCCGCCGACGATGGCGTAGGGGGCGACGTCGCGGCGCACGATCGCGCCGGCGGCCACGATGGCGCCTTTGCCGATGCGCACGCCTTTGAGGATTTTGGCGCCGGCGCCGATCCAGACGTCGTCTTCGATGACGATGGCCTGCGCCTCGTTGGGCTGGGTGTGGATGGGGGCGTCGCGGCGGGCCTGGTGATCGCTGTCGACGATGTAGACGAAGGGCGCGATCAGGCAGCCCCGGCCGATGGTTATGCCGGCCGATGCGAAGAGGTAGGTGTGGTAGCCGATCGAGCAGTCCTGGCCGATGCGAATATGGGCCCGGGGGTTGCAGGCGCAGAGTTTGGCGCCTTCTTTGAGGACGGTACGCGCGCCGATGTGGATGTTGGCCGGGTAGCGCATCAGGGCGACGTTGCGATCCAGGAAGACGTCTGTGCCCAGGTAGCCCAGGGTGGGTTTGTGGCGCAGCCAGCGCAGGCGGTGGATGAGGCGAAAGCGCAGGTGCTGGCGCATTTGATTGCTCATGGCGACCTCCCGTGGAGGGGGCAGCAGGTCTGCCGGAGGTCATCTACGAGCGTCCCCCGGCGACGATGTCGCATAGCCTAAAACTACCCACGCCGGCCGGAGCGCAAAGCTCGGGCCGGCGTGTGGGTGGGGCCGGGAGGTTGTGGGGCGGTGCAGATCAGAGCTCGGGCGCGACTTCTTCTGCGGCGTCGCCTTCGGGGGTGACTTCGTCGGCGGGGTCGCCCTCGGGGGACTCGCCAGGCAGGGCGGGCTCAGCAGGCTCGGTGGGCTCAGCAGGTTCGGTGGGCTCAGCAGGCTCGGCGGGCTCGGTCTCGGCCGGGGGCGGCACGATATCAAATGCGCCGGAGGTCACCTGTTTGAAGTCCAGGCCCACGGGCATCTCGATGGGGGTGGTGAAGCGGTAGCGGCCCGGCTCAAGGCCCACCGGGTTGAAGGCGGCCTCGCGCACGCCGCCGGGGTTGACGAGCACGGCTTCGCTGGTGGCGTCGCAGCTGAGCCAGTCGGGGGTGAGGTCGGAGGGCTGCCATTCTCCAGCGGTCTCGATGTGCAGGGTGGCCTGGCAGAGGTTGACCTTGAGGGGGCGCTGGGCCTTGTTTTCCAGGCGCAGCACCAGGTTGCCCTCGGTGGTGGGTGCGGTGCTCAGGTTGACGGCCTGGAGCTCCGACTGGGCGGTGCCGGTGTCGGTCTGCGGGGTGGCGCAGGCCATCAGGCCGCCGGAGAGCAGGGCGGTGGACGTGAGCAGGGCGGTCAAAAGCTGGCGCGTTCGCATACACACTCCTTTCAACAAGGTGGGGGATGGGCGGGGCAGGGAAAACACCTACATCAAGGCGAAAAAAAACGCCCGCCGCGGGAGCGGAGGGCGCTTTGAAGAAGGCCCGCGTGGGAGCCTTTCAAAGATGCTCAGCCTTCGAGGAAGGCGTTCATCTTGCCGAGCAGGCGCTCGATGTCGACCGGCTTGGTCTCGAAGTCGTCGCAGCCGATGTCCAGCGCCTTGGTGCGATCGCTCTCCAGGGCGTGGGCGGTCAGGGCGATGAGCGGGATCTTGGCGGTGGGGCCGTGGGCCTTGATCTGGCGGGTGGCTTCCCAGCCGTCCATCACCGGAAGGCTCAGATCCATCAGGATGAGATCGGGCGCTTCGCTGCGGCTCATGTTGACGGCTTCCTGGCCATCGGTGGCCACGGCCACGGTGAAGCCGCGGCGCTGGAGGCGACGGGCCAACATGTCGCGGTTCATTTCGTTGTCTTCTACGAGGAGGATCTTCGCCATTGAACTACTCTCGTTAAACGTGGTCGATGTTACTCTTTTTAAACTTAGGAGGAGCCCACGGCCTTCCCGTAAGAAGGGCTTCTGGCTCCCCGAGATCGGGTGTCATCAGTGTGCGGTGTGCAGGTTCACCGCGGGCTCGGGCGCCTCGACTTTCCAGCGCTCCACGCCGTGGCGGTCACCGACGTCGAACCGCTCTACCATTTCTCGCAGGGATTCCGAAAGGGTCGCAAGCTCAGAAGCGGTCACGGTGACCTGACGGATGCCGGCCACCGAGTTGGTGACCAGGCGAGAGAGGTCTTCCATGGCGCGATTGACCTCACCGGTGTTTTCGCGCTGGTCCTGAGTAACCACCTTGATTTTTGTGGCAACCTCTGTGGTCTCCTCCGAGCGATCGAGACCCTCCTGGCAGGCCACCGCGGTGGTGCGGGCGCTGTCCTGAATATCGCCGACGAGGCTCTTGATGGCGCCGACCGACTCCATGGTGTTCTCGGCCAGGCGGCGCATCTCGTTGGCGACGAGCGCAAAGCCCTTGCCGGCTTCACCGGCGCGGGCGCCTTCCAGGCTGGCGTTGAGCGCCAGGAGGTCGGAGCGGTCGGCGATGCTCTTGATGAGCTTGAGGATCTCGGAGATGCGCTCGCTGTGCTGGTTGAGCTCCTGGATGTGGGAGCCGATCTGACGGTTTTTCTGGCAGGTGTCTTCGGCGGCGCGGGAGACCTGGCGGGCGCTGTCGGCGATGGCGTCGGAGGAGTTGAAGAGGCCTTCGACGGTGAGCTGGGTCTGGCGAATCTTGGCGGCCTGATGCTGGGCGGACTGCTCGTGCTGGTGGAGCACCTGGAGCATCTCTTCGGTGGAGGTGGCCACGTGCAGGGCGCTGCGCATGATCTCTTCAACCACCTCGCGCAGGCCGGTGACCATTTCGTTGAAGACGTTGGTGAGGTCGCCGTCGCCCTCGACCTGGCTGGTGAGGTCGCCGCCGGCGATCTGGCGGGCGCGGCCGGCCAGGTTTCGCAGGTTGTGCACCATCATCCCAAAGGAATCCCCCAACTCGCCGGGCAGCTCCTCGTCGAGGGCCGGGTTGAAGAGCTGGTCGTTGGCGATGATGTAGGCTTTGACGGTGAGGCGGCGCAGCTGGTTGGTGAGCTGGGCGAAGCTGCGGTTGAGATCGCCCTGGCTGGCGCTGGCGGGCAGATCAACCGCCGAGAGCTGGCCGGTCTCGAGCACCTTGCTCTGGAGCTGGCGCACGCCGATGTAGCCGTTGGCAAGCTCGGTGGCCTCTTCGCTGAGCATGCGCAGCTGGGTCAGGAGCTGGTTGACGGCGGTGGCCATGCGGCCGACCTCACCGTCGAGGTTGAGCGTGAGGCGGGGCTGGGTGAGATCGCCCTGGGCCAGGCGCTCGACCGCGTCGATGACCTCCCCGTAGGGGTTGAGGACCGAGCGGGTGTAGGCGATGGCGGCCAGGCCCCCGAGCGCCACGAGCGCGGCTGCAACATACGCGCCCTGGGCCAGCGCGGCCCCCGCGCCGATGACGGCGACCCCGCCGATGACTCCAGCGATCTTTTTCCAACTGCTCATCTGGTGGTCCCTAAACGCAATGCTGCGATACAAAAACGCCCGACCCTCACGCAACTTCAGTGGGCCGGGCAGTGCGGCCCGGAGCTCAGTGATGAGCTCCAGGCCGGCATTATGCAGCAGGTAAAGCTTTCAGTCGAGGCCGCTGATGAAGGCGTCGAGGTGGGCGGCGCTGGAGGCCGGATCTTCAACGAAGAGGTAGTGGCCGCTGCCCGGGAAGTACTGCACCTGGCTGTTGGCAATGAGATCGCCGACGGCGGCCTGGAGCAGGGGCGGGTTCATGAAGGGATCGTCGGAGACGAGGATCAGCGTCTCGGTGCCGATTTTGTGGAGCTTGTCGGCGAAGTCGGCGCCGGTCCAGGAGTCGAGGCTCTGGCGGATGGCCTTGGGAAGCACGCCGGAGGCGTCGGCGGCCATCGCGGCGAAATCGTCGGGCTGAATGTCCACGCTGGAGATCTGGATGATCAGCTCTTGCAGCGAGGTGTCGTAGGCGGCCGCCGCGAAGAGATCATAGCTTTCGGGGGGCAGCGGGAAGCCGGAGGCGGGCACCGGGCTCATCAGGATCAGGCCTTTGAGCTGGTCGTCGTATTTGGTGGCGTAGAGCTGGGCCAGCGCCCCGCCCATGGAGTGTCCGGCGAGCACGAAGTCGGAGGCGCCGGAGTCTTTGACGACGGCTTCGATGTCCTTGATGTAGTTCTGGAGCGGGTAGCCCGCCGGGGGCTTCGAGGAGAGGCCGCTGCCGCGCAGATCGGGCACGATCAGACGGTAGTCCGGGCCGGCCATCTCCTCGATGAGGTTGTCGTAGACGGCGCCGGAGACCATCCAGCCGTGCACGAGCACGACATCCTGGGGGCCGTCGCCGATGACGCGGTAGGCGATGTCTTTCTGATCCTTGGTACGCGCGTAGCGAAGCTCGGCTTCTTCCCCCAGCGACTGCGCGATCTGCGAGCTGGTGTCGTCCGGGGCGGGCTGCTCCCCACAGCCCACGATGCCTGCCATCCCCACCACCAACGAGAGCGCTGCGATCTTCATCGTGTTTTTCATTGTCGTACTCCTTTTCGAACACATGAATCGACAAACCAATCAAGGGGCACCAACGACGGTCCAACATGTCGTCGGTGATGAGCGCCGTGCCGGATCAGACCATAAAGCCTCGCGTCTTAAGGGTTTTTTGAAGGGCTCCCCGCAGCGGGGGAGCCCGAGGGTATGAACTCGAAGATCAGTAGAAGTCGTTGAGGACGGCGGCCAGCTCGCCGCTACGCTCGATCTGCGGGTAGTGCCCGGCCCCGGCGACGACGGCGAAGGAGGCGTTTTTGATGGGCTCGACGACGGCCGCTTTGAGGAAGTCGTGGGGAAGGAAAGGATCGTCGGAGCCGACGACCAGCGTGGTGGCCTCAATCTTCTCAAGGCAGCCTTCGATGCCGCCGCCGGTCCAGCTCTCGTAAGACTGACGGATGCAGTCGGCGGGAATCGTCATGGCGTCGTCGAGCATCTCGTCGAGCGCGCCCTCGGGAAGATCGAGGGTGGCCATGCCAATGATGGCGCTGAGCATCTCGCGTTTTTCGCCGGCGTTGATAAAGAGCTCGTGGGCTTCGGGCGGAAGCTGCATGCCGCTCGCGGGTACCGGGGTGACGAGCGCGAGTTTTTTGACCTTTTCGGGGTGGGTCGCCGCATAGAGCTGGGCGATCTGGCCACCCATCGAGTGGCCCAGGAGGTTAAAGGAGGAGGCGCCGGCGTCTTGAACGATGGCGTCGACATCGGCGACGTAATCCTCCAGGTGGTAGGTGTCGCAGGAGGCGGAGTGGCCGGCGCCGCGATGATCGGGGATGATCACGCGGAAGCGCTTGTCGAGCAGGGGGAGGAGTCGGTTGAAGACCGCGCCGGAGACCATCCAGCCGTGCACGAGCACGAGATCTTCGGAGCCCTCGCCGTGGATGTGGTAGGCGAGGGTGCGGCCGTCTTTCTGAAGCGTCTTCTTCATGGCGACTCCTTGTGGGGTGTTGGGGGTTAGATACGTACCTTCGTGGTGGTGCCACCGAGGCCGATGACGTCCATGACTTCGGTCATGACCTCTTCGATGGAGCGAACGTTTTTACTGAGAATGCGGGAGACCGAGCGGCGCAGCCGGGCGGTCTCGGCGGCGTCGAGGTCCATGGCGGTCACCACCACGATGGGGATGTCTTTCCAGCGGGGCTCCTGGCGCATGATCTCGGCGACCTCAAAGCCGTCCATCTCGGGCATCATCAGGTCGAGGATCACCACATCGGGGCGCTCCTCATCGAGATATTCCAGTGCAAGCTTGCCATTGGCGGCGGTATCCACGCGCCAGCCGGCGTTGCGCAGGTGGCGGGAGATCATCTCGCGGATGGCCGGCTCATCTTCGACGACCAGCGCGCTGGCGCCCTCTTCGGGGTGAAAACGCGAGAGGGTCTTGAGCAGGCGATCGCGCTGGATGGGCTTGACCAGATAATCGGTGGCGCCGAGCGCAAAGCCAATGTTGCGGTCGTCGATCATCGAGACCATCACCACCGGGATATGCTCCAGGCCGGCCTGAGATTTGAGCGTGGAGAGCACGCTCCAGCCGTCGCGGCCGGGCATCATCACATCGAGGGTGATGACGTCGGGGTGCTGCTCGCGAGCGAGCTCCAGTCCCTGGTCGCCGGAGTAGGCCGAGATGAGCTCGAAGCCGCGGGGTGCCAGGATGCGGTGGATGAGCTCGTGGACGTTGGGGTCGTCGTCGATGATGAGGACGCGGGGGCCGCGCGGGGCGCCCGGGTCGAGGGTGCCGCTCTCAAAGTCGGGGCGCCAGACCACGCTGGAAGACTCATTGAGGCCGGCCGGATCGGCCGAGGGGATTTTTACGCGGAAGGTGGTGCCCTGGCCCGGCTGGCTCTCGACCTCGATGTGGCCGCCCATCATCTCGCAAAATCGTTTGCAGATGGTCAGGCCCAGGCCGGTGCCGCCGTGGCGGCGGGTGGTGGACTCGTCGGCCTGGGTGAAGGGCTGGAAGAGGCGCTCGATCTTGTCGGCGGAGATTCCCATGCCGCTGTCGATGACCTCCAGGCACACCCCGGCGCTGCCGTGGAGGGTGGCCGGGGAGGTGACCAGGCGGATGGAGCCCTTCTCGGTGAATTTGACGGCGTTGCCCATCAGGTTGAGCAGGACCTGCTTGAGCTTGGTGCGGTCGGCGACCAGGTCGCCGCGGTAGTGGCTGGAGAGCTCGATGTGGTTGCCGCTCTTTCGGGCCAGGGGATCGATGGTGTCGACGACCTCCTGGACGAGGTGCTCCAGGTCGAAGCTCTCGTTGAAGAGCTCCATCTTGCCGGCCTCGACTTTGGAGAGGTCGAGGATGTCGTTGATCAGTGAGAGCAGGTGGTTGGCCGAGGCGTGGACCTTGCCCAGATCGCGGGCGATGCTGGCGATATCGAGGGCGTCGACACCGTGGCCGAGATCTTCCTGGATGAGCTCGGTGTAGCCGATGACGGCGTTGAGCGGGGTGCGCAGCTCGTGGCTCATGTTGGCCAGAAAGGCGCTCTTGGCGCGGCTGGCCTCCAGGGCGCGCTGCTCAGCCTCGGTGCGCTCTTCGACCTCGGTCTGGAGGCGCGCGTTGATCTCGACGAGCTGTTCGGTGCGCTCGGCCACGCGGCGCTCAAGCTCATCGCGGGCCTGGCGCAGCTCTTCTTCCATCTCTTTGCGCGTGGAGATGTCCTGGATGGCCACCAGCGAGCCCCACTGGGTGCCGTCGGCCTCGCGCATGGGCTTGGCGGAGACGAGCGTCCACAGGCCGCTGCCGTCGCGGTGGGCGAACTGATGGTCGAACATCTCGGCGACGCCCTCTTTGCGGCGCGCCAGGTTCTCGCGGGCACGCTGAGCCCACTTCTCGGTCATGAAGTCGAAGAGGGTCTTGCCGACCATCTCCTCCTGCGCATACCCGAGCATGCTCGCCATGCTGATGTTGGCGTAAACGATCTCGCCATCCATCCTGCACACCAGGATGCCGTCGTTGATCGTCTCGACAATCGTCTCAAAAGGCAGGTCCCCACCCTGCGGCCCCGGAATCGAGATGCGTGTCGCGTCGTCGCGATCAGCCATACGCTCGTCCCAATGCGCGCAGCGCGTCCGCGTCAACGCGAAGGTGCTGTCGGTCAGGGCGCGGGCAGCAATGGATATGCTCCCGCGCGCAGGTTGTGTGATGCTCGGTCGATCTTCACTATCCGGGATTGCAGAGGAGGGTGGCAAGGGGGAAATGACCCGCCCGAGGTAGGTGCCCAGGGGGTGGGGCGTATAGGGGGAAGCTAATCTCGGAGGCGGAAGGACGAAAACGCAAAAGGGGAAAGACCGCGAAATTTCGCGGGTTCTGCGAATTCTGAAGGGACGCGGCGGGTTCTCAAAGCGGTGTCTGCAAGGCGCAAAAAACGCGCTTGTGAATAGTTGTAAATGAAGATCGCCGATACCCCCGCGCCGGGCGTCCTGTAAGAAGAGGGTCAACGCGCACCGTCTTTGTGCTGCGTCTGGTGTATGAACGTTTCGCACGTTTCGCATTTATGATGAGGGAAGATGTCACGTCGTCATGCTCAACCCGAAGCCCCCGATGCGGATGTCTCCGCCGGGGAGCGTTATCTGGGCGTCTTTCGCTACAGCGGTGAGGCGCTGCGACTGGTGTGGTCGACCAGCGCCCGGCTCACGGTGATGCTGGGGCTGTTGACGCTGGTGGCCGGGGTGATGCCCGCGGCGATCGCCTACGTGGGAAAACTCATCGTCGATCAGGTGGTGGAGGCGGCGGCCTCGGGGCTGGAGGCCGATCGCACCCTGGCGCTGGTCTATGTGGCGGTGGAGGCGGGGCTGGTGGTGCTGATGGCGGGAGCGCAGAGGGGGTTGGGCGTGGCCCAGAGCCTGTTGCGCGCCCAGCTGGGCCACCGCGTCAACACGATGATTCTGGAGAAGTCGCTGCAGCTGAGCCTGACGCAGTTTGAGGACAGCGAGTTCTACGACAAGCTCACTCGTGCCCGGCGCGAGGCTTCATCCAGGCCCTTGAGCCTGGTCAACCGCACCTTCTCGCTGGTGCAAAACGCCATCACGCTTGCCGGGGCGGCGGTGCTTCTGTGGCAGCTCTCGCCATGGGCGGTGGTGATCCTTGTGGCGGCGGGGCTTCCGGCCTTTCTGGTGGAGACGCGCTTTAGCGGAGAAGCTTTTCGGCTTTTTCGCTGGCGTTCCCCGGAGGCGCGCCAGCAGATGTACCTGGAGACGGTGCTGGCCCGCGAGGACTACGCCAAGGAGGTCAAGCTCTTCGGGCTGGGGCCGATGTTGCTCGATCGATACCGGGCGATCTTCGATGTGGTCTACGGGGAGGATCGCAGCCTGACGTTGCGGCGAGGGTTCTGGGGGTATGCGCTGGGGCTGCTGAGCACCGGGGCGTTTTACGGGGCGTACGTGTGGGTGGTGCTTGAGACGGTGTACGGGCGCATCACGCTTGGCGACATGACGATGTACCTGCTTCTTTTTAAGCAGGGGCAGTCGGCGGTCTCGGCCAGCCTCAACTCGGTGGGGGGGATGTATGAGGATAACCTCTACCTCTCCACGCTCTATGAGCTGCTTGATGAGCCGGTGGAGTCGACCGATGAGGGGGTGAGCCAGGGCGTGAGGCCCGGCGACGGGCTGCGTTTTGAGGATGTGTGGTTCAGCTACCCGGGCCAGGAGGAGGCGGCGCTCAAGGGCTTGAGTCTGCATCTTCCGCCGGGGCAGAAGCTCGCGCTTGTGGGGGAGAACGGCTCGGGAAAGACCACGCTCATCAAACTTCTGACGCGGCTCTACAGGCCCTCGCGGGGACGGATTTTGCTCGACGGCACCGACTTGAGGGACTGGCAGCTGGCGGAGCTGCACCGGCGCATCGGGGTGATCTTTCAGGACTTTGTGCGCTACCAGTTCAAGGTTGGTGAGAACATCGGGGTGGGCGATGTGGCGTTTCTGGAAGATGAGGCGCGCTGGGAGCGGGCCGCGGCGCAGGGGATGGCCGATGACTTTGTGGCCTCGATGCCGGCGGGTTTTCATACGCAGCTCGGGCGCTGGTTCAAAGATGGTCGGGAGCTCTCGGGGGGGCAGTGGCAGAAGATCGCGCTGGCGCGGGCGTTTATGCGTGAGCGCTCCGATATTCTGGTCTTTGATGAGCCGACCTCGGCGATGGACGCGCAGGCCGAGTCGGAGGTCTTTGAGCGGATCAAGGAGCTGACCGAGCGGCAGATGGCGATCCTCATCTCGCACCGCTTCTCGACGGTGCGTATGGCCGACCGCATCGCGGTGCTCGACGAGGGGGCGATCAGCGAGCTGGGAAGCCATGAGGAGCTGATGGCGGAGCAGGGTACCTACGCGCGTCTTTTTAACCTGCAGGCCGAAGGCTACCGCTGAGGGTTGCGAAGGCGCAGGCGCCTCATTGAGAAGATCGGGGCGTTGGGGGTATGAGTGCGACTGCAACTTCTGCTGCTGGAGGCCATCTTTGGAACTGCCCGTCGACGCGATTCGCCCGCAATTTATGGAGGCGCTGCGCGCGCATCCTCGCCATATTCTCACCGCGCCCACCGGCTCCGGGAAGTCGACCCGGCTGCCGCTGTGGCTGGCGGAGTTCACCGGCAAGCCCGTGCTCGTGGTAGAGCCGCGGCGAGTGGCGTGCCGGTCGCTGGCGGGGTTTCTGGCGGGGCAGCGGGGGGAGAAGGTGGGGGCCACGGTGGGCTACCGGGTGCGATTTGATGATCGCAGCAGCGCGCAGACCGAGGTGCTTTTTGCGACGACGGGCATCGCGCTGCGGATGCTCAGCGAGGAGGGCGGGGAGCGGGAGCGTTTTGGGGCGGTGCTTATCGATGAGTTTCATGAGCGGGGCTGGGAGGTCGATGTGCTCAGCGCGGCGCTTCTGCGTGCGCAGGCCACCGGAAAGTATCAGGGACATGTGGTGCTGACGTCTGCGACGGTGGACGCTGAGGCGATCGCCGGGCGCATCGACGCAAAGGTGCATCACGCCAGCGGGCGCACCTACCCGGTGGCGATCCGCTACGCCGACGATGTTCCGGCACCCACCGGCGATGGGCTCGCCGCCCGAGTGCGGGACGCGCTGGCAAAGGAGCTCGACAGTGCGCGCGACGACGGGGGCGATGTGCTCGTGTTTTTGCCGGGCAAGCGCGAGATTCAGGCCGCCGAAGACGCGCTGGGAGGCCTTGCGCGCGCCCACGATCTGGAGATCTTGCAGGTTCACGGGAGCCTGCCGGTCGATGAGATTCAGCGGGCGTTTAAGCCCGAGGCGCCCCGGCGTCGCGTGTTTCTGGCGACGAATGTGGCGGAGACCTCCGTGACGCTCCCCGGGGTGACGCTGGTGATCGACAGCGGGCTGGCCCGGATGCGGGTGCACCGGGGCGGCCGCTCGGCGCTGGCGTTGGTGGCGGTGGCCGAGGCGTCGATGGACCAGCGCGCCGGGCGCGCGGGGCGAGTGCGCGAGGGTCGCTGTGTGAGGCTGTGGAGCGAGCGCTATTCGCCGCAGCCTCATGCCGCCCCGGAGATCGAGCGCATTGAGCTCGACGATGTGCTGCTGGCCGCGGCCTCGGTGGGGCTGGAGGGGCCGGCGTTTCTCGATGCGCCCTGGATTTCCCTGCCGCCGGAGTTTGCGGTGGAAGAGGCCCGTGCGCGCCTGCGGCGCGCACGGGCCCTGGACGCCCAGGGCCGCCTGACCGGCCTTGGGCAACAGCTCGCCACCATGCCTGTGAGCGGCGCCGAAGGTCGTCTGCTCATCGATCCTCCCGCCGAGCTTGCCGCGACCCTCTGCGACCTCGTGGCGACCTTGCAGCGCGGCCAGGATCTGCTCCTCCCCGACCATCTTCTGCGCGGACGCAAAGAGGAGGTGCGCGAGGCGCGGCGCGATCTTTTCGAGGGTCTGCACGACGAGGTCAGCCTGCAACTCGCAGCGCTGCGCCACGGTGATGTGCGCCGCCACGGGCTTCGCCCCGCGGCGCTGCGCGAGGTTCGCCAGATCGCCCGCTCGCTGCGCGAGGTGGTGGGCGTGAGCGCGTCGCAGGCAGATGCGCAGCTGGCATCTGCCGAAGAGCTTGTGCGCCACGCGCTGAGCCGCATCCCGGAGTCGGCTTTTGTGGTGCGCAGCCGCGCGCTCAAAAGGCGCGTCGACGGGCGCGCGGTGCGCGGAAAGCCCGAGCCCTGGGGAAATGGCGAGATCGAACTTCTGGTCTGGCCCTTCGCCAGCCCCGCGCTCAAGGAGGGGGAGAAGTCGCCGGCCGATCCGGTGGCCGGTGTGATCCTGGACACCTTCTGGATCGGCGATGATGGCACCGGGGTGCGCGGCTCCGGGAAGATGGTGCTGCCCTGCAGCTACGCCGATCTTGTGGAGGCCGATATTGGCGAGCGCAAGATCGGTGAGGTGCGCGCCGGCAACCACCGCGGCGCCCCCTATGTTCGGGCCCGCGTGGAGCGAGAGCTGGCCGGCGTGGCCCTCTCGGCGGCCGAAGAGGCCCTGCGCGGGGCGGAGCTCGTCGAGGCCGCGGCAAAAGCCATCCTGGAAGGCCGCATCCTCAAGCCCGCTGGCGAGCGGGTGCTCGACGATCTGCATATCTGGGAGGTGCTGGCCGGCTGGCCCAACGTCGATCGCAGCTGGACGGGCGAAGATCCGCCGCCGGCGCCGCAGGAGTATCTGGTGGAGCGTCTGCGCCTCTTAGGCGTGGAGCGCGAGCAGGATCTGATGCTGGTGGAGCCCGAGGATCTTCGCCCGGACCTTGAAGCGGAGCTCCAGATCCACCGCTTCGATCTCGATCCTCTGCGCGAGGAGTTTCCGCGGGTGTGGGAGCACCTGGGTTTTCGTTACCACTGCCAGGTCTCGCCAATGGCCAGGCGCGTGACGATGACGCCGATGGACAAGAAGACGGCGCGGGCAGCCGACCCGAAGGCTAACCTGCTGCCGAGGTTTCGGGGCTTTCGGGTGCGTTATAAAAACGCCAGCCGCGTCATCGATCTTCGGGGCTGACCTCGTTTTCGACCGAGTTCACGCGTCGAGCCCAGGTACACGCCGCATCGCCCAGGGCACACCCAGGGTGATGCCACGCACGATCATCAGCGCGGTGATCCCCGACCACACCCCGATAAGTCCCCAGCCCAGCGGGTTTGTGGCGAGCAGCATGGCGGCGGCGACGCCGGCGCTCAGGAGCATCGCGCGGGCCAGAAATCCAAAGGCCTGGGTGCCCATGTAGAGCCCGTCCCATACAAAGACGAGCGCGTTAAGCGGCTGCAAGATGGCCACGAAGGGGATGAGCATCATAATGCTCGCGATGACAGTAGGGTCGGTGCTAAACGCCCGGGCCAGAAGACCGCCGCAGAGCCAGATGCCCCCGCCCAGCACCAGCCCTGTGGCAAGGCCCCATTGCAAAAGGCGCGCGCCCATGGCGCGGGCCTCCTCAGTGGCGTTGCGGCCGATGAAGTTCGCCAGCAGGGCCTGGCCGGCGATCGCCAGCGCGTCGATGAGCAGCGCGAAAAAGCCCCAGAGCTGGTTGGCCACCTGGTGGGCGGCCACCGACTCGGCGCCCTGGCGCGCCGCCACGGCGGTGGCCAGCGTCATGGTGCCCACCAGCGCCCCGGTGCGCAGCAAAAGCGCGCTCCCCACCCGCACCAGCGGCAGCATCCCGCTCAAAGAGGGCGCGATCAGCGGCACGTGCATCGACTCGCTGCGGCGCACCAGCAGCAGCCATAAAAAGAGCAGCGCCCCCGACCACTGCGCCACCACCGTGGCGATGGCCGCCCCGGCGATGCCCCAGCCCAGCCCGAAGATCAAAAGCGGGTCGAGCACAAGGTTGATCAGGTTGAGCATCACCGTGACCCACATCGGGGTGCGGGTATCCTGAAAGCCGCGGAAGGCCCCGTGGGCCGCCGTGCTGATAAGCAACGCCGGTCCCGCCCACGCGCGGATCTTCAGGTAGGTCAGCGCCGGCCCGGCAACTTCGCCGGCGGCCCCCATCAGCGTGAGGAGCGGGGCGGCGAAGATCAGCAGGGCTGCGGTCATCATCCCGCCACACCCAATCGCCAGCCACAACGCGTGGCTCACCACCTCGCCGGCCTCCTCGGGCTCATCGCGGCCCAGGTGGGCAGCGATCTTCGGGGTGGTGGCGTAGGCCAGAAAGTTGAAGACGATAAAGGTCATCGCAAAGAGCGCGCTGTTGATGCCCAGCGCGGCGAGCTCGGCGGTGCCGATGCGTCCGACGAAAAAGGTGTCGACGAGCGAGACGAGCGGGTCGATGGCCAGGCTGCCAATGGCAGGAATGGCCATCGCCAGGATGGCGCGGTCGTGGCGGTGTTGCAGCGGGAGGAGTTCGCGCATCGGGGTCTCGTCGGGGGTGCGGGAGCAGCGGGGCGGTGCGGCGTACAAGGGTGCGGGAGCAGCGGGGCGGTGCGGCGTACAAAGGTGCGGGAGCAGCGGGGCGGTGCGGCGTACAAAGGTGCGGGAGCAGCGGGGCGGTGCGGTAAAGAAAGGTGCGGGAGCAGCGGGGCGGTGCGGCGCGCGTTAAGGAGCATGCGGACGCACCCGGGGTCAAGGGTGGACGCCGGCGGTGGGAGGTGTAGAGTCAGGGGGCTGTCTCAGGGCGGGGGCGCGAGGGCAAAGATCTGCAAATTCGCAATACTCGGTGCTGCGATCAAAGGCCTCACCGATCTTGCAATATACCAGCGCATCCAAGAGGATAGCCGCGGTGGTAACGGAACGTAACGAGGTAAGCGATGAAGTTGAACGACGTGTTGGTGGCAAGCATCGCCCTGGCGATGGTCGGGTGTTTTTCGGGTCCCTCCATGGGAGAGAGCGCCGAGGCGACCGAGGTTGAACCTTCGACGGAGACAGCGGAAGCCTCCGGGGAGCTGACGATGGAAGTCAGCGCCGAAGCACCTCTGGTCGAGGAAGGCGGTGAGAGCGGCGCGGTGGCAGAAGATGAAGCCAACACCACCCCGGAACTTGAGGCCGAGGCGGCGTTTCGCGATGTGACCTGGGCGAAGATGCAGGAGCGCGTCGAGGCCTTCAAAGCCTGCGCCGGCGAAGACTACGACACCACCAACGCCTACTTCGAGGCGGTGGCCACCCGCGGAGCGGAGAGCTTCAACCTGGGCAGCCTCAAAGGCGAAGAGCGCGATACGGAGCTCGGGCGCTGCGTGCACGCGCGCATGCAGGATGTGCTCAGCGAGGTTGAGGCCGAGGCCCCGGAGCACGTCAATCGCCTCGGGTTCAGCGTCTGGGTGTTGGGTCCGGATGTGAAGCAGGCCAGCTGCTCGGGCGACCGGGTGCTCTGCGAGGGCATGAACGGCGTGGCGATGAGCGACACGCTGACCAACCTCACCATCGCCGACGACACCTCCTGCCCGCATAGCGACGCGATCATCGCCGGTGGTGAAGAGGTCTTTAAAGACGCCATCGCCTGCCACACGATGGGCCAGGAGCTGGCGAACGAGGGCGGCGACGCCATGCCGCTGGGAGCCCAGGCCTGGGTGGCCGTGCGCTACTCGCCAGAGCTCGACCAGCACTATATCTACGCGCGCTACACCGACGCGGCCTACGAGCCGGTGGCACGCTGCCTGATCGACGCGCACAAAGAGCTTGTGCTCGAAGGTCAGGGTGAGGTCACCTGCCAGCAGAACCTCTGCTCTCGCCTCTACTCCTTCGCGACGCACCCGGTGCTCTCGTTGATGGTCCACTGAGCCGGAAAGGAGCCCCCGTGGCGCTTTCGTACACGCTGAATCATCACGTCAACGCGCCGCCGAAGGCGGTCTTTGAGGCAATGCTCGACATCGAGGACTTTGGCGCATGGATGGAGAACTTCGTGCGTGTGGAGCGCCTCGATGAAGGGGAGATGGGCCCCGGGTCGAGCTGGCGCGAGGTGCGCAAGATCATGGGGCGCGAGGGCGCGGAGGTCTTTGAGATCCGCGCTCTGGAGCCCGACCGCCGTCTGGAACTCTACGTCGATGGCACGAAGGGAAGTACCGGTCGCGGGGAGTACCACTACGTCTACGAGCTTGAGGAGCGCGAGGGCGGGACCGCCGTGAAACTCCACGGTGAGATGGAGATGGGCGCGCTCTTTAACCTCTTTGGCCGGCTGATGCTGCCGATGTTTAAGAAGATGGTGAACAAAGACCTCGAAGCGCTGGCGCGCCACGTGGAGGGCAGGGGGCAGGCGTGAGTTTTGGGCGCACCATGAGGGCGGGGATCTGTCTGGCAAGCCTGCTCGTCGCCTGCGGGGATGCGGCCGAGGGCGATGGCACACCCTTCGAGTATCAGGGGACCTGGGTGGTGGAGGGCGCGCGCTGCGAGGGCCAAGAGCAGCTGCGCGTGGTCGCCGTAGAACCCGCAGCCGATGAGGACGGAGCGCTTGTGGCGCGTAGCCTTCGCGCCGATGCCTGCCTGGCAGCCGGCGCCTCACTCTGGGAGGGGGACCCGGCCGGCGATGGCGCCGTGCGACTGGGCGACGACGAGGTTGGCGTGCAGACGCAGGGCAAAGACGTGATACGGCTGGACGCCCCCGATGGCGAGCTGACCCTGCGCCGCGTGTATCCCGACACCGGTCCGACACCTCTTCCCGAAATCGACGATCTCTCGCTCTCCGGGCAGTGGTTGATGGAGGGCTACCCCTGCGACGAGGAGCTTGTGCCGCAGGTCGTGCAGGTCTCGCACGCCGGGGGCACCTTCTCCATCACCAAGACCCTGGGCGACGGGTGCATCGAAGCCGGCACGCGCTTTGTGGAGGGCGAGCTCGACGGCCTGACGATGAGCGGTGAGGGCTACCTCGAAGCCCCCGACCCCTGGGGGGATGTGGAGGGCTTTGAGGTGAGCGGACGGGTGCGTGTGCCGGAGTATTTTCGGCTCGATGCGCTCGGCGTCGCCGTGGGCTTTCGGCGCGTGCTCGGCGACGAATAAGGTCGCTATCGCCTGAACATAGCGTCTAAAAAGGTCCGACCAGGTCGGGGGTGATCCAGCCCCCGCGCTCCGGATGCGGCTCCGGCATCGCCCGCATATGATCGACCAGACACCGATCCACTTTGTGGGGGTAAAACGCGATGTAGTCGCGCAGCGCCTGATAATGCTTGGGCGGCTGAAGGTACGACCAGGCCACAGCCTCAATGAAGGTCGGCCCGATGCGCAGATCGTAGTAGGTGGCCACCCCCTTCCACTCGCAGAAACTGCAGTGCATGGAGGGCTGCAGAAGATCGAGACGCACATCTTCGGGGGGAATGTAGTAGTGCGGGGCGTGTCCGGTGTGCACCAGACGCAGCGCGCGGGTGGTGTCGGCGATGGGTGTGCTTCCGACCAGCACGCGGATGCGTCGGTGGCTCTGTTGCACCGCCGGCGGGCTGGGAAAGTCCCAGATCGACTCCTGAGAGGAGGAGGTTTGCAGGCTCATGGGGCTCCCGTAGCGAGGGTGGCGTGTCACCCTTCAAGCTAGGTACCGCCGGGGGATGCGGCCAGCACTTCGGGAGCCCCTTACGAGCTGCTTACTCGACGATCTCGATGAGCTCGACGTCAAAGACGAGCATGCCAGCCGGCGCACCCGGAGCGCCCTTATAGGCCAGATCCTGCGGAATCCAGAAGCGGCGCTTCTCGCCCTCAACCATCAGCTGCACGCCTTCGGTCCAGCCGGCGATGACGCGGTTGAGGGGCATGGTCAGCGGCTGGCCACGCTTCACGGAGCTGTCGAACATCTCACCGTCGGTGGTCCACCCGGTGTAGTGCGCGCGCACTGTGGAGGTGGCGGTGGGGTGCTCGGTGCCGGTGCCCTCTTTGAGCACTTTGCTGGCCAGGCCAGACTCGGTCTTCTCGGCGTCGGCCGGCGGGGCAGCCACGTCGGCGGGCGCTGCCAGAGGATCGCCTTCCTCTTCGGCGGCGGCTTGCTCGGGAGCTTCTTCAGCGGCCTGCTCCTCGCTGGCCTCCTCCTCAACGGCCTCGCCCATTGCGGCTTCGGCGGTCGAGGGGGGCTCTTCGGCGGTGTTCTGTTCCGATTCGCAGGCGACGAGAGAGAACGCGAGAAGGCAGGTCAACAGGGCAATGCTTCGGCGCATACAGGCTCCATACGTGGGGACGCTGGCCATCGTAAAAGCCACCATCCTGGTTGCACATCAAAAGGGGTAAAATCCCCGGACTCACTCAACAAAAGGCGCCCACCGTCGCGGCATCGGACGTCTCCCAGAATCGTCGTGGGAGCGTCGCCGGCGAGGGTGGGCGCGAAGGTTTGCACGCGTTAGCCCGCAGGGCAAGGCGTGCCACCGGTTGTGTCAGTTTGCGCCAGCAGGCCTCAGGCGCGGCTCATGAGGTTGGAGACCAGCGAGACGGCCAGCAGCACCAGCGCGATCACAAAGACCACCTGCGCAATGGAGGAAGCCGCAGAGGCGATGCCGGTAAACCCGAGCAATGCGGCGATGATGGCGACGACGAAGAATACGACAACCCAGCTCATCATAACGGTACTCCTTGTCTTCTGGCAGCAAGCCGGGGCGATGCCCGATGACCCTCACGACATGAAGCGGGACTCGCTGCGTCGCTTCAAAGCCTTGTTGCGATCGGGACGATCTCAAGGAAAAAGCTTGTAACGCGGGGGGGCCGCTTTCGGGATCGGACTCGACAAAAACGTACATGCGCTGCACCCTGATACTCTTTTGGTGTTACCGGCAGGGGTGCCCGTTGCCTTTGCGATGATTCGATGAGAGCAGCGACGCTACAGCCCAGCACGCCCCTCTCCGGGGTGGCGGGCAGGTGGCGAGGTGAGAGTGATGACGCAAGAACCCCCGGATGATGACGTTCGCGATGACGATCTCTCGGAGCTGCGACGGCGCCACGAGACGCTGATGCGCGGGCTGGAGATGCTCAGCCGCAGTGGCGCGCAGACCGGCCCGAAGGCCGTCGTGGGGCTCCTCGATGATGTGGTCGGCGGCGACGGCGGGGCGGTTCTTCAGGTGCGCGACGATGGCGAGATCAGCGTGCTCTGCGCCAGCGACCCCAGGCTGGAATCTCTGCAATGGTGGGTGGGAGATCTCACCGAGGCGGTGCTCGAAGGCAACCCTCTGGTGCTCGATGATGTGCGCGACCAGGGGGCCTGGCAGGCGATGCTCTCCTCGGTGTCGATGCCGGTGGCCTCGGTGATCATGGTGAGTGTGGGAACGCCGATCAACCCCGCGCTCTGGATCTGTGTGCACGCCGAGCCGGGGCGTTTTGGCCAGCCGGAGCTTGAGCGCGCGCAGGCGCTACGCGGGCTGCTCACCCAGGCGATGGTCGGGTGGATGGCCGGGCGACGCTGGGCGCTGATGAGTCACGAGCTGCGCACCCCGGTCAACGCGATGATCGGCTTTGCGGAGCTGCTTCGCGAGGAGCAGCAGGAGCGCCTGCCGGCCGAGGCGCTCGACAAGCTGGCGAGTATTGAGCGCTCCGGTGCCGAGGTGCTCGGCATTGTCAGTAACCTGGTCTCCCTGGCCCAACTTGAAGCGGGCGATGTGGAGCCGGAGGTTTACGACGTCGATGTGCACGAGACGCTTGATGCGGTGCTGGGACCCCTCGGCGCGGTCGCAAAACAGCGCGGCATTGAGGTGAGGGTGGAGCGGGCCAACGTCAACGCCGAGGTGCAATGCGATGGCGAGAAGCTCGTGCAGCTCTTTGACGGGGTCGTGGGGGAGGCGGTGCGCTTTAGCGCCGGCACCCAGGTCGAGGTGGAGCTGCGCGCCGACGAGAGCCGGGTCACGCTACGGGTGGGCGACCTTTCTCCCGGGCGCCGCGGTCGCGCGCGCAGGCTGGAGCAGTCCGTGCTGCGTCAGCTCGCCGAGCTGCTCGGGGTGAGCTACCGGGTGGAGCGCAGCGTGCGAAAGGGCACGGTGGTGGAGCTGGGCGTGCCGCGCGCCTTTGTGGGTCGGGGCGCCGAGCAGGTGAGTTTCTCGGAAGAGATCGAGCTCAACGAGAACGCCAAGCTGGTGCTGATCATCGACGACGATCGCGATACCCGCGGGGTGCTCAAGCGCACGCTCGAGCGGGTGGGGCACACCGTGGTGTGTGCGCGCGACGGCCGTGAGGGGTTGAGGCTGGCCTCGGAGGTGCGCCCCGACGTGATCACGCTTGATGTGATGATGCCCCGGATGGACGGCTGGACGGTACTGGAGCGTCTGAAAGAAGATCCCGATCTTCGAAAGATCCCCGTGATCATGCTCACCTTCGTCGATGATAAGCAGCGTGGGCTGGCGTTTGGCGCCGACCACTTCATGTCGAAGCCCGTCGACCGCCAGGAACTTCTGGAGGTGATGGAGGCCTACGAGAGCGCCGTGGAAGACGGCGACGTGCTCGTGGTGGAAGATGATGAGGCCTCGCGCCAGATGCTTGTGCGCCACCTGGAGCGCGAGGGCTTTCGGGTCACGGCGGCGTCCAACGGCGAAGAGGGCCTGGCGCGGCTGGAGGCGATCGAGCCCAGCCTGGTCTTTCTGGACCTGATGATGCCGCATGTCGACGGGTTTGAGTTTCTCCAACGTTTTCGGGAGCGCCCGAAGTTTAAAGATGTGCCCGTGGTGGTGATGACCGCCAAGTACCTCACCGCCGAGGACTACGCCCGCCTCTCCGGCAACGCCACCCAGATCGTGCAGAAGGGGGGCGGTGAGTATATGGGGCTTCTGGAGGAGCTTCGGGATCTGGTGGTGCGGCTGACCCGGGGAAAGGCGCGCCGGGGCTGAACTTTTGAGATGTCGGGGGGCGTTCAGCCGGCGTGGCCGGCCAGGGCGTCGATGCGCTCGCGCAACTTCTCAAAGAAGATCGCGACATCGCGGCCGTCGGCCAGCGCGTGGTGGGCGGTGAGCTGGAAGGTCGCCTCGTGGCGTCCGGGCTCGGCCTCCACAACTTTGCCCCAGGCGATGCGCGGCGCCGAGTCCAGAGGTTGGCCGGAGAAGGCGTGGCTGATGCTCTGGAAGTCCAGCCAGGGCATCGAGGTGATGTAGACGAGATCCAGGCGATCGTCGTCGCCTAAGAAGAGCTCGGGGAGGTTGCGGGAGCGATCGGCGTGCTCCTGGAGCGTGCGGCTGAACTCGGCGACATCGTCGACGTAGGGGGCCGTGGCGTAGTTGAAGGTGCCCCGGTCGCTCATCACGGTAAAGGAGGGGGTGATCTGCGCGACGCGCACCACACCCTCGTCATCGAGGCGCAGGCGCAGCGCGTCGGTGGCGTTGGCCGCCACGCAGACGGTGTGCAGCAGGGTGGCAAAGAGGCGAAGATCGCTGCGTTGGGTCAGCGCGACCAGCGGGCTGACATCGACGCGGGCGGCCACATCGAAGAAGGGGCGCTCAAAGCCCTTAAAAAACTCATAGTGGGGGCGGCGCTTCCAGGTGCTCAGGTCGATGCGTTCCATGATCGGGTCCGGGCGAAGACGTTGAGTCTTAGAGCGTGGCCTGCTGGCGGATGGCGTCGATGGCCTCTTTGTAGTTCGGCGCGCCGAAGATGGCGCTGCCGGCCACGAGTACATTGGCGCCGGCCTGGCGAAGCTGAGCGGCGTTGGAAGGGGAGACGCCGCCGTCGACTTCGATGTCGAGATCGACGCCCAGTTCGTCGTGGCGAGCCTTGAGCTGTGCGATCTTCTCGAGGGTGTGCGGGATGAAGGCCTGACCGCCGAAGCCGGGGTTGACGCTCATGATCAGGACCATGTCGAGGTCATGGGCCAGGTGATCGATCCAGCTCAGCGGGGTGGCCGGGTTGATGGCCAGGCCGGCCTTTTTGCCCAGGCTCTTGATGGTGTGCACCGCGCGGTGGGGGTGGCGGCTGGCCTCGGGGTGAAAGCACACAAGGTCAGCGCCGGCGCGGGCGAAGGGGCCGACGAAGTCGTCGGGGTTGTCGATCATCAGGTGCACGTCGAGAAAGGCGTCGGGCAGGGCCTTGCGCAGCGCCTCGACCACGGGCAGGCCGATGGTGATGTTGGGCACGTAGTGGCCGTCCATCACGTCGACGTGCAGCCAGTCGGCGCCGGCGTCGATCACCTCCTGGCATTGCTCACCGAGGCGGGCGAAGTCGGCCGAGAGGATCGAGGGGGCGATGCGAAGGGGGCGCGTCGTCATAGGGAAGCTCGGCGGTGGAAGTTCAGGGTTGGGCCAGGCGCAGGCGCGCCGCAAAGAAGGCGTCGCAGTCGTGGTCGCGCGGGTTTAAGTCGAGCTCACCCAGCGCATTGACGAAGGGGGCCCAGTCAAACTCGCTCTCGGGGAGCGGGGCGCGCTCAAGCTGCGGGTGGCGCTCAAGCAGGCGCTCGATCTGCTCGGGGCCTTCTTCGCGGGTGAAGGTGCAGACGCTGTAGACGAGCGTCGCGCCGGGGTTAAGCCGGCTCACAGCGTGGTCGAGGAGCTCGGATTGCACGCGGACGAGCGCGTCGACATCGGCCGGGGATCGGCGCCAGCGGGTCTCGGGGTGGCGGCGGATCACGCCCAGGCTGGAGCAGGGGGCGTCGACCAGGATGAGATCGAAGTTCCCATCGGCCTCGGGAAGATTTTGCAGGGTGGCCTCTCGGAGCACGACGGTGGGGTCGACTCGGAGGTCGGCAAGGGTGTTGGCGAGCATCTCCAGCTTGGTGGGGAGCGGGTCGCAGGCCACCAGAGTGTCGCCGGGGCCGAGCTGCTGGGCGAGGAGCAGCGATTTACCCCCCAGGCCGCAGCAGGCGTCGAGGGCGCGCATGCCCGGGCGCGCGCCGCAGTAGTGCGCAATGAGCTGACTTCCCAGATCCTGAATGGTCAGCGCGTGCGCTTCGAGCAGCGAGCGCAACTCTGGCGAGGAGCTCTCCGCCTTGAGCGCTCCGGGCGGAGCCTCAAGCGGGCTGACCCCTTCGGGCAGGGTGTCGAGCGGCTGCAAGCGGCGCAGGTAAAGGGGTGGACGGCCGGCAAAGGCCTCGGCCAGGGCCTCGGCGCGCTCCAGCCCGTGGCGACCCAGCAAGCGACGGGCGATCCAGTCCGGAAGCGAATACTTCAGCCCCAGGTAACGCGCCGGGTTGGCGCTGCGGTCGCGCTCCTCAAAAGGTTGCCACTTCTCTTTGCTGCGGAGCATGTTGCGCAACACGGCGTTGGCAAAGCCGGCGGTGCGCTGGCCGCAGGCCCGTTTGACGAGCTTGACAGCATCATTGACCAGGGCGTGGGCCGGGATGCGGTCCAGGTAGAGGAGCTGGTAGGTGGCCATGCGCAGGTTGAGGCGCACCGGGCGATCCAGGCTCTCGAGTTTGCGGGAGACAAAGCGCGAGAGCACCGTGTCGATGGAGCGCTGCCTGGCGAGCGTGCCGTAGACAAGCTCGGTGGCGAGCGCGCGGTCGCGGGCGTCGAGCTCGCTTGTGGCCAGCTGGTTGGAGAGCGCGATGTGGCTGTAGGCGTCGTCTTGCTCAATGCGGCTGAGCACATCGAGGGCGACTGTTCGGGCGGTGGTCACGGTGGGGAGCTCGGTTTAGTCGGAGCGCTCATCGGGGAGCAGAAAATGGTGGTCGGTCTGAAGATCAAAGCCGTTGAGGAAGTCGCTCACCGGAAGCGCGCGCTTGCCGGGGGCCTGCAACGTCAAACACTCGATGTAGCCCTGCCCGCACGCGATGTGCAGCCCCTGCTCATCGGCGCGAATGACCTCACCGGGGGCGGCGCCGGTATCCGCGCCGTTGGTTGCCGCGCTGTGCGCCCGCGCCAGATGAAGTTTGACGCGTTGCGGACCTTCGGGGGTGTGCAAAAAGGCAAAGGCCCCGGGCCAGGGGTTCATCCCGCGGATGAGATCGGCGACCTCGCGGGCGCTCTTTCGAAAGTCGATCTCCCCGTCGCTCTTCTTGAGCATCGGCGCGTAGGAAGACTGTGCGTCGTCTTGAACGATCGGGTTGAGGCTGTCGAGGTGAATCAGGCGCATCACGTCCTCAATCAGCTCGGCGCCCATCTCGGCCAGGCGATCATGAAGGTCTTGCGCGGTGTCGAGCTCCTCAATGGGCGTCTTGCGCTTAAGCAGCATCGGGCCTGTGTCCAGGCCGCGCTCCATCTGCATGATCGTCACGCCCGACTCGGCCTCTCCGCGCACAATGGCCCAGTTGATGGGCGCCGCACCGCGGTACGCAGGCAGCAATGAGGCGTGGATGTTGATGCAGCCGTAACGCGGCAGGAGCAGCACATCGTTGCGCAAAATCTGGCCGTAGGCCGCCACCACGATCACGTCGGGGTTCCAGGCGCGAAGATGCTCCAAAACCTCCGGGCCGCGCAGCTTCTCGGGCTGGTAGACCTCGATGCCGGCGGCCTCGGCGGCGACTTTCACCGGCGGCGGGGTGAGCTTTTTGCCGCGCCCGCTGGGGCGATCGGGGTTGGTCACCACGCCGACGACCTCGTCGGGGCTCTCAATGAGTTTCTGGAGCGCGGGCACCGCAAAATCGGGCGTGCCCATGTACACGATGCGAAGCGGCGAACGTGCGGCAGTCATCGGCAACCTTTAAAAAGTTCAGGAGGAGGGGGCGTCGTTGGCCTTCTCGGCCTCTTTGCGGCGCGCTTCTTCGAGCGCTTCCAGGTGCTTTTTATAACGCTTGAGCGCCATCTTGCGCTTGAGGTGGCTGAAGTGGTCGAGCATGAGCACGCCGTCGAGGTGGTCGATCTCGTGCTGCAGGCAGACCGCCAGCAGATCGTCAGCCTCAAGCTCAAAGGGGGAGCCGTCGCGGTCCAGCGCCTGCACCACGACTTTCTGGGCGCGGGTGACCTTGTCGTAGACCCCGGGAATGGAGAGGCAGCCCTCTTCCCAGACGATCTTGCCCTCGCGGTGCACGATCTCGGGGTTGACGAGGGTGATGAGCTCGCTGTCGGCGCCCTCTTCGCGGGAGGAGACGTCGATGACGGTGACTCGCCGGGTGTCGTTGACCTGCGGGGCGGCCAGCCCGATGCCGGGGGCGGCGTACATGGTCTCGACCATGCTGTCGATAAGCTCGCGCACCTCGTCGTCGACGGTGTCGACCGGGGTGCAGCGGGTCTTAAGGACGTCATCGGGGTAGAGGACGATGTCGAGCAAGGATGCCATGGTTCAACTCATCAAAAGTCTGGGAACGTGAGCACGCTGAAGCGTGTCTAGCCGAGGGGGTAACGGCTGGCAAGGGGGGAACCTTCCGCCGGCCGCCCGGGCGGCCGCTCAGGGGCGCAGCGTGTGGCGAAGGTAGGGCTCGCGCAGCGCCGGATCGCCGAGCACCGCCCAGGCGTCTTCGAGCGCGTCGCGGATCTCGAGGAGCGCGTCTTCGAAGGCGTGCGCGGTCTGAAAATCGATATGGCGCGGGTCGAAGCGGGCGTAGAGGCGGTGAAAGGCCTCGCGGATGGGCTGGGTGTCGGCGCCGCGGCGCACTTCCAGGATCGCGAAATAGTCCTCGTGGCGCACCGCCCTGAGCTTGCGGCGGATCACCTCGGCGTCGACGCTGGCCTCGGGGTGGGCGAAGTCGCGCTGGGGGAAGACCTGGTCGCGATCCACCCTGCGTGTGGCCCCGGTGTCGATGGCCTCAAGCGTCAGCTCACCGGCGCGAAAGACCCGGGAGGGCTCCGGTGCGGGGGGCTGCTCCTGAGGAGGTTCGCCGGGTTGCTCGGGATGCTCAAGGGGCGTCTGCGCCGCATGCGTCGCGGGGGAGGCCGGGGTGGGGGTGGCGCTCAATGAGACATCGAGCGCGGCGCCGATGCGGGTCGTCAGCGTCTCAGCGCTGGTCTCCGGCGGGAGCCAGGCTACCAGATCGAGGGTGTCGGTGGTGGCCTGCACGCGCTCGGGTTCGGGGAGCGGGCAGATGAGGATCAGCGGCACAAGCTGCCCCAGCGGGCGGCTGCGAATGGCGCCGGCCAGAATCTCCACGCGTTCGCCGCCCTGGTCATCGGCGATGATGATCAGGTCGGCTGGCGAGGCCTCAAAGCGGCGGATGCCGGCCGAGGGGAGGCGCTCGTGGTCGATCTCCAGATCCTGGAGCTCAAGCTGGTGGAGGCGGTCGGCCCATTGGGAGCCGGGGCGTCCGATGATCAGCAGGCGAATCATGAGGTGGCCAGTCTCCAGGCGACGAGCGTCTCGTGCAGAAGATCGTAGTTTTGAGGCCGCTCCGGCAGCGCCCCCGGCGAATCCAGGAGGGCGTCGAGGCGGCGGGCCTCAGCTTTGAGCGCACGTGCCTCGTCGGGGCTGAGCGCGGCGTCGCTCCAGCCTTCCACGATAGGGGCGATGGGGGAGGGGGCGCAACTTTTGAGCAGGGCGCCAAGATCGGTGCCCATCATCGCCTCGCGATGAAGCAGGCCGGCGGTGTAGAGCCGGCGAAGTCCGCTGAGCGCGGCCACACGCTGACCCGCGTCGATGGCGTCGAGTGTGGCGGGCAGCGCGCCGCGGTAGGCGCGAAGCACCCCGGAGGTGAGGGCGGCCTGCGCAAGCTCAACGGGGGCGATACGGTCAAAAGGCGCTTGAAGCTGCAGCGGGGTGGGGCTCGCCAGAAGTTCCAGCGCCAGCACGCTCTGGTGGAGCGCCATGCGCAAGATCTTCTCAACATCGAAGATCACACGCATGCAGTCGCGGCCGTCGGGGGCGGCCCCGGGAAGATGATCTTCGTAGGCGTCTTCAAAGGCGCGCAGCCCCAGGAGTGTGGAGGCCGGCAGGATCGTCACCCCGGCCAGGCGCCAGGCGCTCTCGAAACCCTCGGCGCCGGGGCCCTCCACCCAGGCCAGGAGCGCCGGCTCAGGGATCGGGTCGGCGGGCCGCCGCAGCGCGTAAGAGGGCTGCGGCGGCGGGCTCAGTGGCGGCAGGGTGGTGAGCTTCATCAGCGTTTGGCGACGACGTGGCCATCGCTATCGAGCGAGAAGCCTTTGGGGAGGGCGGCGCTCACCGCCTCGCGCTGCTCTTCGTCGATCGTCCACTCGGGGCGCTCGGCGAAGGCTTCGGCCAGTTTCTGCAAGATGCGCAGCGAATCTTCTTCGGTCAGTCGCGCGGCCAGGGCGGGACGAGCGATGTCGTCTTCGTTCTGGGCGAGGAGGGCGTCGACGGCCAGAAAGCGGATCGTCTCGTAGTCGTCTTCGACAAAGCGGGCGGTCTGCTCGGCCAGGCGGCGGTCGCAGAACTCGGCGGCGCGCAGCATCATCTCCTGCTTCTTCTCGGGGTTGCGCACATAGTCGATGTGCATGTCTTCGAGAAGTTCGACGACCACGTTGACCATATCCTCCAGGCTCAACAGGTCGGTGAGGACCTTGAGCGGCCAGTTGATCTTCTCTTCGACCCGCTTGAGGTAGGCGGTGATGGTACCGGCCACATCGACCTCACCGCGGCGCCCCAGGTCGACGAGGACCTCGTAGACGAACTCTTTCTCGTCGGCGTCGGTGGTGTGGTTGGGGGCGGTCTGCTCAAAGCGGGAGAGGAGCGCTAAGACGGCGTCTTCGTTGCCGATCTCGCGGAGCTGCTCCACCGCGTAGCTGCGCTCACCGGGCTGCACGTACATGTGCGAGACGGTCTTTTTGAGCTTGGTGATTTTGCGCTCTTGCGCTTTTTCTTTGTCGAAGAGGAAGTCGAGAAAACCCATGGTGCCTCCGAGGGGGTGGTGCCAACCTAACCATAAGGAGGGAGCAGCTACCACAGCGCGCCACAGCGCGACAAGGGGCGCGAGAGGCGCGCGCTTGCCCGCGCGCTCTGGCGAGGGTAGGGTGGGCGCGAGCAGGGAGCCGAAGAAGACGACGAGCGAGCGCGCCGAGTATGGGGCCAGAAGAGCAGCTGTTTGCGGCCGGAGATGTGATAGCGGGCCGCTACCGCATTGAAGAAGAGCTGGGCCGGGGGGCGTACGGCGTGGTGTTTCGTGCGATTCAGCTGGGCATTGGCCGCGCGGTGGCGCTCAAGACCCTTTTGCCCGGCGTGGGCGAAGAGGCCGAGGAGCGCCAGCGTTTTGAGCGCGAGGCGCTGCTGATCAGCCGGCTCAATCACCCCAACATCATCACCCTCTTTGACTACGGGGAGCATGAGGGGGTGAGGTTTATGGTGATGGAGTATGTGGAGGGCAAGAGCCTGGGCGATCTCATTGCCGAGCGCGGGCGCTTGAGCGCGGCTGCGGCGCGGCGCATCGTCGATCAGATGCTCGACGCGCTGCATCTGGCGCACGCGCAGGGGGTGGTCCACCGCGACTTAAAGCCCGAAAACATCCGCATCCTGGCTGGCGAGACGATGGATGGGGAGGGGGTGGAGGTGGTGAAAATTCTCGATTTTGGCATCGCCAAGATCGTGCAGCCCCAGGCGGAGGTTCCCTCGATGCTCGACCGTCTCACCGAGTCGGGCAAAGCGATGGGTACGCCACAATATATGAGCCCGGAGAACATCACCGGCGATCCGGTCACCCATAAGGCGGACCTCTACGCGGTGGGCCTGATTCTCTTTGAGATGCTCGCTGGCGAGGCCGCCTTTAAGGGGAAGACGCCGCGGGAGGTGATGGTCTCGCATGTGCGCGATGACGCGCCGATGTTGCCCGATGAGGAGGAGCTTCGGCCTTTTGCCCGGGCGCTGGCCGCGGCGCTGATCAAACAGCCCGACGATCGGGTGGCGTCCGCCCGGGCGATGCGGGTGATGCTGGAGCAGGACGGCGCCGGGCGACCTTCCGGCGCGTTGCTGGCAGCCGGAGCGGGGGCCGGGGCGGCCGAACGCTCGACGATGCGGGCCCTGGTGGCGGTGGCGCTGGGCGTGGCGGTGGTGGTCGTGTTGATGGCGGTAGCGCTGCTGATGCAGACGCCGGGTGAGACCGGCGTTGAGACCACCTCTGTGGTGGCGGCGTCTGAGCGAGAAGATGGCGCGGAAACACCATCGCCGAACGCGGCGCGCGAAGGCTTTGAGGCCGCCGTGGTGGAGCCGCAGCCCCGGCCGACGCCGGGTGAGGGCGAAGGAGAGGAGGTTGAACCTGCGTCCGAGGTCGATGTCGGTGAGCTTCAAGTACAAAACGTTGAGCAGCGCGCCGACGTTCCTGAACCTCGCGACGATGGGGCCGAGAGCCCCGAGGTTGCTCGTCGAAGCCTGGCGAGCGGGGCGGATGCGTACCACGCTCCATCTCGCGCGCGGCGGGTTCGCGCGCAGCCGGAGCGTGAGGAGTTGACGCGGCTTGTGCGCCTTGTGTCGACACCTCCCGGGGCGCGTGTCTCGGCCAATGGTCAGCCCCTGGGGACGACGCCGCTGAGCTGGGAGGCGCCCCTGGAAGGCGCGGTGCGCTTGAACTTCTCGTTGATCGGGTATCAGGATCAGGAGGTCTCGCTGAGCCCCGAGAGCGCTGAGGATGAGGTTGAGGTCACGCTGCGCCGCGCGCGCCTGGAGTTGATGCCATGAAAAGGTGCAAACTCGCCAATGGCCGCGGCCTGGCTGCTGCGACGGTGGCCGCGGGCCTGCTGATGGTCGCGTTACCGGCGGCGGCGCAGCAGGGCGGGGGCGATCCGCACGACGCGGCGCAGAACGCCGAGGTGCATTATCAGATCGCGATGCGCCTCTTTAATGAGGGGCGCTACCGGGAGTCGGTCGAGGAGTTCGACCAGGCGCTGGCTTTACTCGACGACCCCATCTTCTGGTGCAACCGGGCCGTACCCCTGGTCAAACTCGCCGAGATGGAGCAGGCCGGCGAGAGCTTGAGGCGCTGCCGTGACGGGTTTGAACCGCAGAGTGCGGATTATGCGCAGGTCGACGCACAGCTCAGCGGGCTGACGCTCGTAGCGCGCCGCGTCGAGCCGGCCGCACGCAGCGTCGCGCAGCTCGCCGGGCAACGCCCCCTGGAGGTGGCGCCGGTGATGTTGGACGAGGTTGAGGAGGAAGGCTCCGGCCGTCGGGTGGCCGGCTGGGCGCTGGCCGGCGCCGGGGTGGGGCTTCTGGCGTCGGCCTGGGTGATCGACCTTCGCAGCGCGCCGGTGGTTGAGGAGTTGGCCGAGGCCAGCGCGCAGGGGGCCAGCCGCCAGCGCTACGATGCGCTGCGCAGCGAGGTGGCGCTTCGCCAGCGCGTCTTCTGGTCGCTGGCTGGCGCCGGTGCGGCCGCCACGCTGGTGGGTGGTGGGCTTCTGACCTGGGATCTTCTCGAGGATGACGCCCGCCCCGCCACGCTCAGCCTGAACCCGCAGCTTCAACCGGGGCTGGTCGGAGTGGGGATTCGCTTGTCGCGTTGAGCGCGGTGAGCAACTTCAGGGACATACCAGAAGATGAGGGGGAGGGTTTTGTCGGCTGCGACCTGTCGCGTCGGCAGCGCCGCGCGGCCGGTCAGGCCGCCGCTGTGCTGCACGCGTCTGCGGGGGCAGAGCTGTGGCCCTGTTTGTGGCATCTGCGGCGTCCGTGAGGCGGATCGCTGGCCGGAAAGGCGCCCCTGGTCGAGATGTTGACCCCTCAGGTTAAGATCTGTAAGCTCGCGCGCCGGAAAGGGAATTTCTGACCAGTGATGAATGCCCGGCCTTAGATGTCAGGATGACGCGCCAGGGGAGTCGCCGCCGCGATGCGAGTGGTCGCCGCCGTACCGTTTTGGTCAACGGGCGCGCGGAGGTCGCGATCGCGGCAAGGGTGAGCGCGCGCGTCCGGACGAAGGCCGAGAGCAATGCCATGGGATGATTCTATGAGTTCGAACGCGACCGGGACGAAGTTCAAGTCGTGGGTGGGATGCAAGGCGCTGTTGGCGATGATGATCGGGGTGGCAGTGATGCTGGGGGCGGCTCCGGCGATGGCGCAGAGTCAGGCCTCGGTATCGGCCATGCTCCGGGGCACCATGCTGGGCATCGGGCCCTCGCCGGTGGCCAGCATGATCAACCCGCAGCAGGATGAGTGGCTCGACGATGAGGAGATTCAGGCCTGGCTCTGGCCTACACCGGTGGAGCGCGCCTGGCCTATGGATGAAGAAGGGCGGCCGGTGGTCGAGACGCGCCGGCGCGACGTCTTCTTTCATGAGGTGGGACCGCGCGACACCCTCTCCCGCATTCGCTCAATGTACCGCGTCACCACGGCGATGCTCGAAGAGATGAACCCGGAGCTCGACCTGCGCGATCTGCAGGTGGGCCAGCAGGTCAAAGTCTGGGAGCTCGACACCTCAAGCTGGGCGCGAAGTGTGGGGCGCTCCAACAGTGGGCGCTTGATCGGTGGGGAGCCGATGCCGCCTGGCGAGAGCTATATTTTGCTCTATCCGCACCGCGCCTTTGGTACCTATTACGCCGTCAGTGAGACGGTGCGCGTGCTCGACGCCTACTACCAGACCTTCCAGGATGCGCCGCCGCTGATTGTGGGCGATATGAGCTTTCGCACCGGTCGGGCCATCAACCCGCACCGCTCCCACCGTAGCGGGCGAGATGTGGATGTGACGCTGCCGCGCCTGGTGGAGCCTCCCAACTACAATCGTTTTCATTACATCCGCCGCGATCATCTCGACGCGCAGCGCACGCTCTGGATGGTGTTGAAGCTGCTCGAAGGGGGGCTGGTCGAGCACATCTTTTTGGACTGGTACCATCAGCGCACGCTCTACCGGCTGGCGCGCGACCAGGGCGCGCCCGAGGCGTGGCTGCGGGAGGTCTTTCAGTACCCGCGGCGCGGCGGGTCCGGGATTGTGCGGCATGAGCCCGGGCATCGAAAGCACCTGCACGTGCGCTACCGCTGCCAGCAGACCGACCGCTGGTGCGGCTGAGTGACCGCTCGCTCTAAAGTGGGGGGATTAGCCGGCGTAGGCGCCGGTGATCAGGGCGGTGGCCAGCTGCTGGTCGTGGCTGAGCGCCTCAGCGAGCGCGCGTAGAAAAGCGCGGGTCTCCTCGGCATCGATCGCGCGGGGATCGTTGAGGTGTTCCACCAGCGTGTGCCGCGCCTGGCGGGTGGCCTCGGCGAAGTCGGCGTAGTGGGCGGCGGGCACGCCGCAGAGGTGCGCCAGATCTTCGAGGGCGTCGCCGGCGCCGCGAGCGATGTGGTGGCGAAGCGCGTGCCCGTTGGAGCGCAGGTAGAGCTCGGCGCTGAGCTCATTGACGGCAAAGATCGTCAGCAGCACCGAACCCACGGTTGAGGCTGTGGCGGTGCCCAGCGCGGCGCTGGCGATGAGGGCGTTGGCGGTGTCGTTGCTCTCATCGACAGGTTCTTCAGGCGGCGGGTCTTGCTGCTCAGACGACGCCGAACTCTCGCTATTGGAACTTCCTTCGGAGGCTTCGGTGGAGTCGGTGGAACCGCCGGAGGTGCCTTCGCTGGCCGCCGAGGAGTCGGCGCTGCCGGCGGACGACTGGCCGCTTCCGGCCGACGAACCCTCGGAGCCGGCCGAGCTGTTGCCGGAGTCGCTGGCCGCGCCGTTGGCGCTGCTGGCAGACACGGGATGGGCTCCGTTGCCAACGCCGCTCGACGTGGAATGCGCCAGCGCCGGAGGCGAACACAAAAGCAGCCATGCCACGCTGAGAAGGCCCACCCGGGTGCGCGTCGTTGCCATCGTCGCCTCCATACAGAAGAGAAGTTCACCTCTGAGACTGCCAGAGCTTCAGCGGGCACGCAACGCTTGCGACAGGCGTTAACATGGCGCGGAAGCCGATGTTATGCGGTGATCGCCGAGGTGTGCAGCGCCCGAGTGAGGCTGTTAAGGCGTCTGGCCACCCGCGCTAACACGCCACGTCGGGGCCCGGTGCGTCGGGGGTTCGGCACTCGATGGTGGCGTGATTGACCTGAAAGCGCTCGCGCAGCTCGCGGCGCAGGGCGTCAGTTAAAGCGGTGGCGTCGGCCAGGGCGTCGATGCGGGTTTTGAGCACCACGCTTACAATGGCCTGACCGTCGTCGAGCCCCCAGGCGTGCATGTCGTGGATGGCGACGACGTCGGGGTGGGCCAGAAGCGTCGCCTTGAGGGCGGCGATGTCGAGGCCGGCCGGGGCGCGCTGCAGCAGGATGCGCACCGTGTCGCGCAGCAGCGGCCAGCTCCCGAGAAGGATCAGGAGCGCGATGACCAGGCTGGCTACCGGGTCGGCCACGGCGAGTCCGAAGTAACCCACGGCGATGGCCGAGACGATCGCCGCGACTGAGCCCAGCGCATCGGAGAGAAGGTGCAGCATGGCGCCGCGGGTGTTCACCGACTGGTCGCGACTTTTTGCCAGGTACCAGGCGCTTCCCAGGTTGACGCCCAGACCGGCCACCCCGGTCCAGAAGACGGCCGTCGCCTCCATGGCGGGCGGAGCCTGCAGGCGCTCTACGGCCTCAATGCTGATGAAGACGACGATGACAATGAGCCCGATGGCGTTGATCAAACCGCCCAACACCGGCGCGCGCTTTAACCCGAAGGTGTAGGCCGCCGAGGGGGCCTGGCTGGCGAGTTTGATGGCGAGCAGGGCGACCAGCAGCGCGCCCACGTCGGAGACCATGTGGCCGGCGTCGGAGAGCAGCGCGAGTGAGTTGGTCCAGAACCCGACGACGGTCTCAAGGAGCAGGAAGGCCGCGTTTAGGGCGATGGCCACAACGAGCGCGCGGGCCGGCGTGGGACCTCCGTGATCGTGGTGCGAGTCGTGATGATGGTGGTGGGCGCTCATGATCATCCTCAAGATGGCGTCGGGTGAGACGAGGCGGCGTCAACGTCGTGCGGAGGGTGTGCAGCGGGCTAGAAAGCGTCGCGCACAAGCTCCAGTCGAAGCCCGAACTCCAGGTCGGTGCGCTCGGAGCCGGCGGCGAACGCGCCGGAGACGTACTCCAGCTTGCTATAAGGCTGGAAGAGCATCGCGTGCGGGCCCAGAGCCAGCGTTAAGGTGACGCCCAGACGCGCGCTAAGGTTACGCTCGGAGTGCAGATTGAGGATGTTGAAGAGCTCGGCGTGGCGCACGCGCACATCGAGGGCGTTGGCGTAGTAGCCGCCCAGATGGGCGCGGGCCAGCAGGTAGGCCTGGCCTCCGGCCAGGCCGGCGGTCTCGGTGCGGCCGACGTTGAGGTCGAGCGCCGGTCCCGCCCCCAGCGCGAGCAGTGAGGTGCCGGAGTCGGAGCGGGCGATCGGCAACACCAGCCCGAAGAAGCCGTGGGCGCGCATCGGGAGTTCGCCGGCGATATGGCGCGCATCGAGCTCCAGCGCCCAGCCAAAGCGGTCGGTGAAGCCGCGCCGGGAGCCGGCCCGCGGCGTGGCGATGCTGATGTAGCGAAAGAGGGTAAAGTCGAGCTCCAGGTTCTGAAGTGCGTCGGCGGTGAGCGGGGCGCTGGCGCGCAGACCCAGCGCGGTGGCCTCCACCTCGGGGCGATGGCCGTGAAGGCGGCGCTCGCCAAGGTGATCGTCGAGCAACGCCCAGTCCAGGTGCAACCTCGGCGCGCTGGTGGGGGGCAGAGCCTGGCCGTCGGCGCTCAGGGTTACCCCCCAGCGTCCGGCGTTGGAGGTCCGCAGGGAGCGCTCGCTGCGCTCGACCTGGGTCGTGGCAAAACGCGCCTCGCGCTCACGCAGCGCCGCGCGCGGGTTATAAAGATCGCGCACCACCAGCCAGTCGATGAGCTCACCCTGGGCCTGGCTGGCGGCGTGGTGGGCGTCGAGCAAGAGCGCGTGCCAGTCCAGCGCGCGCTCTTCCGCGCGTGTGGGATCTTCGCGGGGAGCGCGGCGCAGATGCTCCTGAACCGCGTCGAGAAACTCGTTGCGCTGACGCGCTCGCAGCCCGGCGCGCTCATGGCGGTAAAGCTCTCGCCGCAGCGCCAGAATCTCGGCAGCGCTAAAGCGCAGAGGTTCAAGCTGGGCGCGCTCTTCAAACTCTAAGAGCGTCGCTTCCACCAGCTGCAACTCCGAGGTCTCCAGGGCGATGAAGGCGTCGTAGAGCCCGGCGGCTTCATCGGCCAGCTCGGGCGCCCGGGAGATGAGCGCCTCGAGAGGAGAGAGCAGGTCGTCGTAGCGGCCCGCGCGAAGATCGGGGGGACCGCGGCGCAGCGCATCAATCACCACCGCGAGCTCTTCGGGCGCGGCCGGGTGCATTACGAAGCGCGCGGCGATCGCCTCAATGCGCTCGCTTGCCAGGATGGCCCGCTCCTCAGCGCTGAGCACGTCGGCGTCGGGCTTACTCAGGAGCGGCTCGCCAGTGTCGGTGGTGACGCCGGCCAGGATGTCGAGCACCTCGGTGGGCATCGCAAAGACCTTGCGCGGCAGGGGCTCCTCCCGGTCGAGGGCCGGGCCGATAAGATCGATCAGAAACGACGCGCAGTTATGCGTGGTGAAGAAGTAGGGGTAGGCAAAACGCCGCTCCACCTCCCAGATGCGCTCCAGGAGCTGGCGGGTCTGCTGCTTGCTGAGCGCGAGCGGGTAGCGCCGAAGCGTGCGCTGCTCCAGCTGCAGGTAGGTGCGGTCGATGCCCCGGAAGGTCGAGAGGTCGAAGACGGCCAGAAACCCGCCGGCCATGCCTTCGAGCACAAAGCGCAAGGGGTGAATGTCGGAGTCGGTCACCGCCCCGAATTGATAGACATACTCAAAGCCCTGGCTGCGGAAGAGCTCGGCGGAGCGATGTCTCACGTGGATCAATAAATGGCCGAAGAGCGACTCGGGCCGATCGGTGCGCTCGGCGGCAAAGAGCACGTCGACGCCCATCAGGTTGTCGACGTCGGCCCAGCGCTCAAAGGCGGGGCAGTCGTAGGTGGCCGGATCATCGGCGCGCCAGGTGCCCTGCCGCCACTGCGGGTCGAGGTCGTCGAAGAAGTCGGCCAGCACCCGGTTGCGGGTGAACTCCTGGCAGCTAAATGTCAGATCGGGGGAGTAGACCGGGGTGCCCAGCTGCGGGTCGAGCTCGATGAGATCTTCTTCGCGAAAGAAAAAAGCCTCGGCGCTGGTCACGAAGTCGAGGTGGGCGGAGCCTTTGCCCAGGGGGCGCAGGTAGCCGTGGAGGTCGCGGTTGCGTGGGCGGGCGCCGGCATCATCCCAGCCGTTGATGGAGCGCCAGCGGTAGGTTTGACTCAACGCGTGGGCCTTGTCGGCACGCGCGACCAGCGCGTGGGCGATTGCGCGCTGGCGCCAGAGGCGCTGGCGAGCCGGTCGCGTCAGCGCGCGCTGGCGATCCAGCGGGCCGTCGGTCTCCATCAAGACCATGTCGTAAATATAAAAAGTGCGGCCGTCTTCGGAGAAGGTCGGGCAGGCCTCCGTGTAGCGGCCGATGCCGAAGAGGCAGGGGCGAGTACGGCGTTGCAGGTACAGGGGCTCGGAGGCATCGGGGCGAAGCACCGCCGGGATGTGAGCGGCGGCCTGCGCCAGCATATCGAGCTCGCCGGGCAGCCAGGGCCCGGGCTCGGCGAAGATGTGGGAGGACGCCAGCGCCTCAACCGCCCGGGGCGCGTCATCTGGCCAGGAGGCGGGCTCCCGCGGCGGTGGCGCGCTGGCGCAGGCCACGTGTAAAAGCGCGCCCAGCGTCAGCAGGGCCAGAAGCGGGAGGGTAGAACGCGACATCTCAGTCCAGAGGGGGGAGCGACATATGGGCCTGTGTGATGATGCCCGTTCGGCGCGCCTGACGCCACAGGCCGGGATAGGACTTGGTGACGCAGCCGGCCTGAGTAAGTGTCAGCGCCTCGGTGTTCACAAGCGCGAGCGCGCACATCGAGAGGCGATGATCGCCGTGGGTCTCAAATCGCGCGTCTCGGGCGGGCTCGCCGGCCTGCGGCCCCACTTCAAAGCCGTCTTCGGTGGGCGAGATGGTCAGCCCCACGGCGGCCATCGCGTCGGCCAGGGCGTCGATGCGGTTGCTCTCTTTATGGCGAAGATGCGCCGCGCCAGAGATGCGAACGCCCACAGGCAGGCGCGCGGCAAGAGCCGCGAGGACGGGCGCGAGGTCGGGAGCGTCGGAAAGATCGACGTCGATGATGTCGCCCGCAGGGTGCTTTTTGAGCGTCTGCGCAAGCGCTGCAAAACGGGCGTCGGGATGATCTTCGCCCGCGGGCTCCGGAGGCGAAAAGCCTCTGAGGAGCGCATGGATTGCGTGCCAGACGACCGCCGCGCTGGCGTCGCGCGAAAGCTCCAGTCGCACTGGCTCGGCTATTGTGGGGCCCGGGCTGAGGCGCAGCTCGCCAGGGCTGAGCTCGTCGATCTGAACGCCGACCTGCCGCAACGCGTCCAGCGTAAGATCGAAGTAGGTCTGGCTGGGCCAGGGTTTGGGGCCGGTGCGCTCGAGCACAAAGGTGTGGCCGGCGGCGGCCAGAAGCGCCAACGCCGAGCCATACTGCGACGAGGGCGCCGCCGCCACCCGAAGGCGCTCCGGGTGGGTCTGCCACCCGCGCACCTCAAAGCCATCGTCGGTCGCCCGGATCTGCGCGCCCCCCTCCACCAGCGCGTCGATGAGCGGCTGGTGGGGGCGCTGCAAGAGCCCTGGCGCAAAGCGCAGGCGCGTGATGCCCGGGCGCGTGGCGGCCGCCGCCAGCGCAAAGCGTCCGCCGGTGGCTCCTTCACCCAGGTAGAGGTCGAGCTCGGTGTGGGCGTCTTCGGCCATCGCCTCAAGCGCGGCCGCGGTCAGGCGCACATCATCGGGGGGCGTCGCATCGACGGTGTCGAAATCGACCGGGGCGTGGCGCAACGCCTGGATCACGGCAAAGCGCTGCGCCCGCGACTTATCCACCGGAAGGCGCGGCATGTGGCCTGTGGGCTCGCCGAGCCAGATTGTGAGCTCGCGTTTTTGCCAGACTTCATAAACCTCGATGAGCGCCTCCCACCACTGCTCGGCGTCCCAGGCGGTGGTCAGCTCGGGGCGCCCGGGGCCGCGCAGTCCGATGGAGATGAGGCGGCCCTCGCGGCGCTTCTTGTCACCGCGCAACTTCGCCACAAAACGCGTGCGGGTGGCGTCGTCGAACGAAAAGGGGAGGGGGCGCAGCAGCGGGTCGAGGTGCGCCAGCAGACGGGTGGCCTGGGCGCGCTCCAGCCCCAGGTCGCGGTGGCTTAAGAGGGCGCAGGCCGCCATCCCCCAGGCCACGGCCGGGCCGTGGGCAAGCCCTCCGAACGCCTCGATGCCGTGGCCGGCGGTATGCCCCAGATTCAAAAAGGTGCGAATCCCGCGCTGCTCCCGCGGATCTTCGCTGACAATGCGAAGTTTCAGCGCGATGGCCTGCTCGATCACCTCATCAAGCATCGAGCCCGCTTCGCTCACCGGGGCGGCCAGCAACTTCTGGAGGGTGGCGGGATCGTCGAAATGCGCCAGCGCCGGCGCATCGTCGAGCCACAGCGCTTTGAGCGCCTCCACCATCCCGGCCTCCCGCTCATCGAGGGGAAGTGAAGCCAGGAGCTCGCGGCAGATCACCACCCGCGACGCCACATAAAAACTACCCAGCTGGTTTTTATGTTCGCCGAGGTTCAGAGCCGTCTTTCCGCCGTGGGCCGAGTCCACCATCGCCAGCAGCGTGGAGGGCACATGCCAGAGCTCCACGCCGCGCCAGAGCACGCTGGCCAGAAACCCCACCGCGTCGCCCAGCGAGCCGCCGCCCACGCCGATAAGGACCATCGGGCGCGTGGAGCGACGCGCAAGCACCGCCTCGGCAAGCTCTCCCAGGCGCGCCAGGGTCTTTAAGCCCTCACCGGCCTCCACCACGATGGGCTCGGGCAGCTGTGTGAGCACGTCGGCCGGGAGGTTGGCGTCGGCGATGACCACGCTGTGGTCGGGAAAGGCAAGATCGCGAAGCGACGAGACGACATCAAGGGTGGGGAGCATCGGCAAAAACACCTGGGAAGGTACGACTTAAAGCAGCGGGCTGAGCAGGCGCGCAAAGCCCTCAAGGAGGCGAGTGCGGTAGGGACGCGTGCGGTGGGCGTCGAGCTCAATCTCGGTGGAGCGGCTCTGGGTTTCAAGGAAAAGTCGGCACATCTGGCGGTTGAGCGGGTGGCTGTCCAGCACGCAGTTCGCCTCGAAGTTGAGCCGAAAGCTGCGGATGTCCATGTTGGCGCTCCCCATAAAGACGTGGTCGCGGTCGTGGACGATGAGCTTGGCGTGCAATACCCGGTCGCGGTACTCGAAGATGCGCACGCCCACCTCCAGAAGTCCCTCCCAGTAGGAGCGGCCGGCGTGCTGGGTAATGGGCACGTCGCTCTGCTGGGGCACGATGATGCGCACGTCGACCCCGCGCATCGAGGCGGTCTGCAACGCGGCCATAATCGCGCTGTCGGGCACGAAGTAGGGCGTGATCAGGTAGAGGCGTTCGGTGGCCGAGGTGATGGCCAGAAAGAACATCTTGTGAATCGTATCCAGGGTGTCGTCCGGGCCGCTGGCGACGACGCGGGCGACGGTGGGGATGGCGCGAGGTTCGGGTTCGGGTGCGCTCTCGGACGTAGTCTGGCCCTCCGGATCGTCCTCGGCTTCGGTCGCAATGCCGGAGGGGGCGTGGCTGGAAAGTCCACTGAAATAGCGCTCTTCAGCGAGGTCTTCGCCGGTGGCAAAGTGCCAGTCTTCGGCAAAAACCTCCTGGAGCTGGTAGACGACCGGGCCGCGCAGCTCGACGGCCATATCGAACCAGTCGAGGTAGTCGTCGGCGATGTTGACCCCGCCGGTAAAACCCACCTCCCCGTCGATGATGAGCAGCTTGCGGTGGTTGCGGAAGTTGACGCGCAGGCGGCGCTCTAAAAGGCGCACCGGCAGGAAGGGGGCGGCGCTGGCGCCGGCGTCAAGGAGCGGCTTGATGAACTGGCGGCGGATGCTTGAGGAGCCGATGGCGTCGTAGAGGATGCGCACCTCCACGCCGGCGCGGGCGCGCTCGGCCAGAAGATCGCGGAAACGCTCACCGGTGTGGTCTTCGCGCCAGATGAAGAACTCGAAATGAATGTGGTCTTTGGCCGCCCGGATGGCGTCCTCAAAGGCGTCGAACGCCACCGCCGAGGTGGGCAGGGGGCGGGCGAGGTTGTCGCGGGTCGGCGGGAAGATCCCGTGCTCATCGTGAAGGACCAGGTTTCGGGCCGGGGAGACCGCGGAGAGCGGGCTGAGGGGGCTGTCGGCGGCGATCTTTGCCTCGTCGTCGGAGCCCCGGGCCAGGTCATGAAAGGATCGCGAGATGCGCGCCTGGGCGCGCGAGCGTCGTCGTTTTCGCCGCCGCATATGGTTGCGACCGATGATCCACCAGAGCGCCGCGCCGATAAAAGGCATCGCCAGAAGCGTCAGGATCCAGGCCAGCGCGGCCATCGGGCGTGTGCCCCGCTGCAGAAGTACGGTGGGAATGAAGGCGATCCCCAGCACACGACCGCTCCAGGCGACGGTCGTCCACCAGGTCCAGTTCCACTCGAAGGTCGCGGGATCAAAGCCGGGAAAAAATTCGAACATGGCTCGCCGCCGCAGGCAGGGGGTTAAGGTTTGGCCGGGTCTGAGCACGGGGAATGAAGCGCTTGTGGCACGGCCCGCCGCGGCGCGCAACCCACAGCGCACGTGTGAAGTTTGCACGGCGCGGCTGCGGTTGCCGCTTATGCGGGTGTCGCGCTAAGTTCGTGCGGTCGGACACAACAGTGGCGGAGCGCACCGGAGCAGAGGTTTCGGGCGGCGACCGCCGGCGCAGGCCACGTCGATTGAGGATGGTGAGGTGTTTATGTCGAAGCCCGGATACCACGACCGCACCAACGCGCCCATTGAGTGTCCGCTCAAAAAGAGTGTGATCGCCTGGGCGCGCTGCAAGGAGTATCGCAGTGAATATAAGTGCCTCTGCAAAGAGGCCCGCGATCGTTTGCGCATTAAGGGGGAAGGCAAAGAGGCGTTTGAAGAGAAGTTGCGCGAGATTCGTCGACCCATCCCCGACGAGCCCCAGGGCTGGTCAGTGGAGAGGCAGACGCGTTTTTATCTGATCCACGACGAGCACGGTGAGCTCGTACACCGCGCCACCAATCAGGCTGAGTGCGCCCATTTCCTGGAGCTCGCCGCCCGCGCCCGCGCCCTCGAAGAAGAAAATGAGCGGCTGTGGGCGCTGCTCGAAGAGGAACTTCTGGGCCAGGACAACCCCTGGGACCAGGTTGATGAGATGCTGACCGAAGACTCGGCGGCGTACGAAGAGGAGTAGGTTGTATGAAGATGGATGGATGGAAGTTAAAGGCGGGCGGCGCGGCCGCCGGGCTGGGCGCGATGGTAGCGGCCACCCTTGCGTTGGGAACATCGACGGGCTGTGAAGCGCTCAGCGCGAGCTGCTCTCAGGTCGAGGGCGAGTATGAGGAGGCGGTGCGCGCCGAAGGCGCGCTGGGCGAGCTCGATCCGCAGGGGGCTCCGCAGATCGCAATGGCGCTGCGCATGGACATGGTCAACGACCTGGCCAACCGCGTGCTCTCCACGGTACTTACCGAGACGCTGAATTTTCAGGGCACGATCCCGGTCAGCGGCACGCAGGGGCTGGACTTCAGCGTGCAGCGCCCCAGCCTGGCGGTGGAGCTTGAGGCCTCGAACGCCTGCGATACCTGCGTGCGCATGAAGGGGGACTGGGGCGGCAACTTCGGCGTGGACATCCCCGTGATCGGGCGCCAGTCCAGCGCGCTCAACGGCAGCGTCGACTGGACCGTTCCCCTCAGCGTGGAGCGCGACGCCAATGGCGAGGTCGCCATCTACTTCGATTCGCCGGCCGCAGTGCGCCTGGGCGCGCCGCGCATCACCGGCAGCATCGCGGCGTTGCCCTCCAGCTGGGCGAGCACGCTGGAGCCGGCGCTGATGAACCTTGTGCAAGAGCGCCTGGCCGATCAGGTGCCGAAGGTGCGCATTGCCGGCTACGCGATGCCCAACTTCGGGGTGGCCGGGCTGGAGTTTACGCCTTCGGTCTTCAAGCTCGACAACCGCTCCAACGCGCTGATTCTGGGCATTCGCACCAACCTCGATGCGCCCGGCTCCGAGGCCGCCGCGCTGGGCTCGGCCTTACAGCTTGGCGAGGGCCAGAACGTGGCGCTGGGCGTGCAGCCCGGACTTATCGTGGAAGGTGTGCGCCTGGCGATGCGCGAAGGCAAGGTGGCGCGCCGCTACACCCTGGCCGGCAATGAGTCCGAAGACGGTCCGACCTACGCCACCATCGACAACCTGCAGGTGGGAAGCGCCGCGGGCAACGCTGTGCCGCTGGGGCTGAACTTCCGCCTCTTTAACCACGGCGCCGACTGGGGCTGCTTCTCAATGGACGGGCGCGCGGTCTCAGCGCTCAAGGTCGATGAGGGGCGCGTCTCACTCGATCTTGAGAAAGTTGAGTTTACCGGCTCGCGCATCGCCGATGCGGCCAACTGGGGGGCGGCGCAGTTTGTGACCCGCACCCAGGGGCTCTTGAGCGCAGCGCTGAACGACAACGTCGTGGTCGGCAACGAGCTCGGTGTGAGCCTGCGCAGCGATCAGATCAGCGCCGGCGCCGGCATGCTTGTCCTCAAAGGGCAGGGCGCGACCACCGAATAATCACGCTTCAGGATCCGAGGCCGGCCCGGGGTTAACCCGGGCTTGCCCACCCCAAAACCCTGTGTTAAGGGGGGCGTCAAATCCGCACGCCTTCGGACGAAGGCCCCAGGTGCCCCGGTGCGCGAGGTCGCGTTAACCGGGGTGGGTGCCGACGGATGATGAAGGCGGAAGACCAACAAATTCCTCATCAGGAGCAACACCATGAACCAAGTCACGATGCGAGATCTGCTGGAGGCCGGCGTCCACTTCGGTCACCAGACCAACCGTTGGAACCCCAAAATGCGCCCCTTCATCTTCGGTGAGCGCAACGGCATCCACATCATCGACCTGAGCCAGACGGTTCGCATGTTCGCCGACGCCTACGACTTCGTCGCCAAGGTGGCGTCGAAGGGCGAGACGATCATGTTCGTCGGTACCAAGAAGCAGGCTCAGGATGCCATCCGCGAGCAGGCCGAGCGCGCCGGTCAGTTCTACGTGATCAACCGCTGGCTCGGCGGCACGATGACCAACTTCCAGACGATCCGCAACAGCATCAACCGCCTCAAAGAGCTCGACAAGATGTCGCGCGACGGCTCCTACGCCAAGTACACCAAGAAAGAAGTCTTGATGTTCGAGCGTGAGAAAGAGCGTCTTGAGAACAACGTCGGCGGTATCCGTGACATGAACGGCGTGCCCGGCGCCCTCTTCATCATCGATCCGAAGAAAGAAGAGAACGCCGTCAAGGAAGCCAAGAAGCTCGGCATCCCGGTTGTGGCCGTCTGCGACAGCAACTGCGACCCGCGTGAGATCGACTACCCGATCCCCGGCAACGATGACGCCATCCGCGCCATCCGCCTCTTCGCCAGCGCGATCGCGGAAGCCTGCCTGGAAGGCTCCAAGTCCGCCAGCCAGCGTCGCGAGCAGAGCGCCCGTGAAGCGGCCAAAGAGTCGGCCGACTTCAACGCCCCGCAGAAGGGCAAGGCTGCTGAAGTTGAAGTTCAGCGCGTGAGCCGCCCCGAGAAGTCCGAAGGCGACAGCGGCGAAGCCAAAGCCGAGTAAGACTAAAGGTCACACGCATAACGCGCACTGCAGTTCGGGATTGTTTGAGCTAAGTGCGCGTTTTTTATAAGAAATTAGCACCTATACGAGCGAAGGAGCGAAGATGTCGATTTCTGCCCAGGAAGTCAAAAAGCTGCGCGAGATGAGCGGCGCCGGCATGATGGACTGCAAAAAAGCCCTCCAGGAGACCAACGGTGACCTGGAAGAAGCCCTGCTCTACCTGCAGAAGAAGGGCTCGGCGGCTGCCGCCAAGAAGGCCTCGCGCACCGCGGCCGAAGGCCGGGTTCAGATCTGGACCAACGACGATTTCACCGAAGCGGTGATGGTCGAAGTCAACTGCGAGACCGACTTTGTGTCGCGCAACGAAAACTTCCACGCCTTTGTGGAGCGCATCGCCACGACCATCGGTGAGTCCGGTGTGGAGTCGGTGGAGGCCCTTCAGGATGTCACCATCGCCGGTGGCGAGAAGAGCGTGGCGGACTACACCACCGAGCAGATCGCCACGATCGGTGAGAACATCAAGGTTCGCCGTTTTGTGCGCTACAAGGTCGACGCGGGCGTGGTCGGTCCCTACACCCACGCCGGCGACCAGCTCGGCGTGCTCGTGCAGCTCGACGCGGCCGAAGGTGCCGACAAAGAGGCGCTCGTCGATGTGGCCCGCGACGTGGCGATGCACATCGCGGCGATGAAGCCCGGCTACCTTCACGATTCGGACATCCCCGCCGAAGACGAAGCGGCCCACAAAGAGATCCTCGCCGCCCGCGCTGCCGAGACCGGCAAGCCGGCCGAGATCATCGAGCGCATGCTCAGCGGTCAGATCAAGAAGTGGCGCGCTGAGTCCGTGCTTGTGAGCCAGGCCTTCGTGAAGGACTCCGACAAGACCGTCGGTGAGTTCGTCAAGGCGGCCGGTGCCTCCATCGCCTCGTTCGTGCGCTTCGAGGTGGGTGAGGGCATCACCAAAGAAGAGAAGAGTCTGAGCGAAGAAGTCGCCGAGCAGCTGCGCGGCTCCTGATGCGAAGAGGGCGCCCGCCGGGCGCCCTTTTTTTTGCCCGCAGAGCGCCCATATTTCGGGGGCTGTACCATCCGCGCAAAAAGCGCACGAAAGGAGCACGTATGTCCGCCAACTACAAAAGAGTCCTGATCAAACTCAGTGGCGAGGCCTTGCAGGGCGATCAGGGCTACGGGATCTCTCCCTCGACTCTGGAGACCTTTGCCGGCGAGATCGCCGAACTCCAGCGGATGGGCGTGGCGGTGGCGATCGTCATCGGGGGAGGCAACATCTTCCGCGGTGTGGCCGGGAGCACCGCCGGCATGGACCGAACCTCGGCCGACTATATGGGGATGCTGGCCACGGTGATGAACGGCATCGCCCTGCAGGACGCCATTGAGCGCCTGGGCGTGCCCACGCGCCTGCAGACCGCGCTGGAGATCAAAGAGGTCGCCGAGCCCTATATCCGCCGTCGCGCGACGCGCCACCTGGAGAAGGGGCGCGTGGTGATCTTCGGGGCCGGTACCGGCAATCCTTACTTCACCACCGACACCGCCGCGGCGCTGCGCGCGATGGAGGTTCAGGCCGAGGTGATCCTCAAAGCCACCAACGTCGATGGTGTGTATGATTGCGATCCGCGCACAAACCCCGACGCGAAGCGCTTTGAGCGGTTGACTTACCTCGATGTGTTGTCGAAGAATCTGCGCGTGATGGACTCCACCGCGATCAGCCTGTGCATGGAGAACGACCTGCCGATCATCGTCTTCGACCTGAATCAGGCCGGGAACATCAAGCGGGTGATCGAGGGTGAAGACCTGGGCACGCTGATTTGCCCCAACCCTAAATAAACCCAGACCGAGGACGCGGGCTTGCCGCGGAGCGACGCGGGCTTAGCCTGTGTCGGGTCTTCGGCCAAGTTGCTCACGTTTCGTGATAGAGAGGAAGAGATGGTTCAGGAAGTCATCGAGGGTTTGCGCAGCGATTATGAAGAGACGCTCAACAAGCTGCGCCGTGAGCTGACCAAGATTCGTACCGGACGTGCCAACGTGAACATGCTTGATGGCGTGCGCGTGGAGTACTACGGCAGCCCCACGCCGCTGAGTCAGGTGGCCACGCTGCGCGTTCCGGAGCCTCGCCTGATCACGATTCAGCCCTGGGAGAAGAACATCATCTCCGACATCGAGAAGGCCATTCAGATGTCGGATCTGGGGCTGAACCCGTCGAACGACGGCACCCTGATCCGGGTACCGATTCCCGCGCTCACCGGGGAACGTCGCCAGGAGCTGGTAAAGGTGGCCCGCCGCGCTGGCGAAGACCATAAGATCGCGCTGCGCAACCAGCGCCGCGACGCCAACGATATGGTCAAGCAGATGGAGAAAGACTCCGAGATCACCGAAGATGAGATGCATAAAGGCTTCGAGAAGATCAACAGCATCACCGAGGAGTTCAGCGCGAAGATCGATGCGATGCTCGAGAAGAAAGAAGCTGAGATCGTGGAGGTCTGATCCGGCGCGTTGAAACGACGAAGATTGCAAAAAAAGAGCCCGGGAGCGTTGCTGCCGGGCTCTTTTTTTTGTTGGGTGCGGCCAGGCGGATCAGGCTTAGAGGAAGGCCCAGAGGATGGCGCCGGTAAGCCCGAAGAGGAGCAGCGCGGCGCCGAGGAGGGCGTACTCCATCGGTGCGCGCCGGCGAGGAGGGGCGGGCGGAGCGGGGGAGGGATCCGGGGAGGGTGCGTCGACGTCGGCATCGCGCGGAGGATTCGGTGTCGCCTCAGGCGCCTCATCGATCGGCGGCGGGGTGGCCAGAAGATCGTCGGTGTCAGGGTCGGCCAGCTTCACCGTGGGGCGGTGCATCGGCGCGGGGGGCGCAAGGGGCTCGACGAGCTCTTCGAGAGGGTCGACAAAGACGAGCTCGCAGCTCCCCACCTGAATGCGCGCGCCGCTGATAAGTGCGGTGGGCTCGGTGATGGGCGTCTGGTCAAGCAGGAGCGTGCTGCCGCCGAGCGGCTCGACGAAGTAAACAGCGTCTTCGATGTAGACGCTCGCTGCTTCGGCGGCGATCGAGGGGTCGGGCAGGGGGAGTGCGACCTGGTCACCGGAGCCCAGAAGGTAGCGTGTGGGTCGGTTGAGGGTGTAGCGGCGGCCGCTTCCCGGGCCGCTTAAGATCTCGAAAAAGGCGTGGAGCTGCGCCTGATCGCTTTGATCGAGGGCGGTGTGCACGATCTCGTGCAGGGAGGTCGAGGACTGCGCCATGGTGAAGGCGTCGCCGTCGCTTTCGACAAGCTGCAGGGTGAGGGTGAGGTCGCCCAGACGAAGCGGGTTCTGGACGGAGACGACCGTGGGATGATGCGAGCTCAGACGGTGCGTCCCGATAAAGGTTCCGTTTGTGCTCCCCAGATCGGTCACCAGGATCTGTTCGCCGAGCACATCGATGCTCAGGTGGCGTCCGGAGATGCTGGTGAAGGGGATGGGCAGGTCGTTGTCGAGCTGCCGCCCCAGTGTGAAGGGAAAGTGGTCGGCGATGGCATGGCGAGCGCGGGTGCCATCGGCGGTTTCAAGGGTCAGGTGAAGACGGCGCATGCATACCTCCGCAGGTGGTATGCCAAACTGCGCTAGGCGTGTACGAGCCCTAGTTGGCTGAGTAAGAAGTAAAGAGCGGTCACGATGATAAACGCGGTGATGGCGGCCCCCATCCCCGTGCGACGCATCCGTTGGCGGGCGACGCGGGCGCGAGTGGCCTCCTGGTCACGGAGATCGACCAGGTGGTCGGGGTCGGGTGATTCCAGATAGGACTGTGCGGCGCGCGCTTCTCGACGCCAGAAGCCACGCTCGGCGTCGTTGAGGTGCTGGCCGCGGATGTCGACGACGTAGATTGCGAGCACCTCGTGGCCCTGCAGGCGTAGTGTCAGGGTGGTGCCCAGGCCGCTCATCTCGCTGATGCGCCAGCCGGCCCCGGGGGTTCCGCGGGTCAGCGTGAGGGCATCAGCCTCCTCGGTGGCGCGCGGCATATAGCCGTTGTGCACAAAGAAGTCGGCGAGCACATCGAGGGGCGCGGCGGGATGATCGTCGGGCAACGCGATGGTATGGGTGGTCTCGTAAGTCGACACGGGAGAGTGCCCGGGTTGAGGGAGAGGCGTCAGAGAAGGGCGCTGGAAAGAAGAGGACTTTAGCACCGGCTACCATGGGTCGCAACGGCGCGGCGCCCGGCGCGTGTGAGCCGATGCGCCATAACCTGGTGCGCGCAACGTAAGGGAGAAGAGATGCTGGAGAAGATCGATCATATCGGGATCGCGGTGCGTTCGGTGGAAGCGAGCTCGGTGCTCTACCGCGATGTACTGGGCCTGGCCTACGAAGGCACCGAGGAGGTGGAGAGCCAGGGGGTGAAGGTGGCGTTCTTTCGGCTCGGAGAGGCCAAGATCGAGCTGTTGGAGCCACTGCACGACGAGAGTCCCATCGCGCGTTTTCTGGAGAAGAATGGCGAGGGAATCCACCATATTGCGCTGGGCTGCGATGATATTGAGGTCTGGCGAGCGCGTATGGAAGAGGCCGGCGTGCGTCTCTTAAGCGAGGCGCCGATCGATGGGGCGCACGGCAAGCTCATCACCTTTATGCATCCGCGTGATACGGGGCGGGTGCTCCTGGAATTGACGCAGCGCCGCACCGAGTCGCACTGACGAGTCGCACTAAGGCATAAGTCCGTCGGGGTCAGTCGGGCGGGGAACTGCCGGTGGGGCAGTCTGTGAGGATGGGGCAGTGCTCGCAAAGGGGGTTTCTTGCGCGACAGAGGGTGCGTCCGTGCTCTACCAGCGCCATATGGGCCGGGAGGCGATCGTCGGGGGGGATGAGCGCCTGCATCTGCTGGTGGGCGGCCTCGTCTCCCAGGGTGGGGTCGAGCCAGCGGAGGCGCTCGAAGATGCGGAAGATATGGGTGTCCATGGGGAAGAGGGGCATGGCGCAGGCGGCCATCAGGGTAAACGCGGCGGTTTTGGGGCCGACGCCTTTGAACTTCAAAAGATAAGCGCGGGCCTTTTCAGGCGCCATCTGGTGCAGATGCTCCAGATCGTAGCTCTGAAACTCGTCATGCACCTGCGAGAGCAGCGCCTGAATGCGTTGCGCCTTCTGTCTTGCGAGCCCCGCCGGACGGATCACGTCTTCGATGATAGAGGTGGGGGCGTGAGCGATGCGGTGCCAGTCGGCGTTGGCATGCTCCAGGAGGGCAGTGAAGGCCTGGTCGGTGGCGGCGCGCGTGGTCTGCTGGCTGAGGATCGTGCGTACCAGCGTACCCAGCACGTCGTCGCCCTCGGCGCGGCGCGGCGGGGTGTAGCGCACGTAGAGGCGATCCAAAACGCGTCGCAGGGTGGCGAAGTCGGGGATGGTGTACATGCTCACGGGGGGCTCCGGAGAAGGGGACCCGTTTGAAATAGAGTTGCCGAGACGGCCCGTTCTATCAGTGGCTGAGTTTTGAAGGTGTCGAGGCTCAAAAGGGGGTTTCGCCCGCGGGCGATGTCTCCTAATCTGCAGCTATCGCATTTTAAGGCTGAGTCGGGGCGCTGCCCCTGAGTGCAGGGCAGCATCCGCAGGATCGGCACAGAAGTTGCTCCAGTTATTGTTCGTCGCTGACCAGAGGCGGTCATCGCGTCGTGAGGGCCAGCTTTTACGATCATCGAAGCGCAAATCCAGACGTCAGGAGAATACCATCTATGAGCGCCAAAGAGAGTTTGCTGCATAAGATTGGCCGTCACCACGATATCGATGAGTACCGCGAGCTGCACTGGGAAGGGAGCTTTGAGGAGTACCTGGATCTTGTGCGCGAGGATGTGCGGGTGACCCGCAACGCCTACCAGCGCATCTACGATATGGTGATGTCCTACGGGACCGAAGAGTACATCGACAACAAGAAGAAGATCGTTCGCTATAACTTCTTCAAAGACGAGATCACCGGCGGTGCCGACGCGATCTACGGGTTGGACATCCCGCTGATGCGCCTGGTCAACGTCTTTAAGGCGGCGGCCAACGAGTACGGCACCGAGAAGCGCATCATCCTCCTACACGGTCCGGTGGGCTCCTCGAAGTCGACGATCGCTCGCCTGCTCAAGAAAGGCATGGAGGAGTATACCCGCACCGACGACGGGCGAATCTATACCTTCTCGTGGGTGATGCCCAAGGAGCTTCAGCACCTCACGGGCGGACAAGAGGTGCTCCACGATCCGATGAATGAGGAGCCGCTCAAGCTCATCCCGCAGGATTGGCGCGCCGGCGCGCTGGAGGAGCTGGGCATTGAGAACGTCTCCTCGATCCGGGTGCGCGGTGATCTGAACCCGGCCAGCCGCTTCATCTTCAAAGAGCTGATGCGCCATTACGGCGGGGACTGGAGCCGGGCGATGGAGCACGTGCGCGTGCGGCGGATGCTCTTTAGCGAGAAGGATCGCGTGGGTATCGGTACCTTCCAGCCCAAGGATGAGAAGAACCAGGACTCCACCGAGCTCACCGGCGATATCAACTACCGCAAGATCGCCATTTATGGCTCCGACAGTGACCCGCGCGCGTTCAACTTCGACGGGGAGTTCTGCGTGGCCAACCGCGGGATCATCGAGTTTGTGGAGATCCTCAAGCTGGACGTGGCCTTCCTCTACGACCTTCTGGGCGCGACGCAGGAGCGTAAGATCAAGCCCAAGAAGTTCGCGCAGACCGACATCGATGAGGTGATCATCGGTCACACCAACGAGCCGGAGTACCGCAAGCTGCTCGGCAACGAGTACATGGAGGCGCTTCGCGACCGTACGGTGAAGATCGATATCCCCTACATCACGAAGTACCAGGAAGAGATCCGCATCTACAAAAAGGACTTCAACAACGAGCGCGTGAAGGGCAAGCATATCGCGCCGCATACCATTGAGATGGCGGCGATGTGGGCGGTGCTCACGCGCCTGGAAGATCCGAAGAAGCACGATCTGACGCTCTTGCAGAAACTCAAGCTCTACGACGGGAAGTCGCTCACCGGCTACACCCAGGACAACGTCAAGGAGCTGCGTAAAGAGACGCTTCGCGAGGGGCTGACGGGGGTGAGCCCGCGTTATATCCAGGACAAGCTCTCCAACGCGCTGGTCAGCGATAAGACCGAGAGCAGCATCAACCCCTTCCTGGTGCTCAACGAGCTTGAGGGCGGGCTGAAGAACCACAGCCTGATCAGCAACGAAGAGGAGCGCGGGCGCTACCGTGAACTGTTGGCGGTGGTGAAGCAGGAGTACGAAGACATCGTCAAGAACGAGGTTCAGCGGGCGATCTCGGCCGATGAAGACGCCATCTCCAAGCTGTGCGCGAACTACATCGACAACGTCAAAGCGTACACGCAGAAGGAGAAGGTGCGGAACAAGTACACCGGCCAGTACGAGGAGCCCGATGAGCGTCTGATGCGCTCGATCGAGGAGAAGATCGACATCCCGGACAGCCGCAAAGACGACTTCCGCCGCGAGATCATGAACTACATCGGGGCGCTGGCGATCGACGGCAAGCAGTTCACCTACCAGACCAATGAGCGTCTGCGTAAAGCGCTTGAGCTCAAGCTGTTTGAAGACCAGAAGGACTCGATCAAGCTGGCGAGCGTGGTCTCCAATGTGGTGGACCGCGATACCCAGGAGAAGATCGATATCGTGAAGCAGCGCCTGATTCGCGACTACGGCTACAACGAGGAGTCGGCCACCGACGTGCTCAACTTCGTTGCGAGCATCTTTGCGCGCGGTGACTCCAAGCAGCAATGAGCGGGGCGCGGATGTAGGTGGAGATGCCGGCGCCGCCCCCGGATGGGAGTGTGCGCCGGCTCAGTTTAGGCAGGTTGCGCAGGGTCGATGACGGCTCGACGAGGGAATCAGGTCATGACGGAACTCAACAAGATCAAGCAGGATCATCGGCGCTTCAAACAGATCGTGCGCGGCAAGATCAAGCGCAACCTGCGCAAGTATATGAGCCAGGGTGAGATCACCGGGCGCCAGGGCAAAGACATTGTGAAGGTGCCCCTGCCGCGCATCGACATCCCGCGTTTTCGCTTCAGCCAGAAACAGCAGGGAGGCGTGGGGCAGGGCGAGGGCCAGCCGGGCGATAGCCTGGGCCAGGGTGAGGAGTCGCCCGGGCAGGCCGGACCGGCCGGAAACCAGGAAGGCGAACACGGTGTCGAGGTCGACGTCTCCCTCGAAGAGCTCGCCGAGATCATGGGCGAGGAACTGGAGCTGCCGCATATTGAGCCCAAGGGCGTTAAGCGGTTGGAGACGGTTAAGGATAAGTACTCCGGGATTCGCACGACCGGTCCGGAGAGCCTGCGCCACTTCAAACGTACGTATAAGGCGGCGCTGCAGCGGATGATCGCCAGCGGGGAGTACGACCCGGATAACCCGATTATTGTGCCCACCAAAGAGGATATGCGTTACCGCTCCTGGAAGCAGACCTCGCTTCCGGAGTCGAACGCTTTGATCCTGTACATGATGGATGTGTCGGGCTCGATGGGGGATGAGCAGAAGGAGATCGTGCGCATCGAGTCGTTCTGGATCGATACCTGGCTGCGCAGTCAGTACGAGGGTATTGAGAGCCGCTACATCATTCACGATGCCACGGCCAAAGAGGTCGACCGGGAGACGTTTTTTCGCACCCGGGAGTCGGGCGGCACGATGATCTCCAGCGCGTATAAGCTGGCGTTGCAGATCCTGGAGGAGGAGTACGCGGTGGATGAGTGGAACGTGTACCTCTTCCACTTCTCCGACGGTGATAACTGGTCTGTGGACGATACCGGCGACTGTATGAAGCTGATGCGCGACGGGCTTTTGCCCAAGGCAAATCTCTTTTGCTACGGGCAGGTGGAGTCGCCGTACGGGTCGGGGCAGTTCATCAAAGATATCAACGAGCACTTCTCCAGCCATGAGCGGGTGACAGTCTCGGAGATTAAGAACCGCGACGGCATCTACGATTCGATCAAAGAGTTTTTGGGGCGGGGCCTCTAATCACAGGGCTGAGATCCTGCGAAGGGAAGGGACTTCATGAAGGCATTATCGCCACAGATTCAAGAGATCATCGCGCAGATTCGGGAGGTCGCCGAAGAGATGGGATTGGACTTCTTCGAGACGATCTTCGAGCCGGTGGATTATAAACAGATGAACGAGATCGCCTCGTACGGCGGTTTTCCGACGCGCTACCCGCACTGGCGTTTCGGGATGGAGTACGAGCAGCTCTCGAAGAGCTATGAGTACGGGCTCTCGAAGATCTACGAGATGGTCATCAACAATGACCCGTCTTACGCATATCTTCTGGAAGGCAACAACCTGGTCGATCAGAAGACGGTGATCGCGCACGTGTATGCGCACGTCGATTTTTTCAAAAACAACTACTACTTCTCAAAGACCAACCGGCGGATGGTCGATGAGATGGCGAACCACGGCGCGCGGATTCGGCGCTATGTGGATCGGCAGGGGATTGAGGCGGTGGAGAACTTCATCGACACCTGCCTCTCGATCGACAACCTGATCGACTATTACAGCCCCTTTATTGAGCGGCGCGGGGAGGCGGTGGATCCGGAGGAGCTTCGGCAGCGGGAGGTGCCGAAGTTTCAGGCCAAGGACTATATGGATGAGTTTATCAATCCGCAGTCCTTCATCGATCAGCAGAAAGAGCGGATGGCGCAGGAGGCCGAGGAGGCCAAGCATTTCCCGCAGCGTCCGGAGCGCGATGTGATGCTCTTTTTGCTGGAGCATGCGCCTCTGGAGGGGTGGGAGGCCGATATTTTGTCGATCATGCGTGAGGAGGCGTACTACTTCGCGCCGCAGGGTCAGACGAAGATCATGAACGAGGGGTGGGCGTCGTACTGGCATTCCAAGATTCTGACGACGCGGATTCTGGACGACTCGGAGATCATCGATTTTGCGGACATCAACAGCCGGGTGATGTCGAGCGCGCCGGGGCAGCTCAACCCCTATAAGCTGGGGGTGGCGCTCTTTCGGGATATTGAAGATCGGTGGAACAAGGGCAAGTTCGGTAAAGAGTGGGAAGAGGTCGATGACCTGGAGCGACGCGACTCCTGGAATAAGGAGCTTGGGCTGGGCAAAGAGCAGATCTTCCGGGTGCGCAAACTCTACAACGACGTGACCTTTATCGATGAGTTTCTGACCGAAGAGTTCGCCTCGCAGAGCAATATGTTCACCTACGGGTATAACCGGAAGAGCGGGCATTGGGAGATTGAGAGCCGGGAGTTTGAGGAGATCAAGACGCGGCTGCTCGACTCTCTGACCAACTTCGGACAGCCCTTCATTTATGTGCGGGATGGGAACTTCAGAAATCGCCGGGAGCTGTTGTTGCACCATAAGTTTGAGGGCACGGAGCTTCGGGCGGATTACGCGCACGAGGTGCTGGAGTCGATCTATCGGATCTGGAAGCGGCCGGTGAGCCTGGAGACGATGCGCGAGGAGAAGGGCCTGTTGATGTCGTATGACGGGGTGGAGCATAAGGAGCAGAACATTCCTTATGAGCCGCTCGGGGTGTGAGGTTGGAGAGGCTGTTGTATCGGGTGGTGCGCGGCGCGATGTTCGGGCTGGAGGCGGAGCGCGCGCATCATCTGGCGATGGGGGCGTTGTCGGCGCTTATGAAGCCGGATGCGGTGCGTGCGTTGCTGGGCGCGGCGTTGCGGGTGGATGATGCGCGCTTGAAGCAGAAGGTGTGGGGGCTGGAGTTTGAGAATCCGGTGGGGCTTGCGGCGGGCTTTGATAAGGATGCGCGCTGGGTCAATGCGCTGGGGGCGCTGGGCTTCGGGCATGTGGAGATCGGGACGGTGACGGCGCTGGGGCAGGCCGGAAACCCGAGACCGCGGCTTTTTCGTCTGGTGGAGGATGAGGCGCTGCTCAACCGGATGGGGTTTAATAACGCGGGGAGTGAGGCGGTGGCGCGGCACCTGCAGGGAGTGAAGGTCGAGCCAGTGCTGGGTGTGAATATCGGGAAGTCGAAGGTGACGCCGCTGGAAGATGCGGCCGAAGACTACGCGACGACGCTGCGACGGCTTCATCGCTTTGCGGATTATATCGTTGTGAATGTGAGCTCTCCGAACACGCCGGGGTTGCGGTCGTTGCAGGGGAGGGGGCCGCTGGAGGCGTTGCTGGTGCGGTTGAAGGCGATCAATACCGAGCTGAGTGAGGGAGGAAGGAAGCCGCCATTGCTGGTGAAGGTGTCGCCGGATCTGGGGGATGGTGCGTTGGATGAGGTTGTGGAGGTTGTGGAAGAGGTGGGGATCGACGGGATTGTGGCGACGAATACGACGATCTCGCGCCAGGGATTGAGGAGCGCAGGGGTTGATGCGATGGGGGCCGGCGGGGTGTCGGGGAGGCCGGTGAGGTCGCGTAGCCTGGAGGTGATCGGGAGAATTTATGCGCGGACCGAGGGGCGTGTGCCGATCGTGGGTGTGGGCGGGATCTTCGGGGCGGAGGATGCGCTGGCAGCGATGGAGGCCGGGGCGTCGCTGGTGCAGGTGTGGACGGGCTTTGTGTACGAGGGGCCGTTGCTGGTGCGTCGGATGAACCGGGGGTTGTTGAGGTTGATGGAGGCGCGCGGTTACGGGGATGTGGGAGAGGTGGTGGGGGCAGCGCATCGGCGCTGAGGAGGTGGTCTTTGCGCGCGGGGGGAGGTCGGGCGTATGATGAGGGTGGAAGGTGAGGAAGGGTATCGGGCGTGTGGCTGCGGAGGTTGCGATGGGACGACGCATCAGGATGGTGGTCGGGGTCGGGGTGCTCGGCGCGGTGCTTGCGATGGGGACGCTCGCCATGGCGCAGGGGCGCGATGCGGACGGTACGCGCATGCAGGCTCGCCAGATCGCCGTTGGCGAAAGTCATAGCGATCGTCTCTCGCCGCCGCAGGATCGGGAGGACTGGTATTTTGTGAGGGTGGATGCGGCCGTGGAGCTCCAGGTGAGCGTGCGGGTGCGTCCGGCTTCAGCGGCGCTGCGGCTGGAGATGCAAGGGGCTACCGGCGACCGGCTGGCGGTGGCGACCAGCGAGCAGGGGAGCGCGGTGGTGACGCAGAGGGTCAACCCCGGGATTTATTATGTGCAGGTGAGTGGGGGCGAGGCCCGATATGAGATGAGCGTGCGTTAAGACGCAGGGGACAATGTTTGACGAAGTTCGGGGGAGTGGGGGGAAGCGCGCGGGAGCGCGCGACAACGATGCGATGAATGACGAGGATACGATGGGATCGAGCGTGTTGGATGCGCTGACCGATAGTGATGTGGCGCAATTGAAGGCGCATGGGTTTGATGAAGAGGCATTTGAGCGCCTCCGAGATCGGTTGCGTTCAGGGACGTGGACGGAGCGGCATAATGAGGTTGAGGGGAGGGTCGAGGCGCCTGCGGTGAATGATGTGGAGCAGTTGCCGGTGCCGGGGAGCGCGCGGGAGCTGGGGCTGCGGGAGCGGGGGATGGAGGCGTTGCGCGGGGGAGAGGTTGGTACGCTGGTGCTCAACGGCGGGATGGCGACGCGCTTTGGCGGGGGCGTAAAGGGGTGTGTGGAGGTGCTGGAAGGGCGCTCGTTTCTGGGGATGAAGCTCGGTGATGCGCGTGCCTGGGGTCGGGTGCCGGTGCTGTTGATGAACAGCTTTGCGACCGATGCACCGACGAAGGAGCATCTGGAAGCGAACGACTATTTTGGGTTGGATCCGGAGCAGGTGATCGCGTTTACGCAGAATGTGAGCGTGCGTTTGCGGCCGGATGGTGAGGTGTTTGGGGCCGGGGAGCCCGGAGGGACGCTCTATGCGCCGGGGCATGGGGATTTGCCGGAGGCGTTGGGACGCGGGGCGTTGGAGGCGTTTCGGGAGCGCGGCGGCCGCTATCTGATGATGTCCAACGTGGATAATGTGCTCGCCGATCTCGACCCGGTGGTTGTGGGGATGCACGTGGAGGCGGCCGAGTCGCGTGGGGTGGAGATGAGCGTGGAGGTCGTGCAGAAGTTTGAGGGGGATCAGGGAGGGATGCCGGCCCGGGTGGATGGAGCGTTGCAGATTCTGGAGGCGTTTCGTTTTCCGCAGGGGTTCGATGTGGATTCGATTCCGGTGTTTAATACCAACACGTTTATGTTTACGGCCGAAGCGTTGGAGCGCGACTTTGATCTGACGTGGTTTCTGGTGCGTAAGCAGGTGGAAGGGCAGCGGGTGGTGCAGTTTGAGCGGCTGGCCGGAGAGCTGTCGGCGCATTTGAAGACGCGTTTTGTGGAGGTTGCTCGCACCGGGGCGCGCTCGCGCTTTTTGCCGATCAAACGACGCGAAGATTTGCGGGAGCATCGGCAGTTTCTGGCCGATGTGGTGGGGGAGAGGGGCGCCGAGTGAGGTAGCTCGCGCAGGTCATAGGCTCGATGTCATCGAGTTGATGCGGCATGAAAAAAGCCCACCGCGGAAGCGCGGTGGGCTTTTTTGCTACGTGGCCAGGTGCTCAGACCGAGGCTCAGTGAGCGTGGTCGTGACCGTCGTGGTCGTGGTCATGGTCATGCGCGGCGGACTCGCCGTCCGCGCCCTTTTTGGTGAGCATCATGTTGCAGAGGGTGCAGCGGGTGGAGCCGTCGTTGGCGATGGCGTAGTGCACGGTGCCCATGTCGCAGTAGTAGACGCCTTCGGGGATTTGCTCGGGCTGGACGGGGGGATCGAATTCGGTGCCTTCGGCGCTGACCTCGACCATGGGGAGTTCTTCAGCTTCGCCTTCGGCGGGAGCTGCGGCTTCTTCGGCTTCAGCTTCGGCAGGGGCTTCGGCCTGGGTGGGGACTTCGCCTTCGGCTTCGGCGGGGACTTCGGTCTTGCTGTCGCAGGCGACCAGCGCGAGGGCGAAGATGGCGAGGAGAATGAGGTTTTTAAACATCGTATGGGTCCTGGTGGTGAGAGGTGACATGGCTCGTACGCCGTGCGTAAGGGGGCGGAGTTTAGCATGTTGTGCGTTGCAGGAGAAGAGGGCACAGGCCGGTGAGGTACCGGGATCGAGAGATGTGTTGAAATGCGTTTTGTAGCCTGTTTAGGGTAGGGGTCTGGCAACCTAACTCTACGCGCGCTGAACGTGATGGGAGGCGACGCAAATTTCAGGGGATACGATGAAGAAGATGATGATGGGTGTGTTGATGTGCGGTGTGGTTTCGGGATGTGGGTTGGATGGGACTGAGCCCGAAGACGACATGGCGGAGCCTGGGGACTGTAACTACTCCGAGAGCGCTGTTGCGTGGTCGGACGAGGCGCCCAACGGTGTTGTGCCGGGAGATGTGTTTGATGGGCTGAGCACCACGGCGACGGTGGAGGCGGATGAGTCGCCGAGCGCCGGTGAGGAGCTCTCGGTGATGATTGAGCGCGACGGTGATAACGCGTTCTATCTGGAGAGTGATGTGTGTGAGTCGCGTTTGGAGCTCCCGCTGATCTTCAGTGTGGCGACTGTGGATGGCGATGCGCTGGACGAGGCGTTTGCGGTGCGGGCTATGGTGAGGGAGGAAGGGCGTGTGGATGTGGATCACAGGTTTGAGGTGAGCGAGCTCAACGGGACGTATGCTCCGAGTGTGGATGAGGCGGATACGACCGTGCTGGGGATGGTGTTGAGCGCGGACGTGGGGCCGACGGAGAGTGAGGCGGGTATTCTGGTGGATCTGGAGCAAAGCAGCGGCGATGCGGTGTCGAATTTCCTGCAGCGGGACTGGGTCTGGAGTTGGTGAGGTGAAGAGCGGCGGTCGGTTCGATGATCGACCGCCGCGTTGATGGGGAGTTGCGCCAGGGGAGGGGTGAAGGGATACTTCGGGCTCACGGTTAACAGTATGCGGCCGGTGTGAGTCGGCGGTGCGCAGATGAGCTCGGAGAGATCATGGAAGAGAGTGTCCTGACGTCGGTGGTGCTGCCGCTATCGCTCTTTATCATCATGCTGGGGATGGGGTTGTCGTTGGTGGTGGACGACTTCCGGCGGGTGGTGGTGTATCCGAAGGCGGTGGCGGTGGGGTTGACCAACCAGCTGGTGCTATTGCCGCTGGTGGGGTTGGGTTTGGCGGTGGCGCTCGGGTTGAGCGCGGAGATGGCGGTGGGGGTGATGATCATCGCGGCGTGTCCGGGTGGGGTGACGTCGAATCTGATCACGCATGTGTCGCGGGGAGATACGGCGCTGTCGATTACGCTGACGGCGATCAGCGGGTTTGTGACCGTGGTGACGATTCCGCTGATCATCATGTTTTCGCTGGGCTTTTTTATGGGGGAGGCGACGACGGTGACGTTGCCGCTGGCGCAGACGATCGGGCAGATCGTGGGGATCACGGTGTTGCCGGTGAGTCTGGGGATGTTGTTGCGGTGGCGTAAGCCTGCGCTTGCGGATCGGCTGGAGCCGCCGGCGCGGGTGGGGTCGGTGGTGGTGTTTGTGGTGCTGCTGATCGGGATTATTGCGGCGAATATCGAGGTGCTGCGCAATCATTTTGCGGAGCTTGCGGCGGTGACGATCGGGTTGAACGTGGCGATGATGCTCATCGGGTTCTGGTCGTCGAAGCTGTTGAAGTTGGAGTTGCCGCAGGCGCTGGCGATCTCGATTGAGTCGGGGATGCAGAATGGGACGCTGGCGATTGTGATTGCGACGTCGATTCTGATGCAGGGGCAGATGGCGGTGCCGGGAGGGATTTACAGCCTGGTGATGTTTGCGACGGGTGGGGCGATGATGGCGTATTTCGGGCGTAAGGGGGCGGAGGTGGCTGCAGCAGATGAGGGCGTTGCGGTCGAGGCTGCCTGAGGGGTTTGGGGGGCGTTGGGGCTTAGTCGTCGGGGTGGCGGTGGAGTTCCATCCAGTCGGTGGCGAAGTCGACCAGGGTGGGCTGGTGGATGAGGCGGGCGGTGGCGTTGCCGATCTTTGCGAGGTGGAAGTCGGGGGGGCGGTGGGTGGCTTCGAAGTCGCGGCCTAGGGCGGAGAAGTCGTCGGTGTCGAGGGCAAGCATGGGGTAGGTGACCCAGGCGCGCTGGCCATCGACGAGCATGGAGCAGCCTTCGGTGATTGTGGTTTTGGTGGGGAAGTCAGCGCGGTGTTCGGCGAGGTGGAGGGAGGTGTTGCGGTCGTGGCCGACGCCGAGGAGGAGGATGTGGCCGTCGAGGTCGTAGAGACGCGCGAGGGGGGAGGTGTCGCCGAATTCATTGAGGAGGGGGTGGTGGTCGACGAGTTGGGAGGCGGCGGGGCCGAGGGCGGCGAAGGAGCCCACGGGGTGGGAGCTGCGGCGGGCGCCGGGCCAGGTGCGCAGGAGTTCGGCGAGCTGGCCCATGAGGTGGGAGGGGGTGCGTAAGGGGTCGAAAGCGGGGGTGGCGTCGCGGAGGGTTTTTAGCCAGTCGGCGGGGAGGGGAGGGTTTTCCCAGCGGGCGGGGTCGGTGTTGAGGGAGGTGTGGGTGGGGACCATCAGCGTGCCGTCGGGGCCGATGGCGTCGAGGATAGCCAGGAGTAGGGTGTGGGCGCCGCCGGCGATGAAGCCGATGCGGCGCATGGAGCAGTGGACCAGGAGGTTCATGCCGGGGGAGAGGCCGAGCGCGCGAAGATCGCGGGTGAGGGAGGCGCGGGTGTGGGGGGCGTGGGTGCGGCGGATGAGGTCGGCGTGGGACATCGCGCGGCTCGGGGTGAGGAGGGGTTAGAGCATGTTTAGGGGGTCGACGTCGATGATGATGCGGACGTTGCGATGTTGAGGCTGACCGGCCTCGAAGTGTTTGGCAAGTTCGAGGGTGCGGATGGCGAAGCGGCGCAGCAGCGCGCGGTCCGACGCCTTGAGTAGAAGTTGCCAGCGGGAGCGGTTGTTGATGCGGCCGATGGGGGCCATGGCCGGGCCGAGCATGGCGATGTTGTCGCCGAAGGTGCGGTCGGAGCGCAGGAGGCGACGCGCGGCGGTGGCGTAATCGCGGGTGGCCTGGACGGTGGCGCCTTCGTGGGTGCCTTCGAACTTGAGGGCGATGAGGTGGCCGAAGGGGGGGTAGCCCATGGCCTGGCGCTGGGCGAGTTCGTGCTGGGCGAAGGTGGAGAAGTCGTGGTTCTGGGCGGTGAGGAGGCTGTAGTGGTCGGGGGTGTAGGTCTGGATGATGACCTTTCCTGGGCTGTCGGCGCGTCCGGCGCGACCGGCGACCTGGGTGAGAAGTTGGAAGGTGCGTTCGGCGGCGCGGAAGTCGGGGAAGTTGAGGCTCATGTCGGCTAAGACGACGCCGACAAGGGTGACGTCGGGGAAGTCGTGGCCTTTGGTAACCATCTGAGTGCCGACGAGGATGTCGATCTCGCGGCGTCGGAAGCTGGAGAGGAGTTGTTGGAGGCGGGGGCCGGCGCCGGTGTCGCGGTCGAGGCGTGCGACGCGGGCGCGGGGGTAGAGTTCGTGGAGGTGGTTTTCGAGTTGTTCGGTGCCGACGCCTTTGCGCTCAATGCCAGTGTGCTGGCATTGGGGGCAGGATTCGGGCATGCGCAGGGAGAAGTCGCAGTGATGGCAGCGCAGGGCTTCCATGCGGCGGTGGTAGGTGAGGGAGACGTCGCAGTTGGGGCATTCGAAAATGTGGCCGCAGGACTCGCAGAGGACGCAGGGGGAGAAGCCGCGGCGGTTGAGAAAGAGGATGGCCTGCTTCTGGTCGTGGAGGGTGTTGTCGAGCTCGGAGAGCAGGCGCGCGGAGAGGAGGTTGGAGGGGCCGGCGGTGGGGTTGTGAGGGCCGCGGCGCATGTCGACGATGTCGACCGGGGGCATGGCGCGAGCGGCGACGCGCTCGGGCATGGGGAGGTAGGTGAGGCGGCCGAGTTGGGCGTTGTGGAAGGACTCGAGGATGGGGGTGGCGCTGCCGAGGATGACCTGGGCGCTGGCGAGTTTTGCGCGGACCAGGGCCATGTCTCGGGCGTTGTAGCGGGTGCCTTCTTCTTGTTTGAAGCTGGAGTCGTGCTCTTCGTCGACGACGATGACGCCGAGGTTGTTGATGGGGGCGAAGAGGGCGGAGCGGGCGCCGATGACGATGTCAACTTCGTCGCGGCGGATCTGGCGCCACTGGTCGAACTTCTGGGCGGGGGTGAGTCCGGAGTGGAGGACGGCGATGCGTTCGCCGAAGTGGGAGCGGAAGACGCCGACAAACTGGGGGGTGAGGGCGATTTCGGGCAGCAGCACCAGGGCGCGGCGGCCTTCGGCCAGGGTGTCGCGGATGATGCGGACGTAGGTTTCGGTCTTGCCGCTGCCGGTGACGCCGTGGAGGACGAAGCCCTCAAAGCGGCCGGCGTTGCGGGCTTCTGCCACGGCGTTGACGGCGTGAAGTTGGCGCTCGGTGAGGTCGAACTCGGGGGGCGCTTCGACGGGGGCGTTTTCGAAGGGGTCGCGGTAAACCTCTTCTTCCCAGGAGGTGATGAGGCCGCGGTCTTCGAGGGCGCTGAGGCTGGAGTAGGGGCTGGGTATGTGCTCTCGGATCTCGGGGAGAGAGAGGGAGGGCATGCCGTCGAGGAGTTTGAGGATTTTTAGTTGGTTGGAGCCGAGCCTTCCGGTGAGGGTGCCTCTGGGGCGGGGGAGGAGTTTGAAGTAGCGCTCGGTTTTGGGCTTGAGGGAGCCGCTTTCCTGGTAGGTGACTTCGACGAGGCCGCGGCGCTCGAGCTCGGAGAGGCGGTGGTAGGTGAGGTCGGGGTAGGCCTCGCGCAGGGAGGCGACGGGGGAGGGCTCTTCGGAGCTTAAGGAGGCCAGGGCGTCTGCCAGGTCGAGGGGCAGGGGTGTGGCCGAGGCGGGGCGCTGGTCGTCGGGGAGGCGGCGGTAGTGCTTGATTCCCTCGACGCGGACGGCGGAGGGGATGGCCAGGCGGACGACTTCGCCGATGGGGGAGAGGTAGTAGTCGGCGACGAAGGAGAGGAACTTGAGGTCGTTTGTGGAGAGGAGGGGTTCGGCGTCGACGAGATCGTAGAGGTCGCGGATTTTGGGGGCGAGCGCGGGATCATCGAGCTCGGAGGTGAGGTCGGTGATGAGGCCGGTCTTGGATCGGTTGCGGAAGGGGACCTGGACGAGCTGTCCGAGGGCGATGTCGTCGCGCAGGTGGTCGGGCACGCGGTAGGAGAGCGCGGTGAAGAGGGGGACGTCGAGGGCGACCTGGGCGTAGAGGGGGGAGGTCATCGGGAAGCGTCTCCCAGGAGGATACGGCGCGCGTCGTGACGGGCGGCCTGGAGCCAGTGGGCGTCACGGAGGACGTCGCCGAAGCGGAATTCGGGGAGTCCGGCCTGTTTGACGCCGAGGAAGAGGCCGGGGCCACGGATGGCGAGGTCGGTTTCGGCGAGTTTGAAGCCGTCGTCGGTGGTGGTGAAGGCCTGCAGGCGGAGCTCGGCGTCTTCGGTGAGGGAGAAGCCGGTGATGAGGATGCACATGGAGTCGACGGAGCCTCGGCCGACGCGTCCGCGGAGCTGGTGAAGTTGGCTCAGCCCGAAAACTTCGGGGTTTTCGATGACCATGACGGTGGCGTTGGGGACGTCGACGCCGACTTCGACGACGGTTGTGGCGCAGAGGACGTCGATGTCGCCGTTGGAGAAGCGTTGCATGACGGCGTCTTTGGCCGGGCCGTCCATGCGGCCGTGGAGGACGCCGAGGCGCAGGCCTTTGAGGGGGCCGTTGGCGAGGCGTTCGGCTTCTTCGGTGACGGAGCGGCGGTTGGCGAGGGCGTCACTGGCTTCGACGAGGGGGTAGACGAAGTAGGCCTGTTCGCCGGTCTCGGTGATGCGTTTTTTGACGTAGTCGTAGATTTTGGGAGCGCGGGAGCGGTCGCGAAGCTCGGTGCGGACGGGTTTGCGACCGGGGGGCTTTTCGCGGATGAGGGTGAGGTCGAGGTCGCCGAAGACGGCGTGGGCTAAGGAGCGGGGGATGGGCGTGGCGGTCATGGCCAGGAGGTGGGGATCCTGGCCTTTGGCGAGGAGGGCGTCGCGTTGGTCGACGCCGAATTTGTGTTGTTCGTCGACGATCACGAGGGCGAGGTTTTTGAAGGCGACGTCATCCTGGACGAGGGCGTGGGTGCCGACGACGAGGCCGAGCTCCCCGCTGGCGAGTTGGTGGAGGATGTCGCGGCGTTCGGCAGAGGGTTGGGCGCCAACGAGCAGGGCGTGGGGGATGTTGAGGGCGGTGAAGAGGGCGTGTGCGTTGCGGCTGTGTTGGCGGGCGAGGATCTCGGTGGGAGCGAGGAGGGCGACCTGGTGGCCGTTGGCGATGGCGATAGCAGCAGCGAGGAGTGCGACGACGGTCTTTCCGCTGCCGACGTCACCCTGGAGGAGGCGTCGCATGGGGATGCGGTTGGCGAGGTCATCGGCGATGGTGGCGATGGCGGACTTCTGATCGCCTGTGAGATCGAAGGGGATCTTTTTGAGGAGCTCGCGGCCGAGTTCGCGTTCGGTGAGGCGTGGGGCGTTGGCGGCTCGGCGCTGTGCGACGTAGCGGCGGGTGAGGGCGAGCTGGAGGTCGAAGAACTCTTGAAAGATCAGGCGGTTGCGGGCGGTGGTGAGGGCTTCGCGGAAACAGTCCAGGTCGTCGTAGGGGGTGAGGACGTGGATGGTTTTGAGGGCGTCGGCCAGGGTGGGGAGCTCGTGTTGGCGGAGGAGGTTGAGGGGGGCGCCTTCTTCGAGGTCGGCGTGCAGGAGTGAGAAGCTCTCGGCGATGGCGGGGTGGATGAGGGAGTCGCGGACCTCTTCCATGGAGCTGTAGATGGGGACGACTTCGGTCTGAGGAGCGCGGGTTTCTCGGGATTTTAGGATGTCGAAGGTGGGGTGGACCATCTGAGCGGGGTCGCGCTCGTGGTCGAGTTTGCCTTCGACGCGCATCCAGTCGCCGGGTTGGAACTTTTTGACGAAGCCGGGGAAGGCCAGGTTGAACCAGATGAGTTTGAACTCGGCGTCGTCGACCTGGAGGCGGACCTCCAGGGGGGCGCGGCTGTGGCGTGCGGGGGGGAGGACGTGGGAGATCTGTCCGATGACCTCGACGAAGGAGGCGCGGCGTTCGATGAGCTCATGGCCGGGCCAGAAGCGGTAGGTGGGGCGGTATTTGCGCGGCATATGCAGCAGCAAATGAAGTTGGTCGAGGATGCCGCGCTCGCGCATGCGCGCGGCGGTTTTGGGGCCGATGCCGCGCAGGCGCTCCAGCCCCAGGGGGTGGGGCTGGAGCAGGCGTAGCGCGAGTCGACCAGGGATGTGGGGGGAGGCGTCGGCCATGGGGGAGGGTGCGGCGATCAGGAAGCCTGGCAGAAGCGCAGGTGTGCGAAGGGGGCGGGGGCCGGTTCGCAGGCGCGGCCGTCACAGTCGGCGAAGGTGTCGCAGGGTTTGAGGCAGCGCTGGTTATCGCTGGCGTCGCGCATGCAGCGGAGGTCGGTGGGACAGCCGTTGGTGTGGAGGTTGTTCACAGAGCAGGGGGAGAACTCGGCTTTCTGGGAGAAGCCGCCGTTCTGGAGGCAGCGTGCCGAGGGCTGGCAGCTTAAGTCGGGGAAGTCTTTGTTGGGAGCGCAGGCCTGTCCTGCGGGGCAGGCGCCGGGGGTGAGGAGGTCGCAGGTTTTGGTGCAGAAGCCCACGCCGTTGTAGTCGGCGTCGGGGTCATCGAGGGTGCAGAACTCGTCTGCAGCGCAGCCGGCGCCGGTAGCGAGTTCGCACATTTTGACGCAGACAGCCAGGCGGGGGTCTGGCGGGTCGAAACTGTGGCAGTGAAGGCCGGGGCCGCAGTCTGTGCCGGTGCCGGGCTCGCAGCTATCGCCGACCTGACCGTCTCCGAAGTTATCGATGGCCTGGCAGGAGGGGCGGAATTCGAGAGTGGGGGGCGGAACGAAGCGGAGTTCGCAGGCGGCGTTGCCTGCGCAGCCGGTCTGGTTGACAGGATCGCAGTCGCCGGTGAGGGGGGCGACGTCGCCGGGGCAGGTGACGGGCTGGCATTCGCTGTTGATGCAGGCTTCGGTGATGTCGCAGGCGTTGTTGCAGGTGCCGCAGTGATCCGGGTCGAGGTTTGTGTCGACGCAGCGGTCGCCGCAGCTCAAGAGGCCAATTTCAGCGCAGGAGGGCGGGTCGATCGGATCGGTGTCGGGCTCGTCGGCGTCGCCGGCGTCGTCGGTGTCGGCGTCGGGCCCGTCGGTATCGCCGGCGTCGTCGGTGTCGGTGTCTTCGACGTCGGGTGTGTCGGTGTCGCCCGCGTCTTCGGCGTCGATGTCGGTGTCTGCGACGTCGGGCGTGTCGGCGTCAAGGTCGTCGGTGTCGGCTTCGACGGGGGCGGTGACGGAGTCGAGGTCGAAGTGGAGGTTACAGCCGGCGAGGCCCAGGGAGGCGACGAGGAGCGCGGCGATGAGTGAGCGGGTGGAGGAGATCATGGTGGAGGTCACAGGGGCTTAAAAGGAGGTGGAGAAGCGAACCAGGCCCGAAGATCCGTCGGGGGCGAAGGCGACGTCGATGTTGGTGTCGGCGGCGGAGGTGGCGCCGAAGATCCACATGCCGAGGCCGAGTGCGGCGGCGCCAGCGCCGGAGTAGAGGAGGATTTTTCCGGTGTTGGCGCGGGTCTCAATGTCGGCGCGGAGCTGATTGTAGTCGTCGAGGCGGCCCTGGTCGGAGGCTTGCTGGTAGGCGTCGATGTCTGTGGCGAGGCTGCGGTCGATGAGGAGGGCGCCGGTGAGGAGTCCGGCGCCGACGACGGTGGTGCCGACGCCAGCCCAGCCGACGAGGCCCATGCCTTCGGGTTGTTGGTCGAGATCGAGCGGGGGCGCGATGGGGCGGACCGGTCGGGCAGGTTGGGCGGGGGTGGGTGCCTGGCGGGTGATCTCGGCGACTTCTTCGGTGGCGGAGGTCTCTTCCTGGGTTTCGTCGCCGGCGGCGATCGCGGCCATGCGTGGGGCCAGGGCTTCGGCGTTGATGACGACGTAGAGGGCGTTGACGCGGGCGTCAACGCGGACTCGGGCCTGTTCGGGGAGGCCTTCCATGCGCTGGGTTGCGAGGGTGGTCTGGTAGGCTTCGCGGTGGTTGCCCAGGCGAGAGTGGGCCAGCGACATGTTGTAGAGGATCATGGGGTCGGGGCGCTGATCGAAGGCTCGCCGGAAGGAGAGGATGGCGCGGGCGTAGTTGCCTTCGATGAAGAAGCTTGCGCCCTCGTCAAAGTATTGCAGGGCGAGCTCGTCGGCGGTGGGCTCGTCCTGGGCAAAGGCCGAGGTGGCCAGGGTGGAGAGGGCCAGGAGCGTGCAGAGCGCGGCGATGAGGTGGCGTGGCGAGGGCATGTTGCGATCCATCGTAGGCGGATGTTGTCGATCAGAAGAGGGTGTCGAGGGCCGGGAAGCTGGGCTCGGGGTCGGCCTTCTTTTTGGAGTCGTTTTGTGGGCGTTCGTCGGATTGGGGCTCCGGTTCGGGCTCGGGCTGGGGCTCGGGCTCGGGTTGAGGAGCGGGCTGCGTTTTGGCGGTTTCGGGCTCGCGTTGAGGCGCGGGGCGGGTGCGTTTGGTGCGTGTGGTGCGGGGTTGCGCTTCCGCCTGGGGCTCGGGTTGAGGCTCGGGCAGCGTGAGCGAGATGGGCTCGGAGGGATCTTCGACGAGGCGTGAGGTTTCGCGGCCGTCGTCGTGGCGGGCGACGAGGGTGAGCGGGTATTGGAGCTCGTCGGAGGGGAGCGTTAAGGGGGAGGTGCCGACGGGCTCGTCGTCGATGAAGAGGGCCAGGCCGGCGGGGTCGGTTTCGATGACCAGCGGGGCGATGGCAACGGGCTCGGGTTCGGGAGCGGGCTCTTCGAGGGGCTCGACAGGCTCGGGGGTCGGGGAAGGTTCGGGGTCGGGCGTGGGAGATGTGGCGAGTTCGGCTTGAGGGTCGGGCGTGGGTGCGGGGGATTGCTGGCGCATCGTCCAGAAGAGGCCCGCGCCGATGAGGAGAAGCAGGAGGATGATGGCGATCACGGGGGCAGCGATGCCCTTTTTGCGGGGCGCCTCGAATTCTCCGGAGAGTTCGCCGGTGAGGGGCGTGGCAGCCGGGGGGGCGGTGGTGGGGGGCGTGATGTGAGCTTCGGGAGGCGGGCCTCCGAAGCCGGCCGCGACGGGGGCAGGCGCGGGTTGGGGTGCGGGCGTCAGGTCGCCGACGAGGGGAGTGTCGGAGTCCCAGTGTTCGAGAAGGGCGACGACCTCGGAGGCGGTCTTGAAGCGGGTGTTGAGGTTCTTTGCGAGCATGCAGTCAATGATGGAGCGAAGTCCGGCCGGGACATCGAGGTCGGAAGGGACCTTGAAGATCTCGGGGCTGAGCTGCTTGCTGATGATGGTCATGGTGGTGGGGCCAGCCGCGGCCTTACCACCGGTGAGAAGCTCAAAGGCCACCAGACCCATGCTGTAGATGTCACTGGCCGGGCCAATGCCCTCGCCGGTGAGCTGCTCAGGCGCCATGTAGCTGGGGGTGCCGACGATCATGCCGGCCTGCGTGAGATCGCTGGAGGTGAGGTCGGTCTCATCTGCGAGGGGTTTGGCGATGCCGAAGTCGAGGACTTTGACTCGGTCGGATTTGCCGAGGTGCTCGTAGACGAGGATGTTGGCAGGCTTGATGTCGCGGTGGAGGACGCCGTACTCGTGGGCCTCTGCGAGGCTCTGGAGGGCCTGCTCAAGGATGGAGGCTACGCGTTTTGCGGAGAGGGGGCCGGACTCTTTGAGGACGATGTCGAGGCTTTTGCCGGAGACGAACTCGAAGGCCATGTAGGACATGCCACTGTCGGCCTGTCCGTACTCGTACATCGTGATGGTGTGGGGGTCGCGCAGCTGTGCGACGAGCTGGGCCTCGCGTCGGAAGCGTTTGATCCAGACTTCCTCGGCGGCTTCGGCGTCGCCGGAGCGCGGGGGGGCGAAGGGCTTGAGGACCTTCAAGGCGACAGGGCGACCGAGGTCGAGCTGGGTGGCTCGGTAGACGTGCGCGAAGCCGCCGACACCGAGGACGGCGTCGATACGGTATTTGCCTTCGAAGAGGTCGCCGGGTTGGGGCGGATTCCAGTCCATGTGACGAGTTCCAAACAGCGGGGCGCCAACAAAGACGCGACGAACGATGATGTGGGCAGATGTAAAGCTGGCACCAACCTAACAGGAGGTTAATGGAGGGGGCAATTTGAGTCTGATCGCCGCGGTAGGGATTCGTCGACGAGGGTGAGGCGGGGGGAGCCTTAAGGCTTGGAGGGGAGGCGTGCGTCGGAGGGGCGGATGTAGTTTGGTTCGAGTGCGACGAGGTCATCGGGGCCGTGGGTGGCGAGGCGCTGTCTGGCGAGGAGGGCGACACCGATGGCCGATGGGGTGTTGAGGAAGGACGGGGGCGTGTGAAAGGCGGGGTCGTCGCAGAGGTTCTGGAGTGCGGGGTAGGGGGCGATGCCGTCACCCAGGAGCGTGATGGGTGTGGAGAGGTTAAGGGCCCGGAGTTGCCTGGCGAGGTCGTCGGGGGCGTAGGTGTTTTCCGGGAGGAGCGTGGTGAGGGTGTGGTCGCGAGCGGCGAAGAGCGCGGCGTAGACCTCGTTGCGGCGGGCGTCGAAGGCGACACAGACCGGTTGATCGGGGGAACTGAGTGCCAGGGGGAGTGCGGCGGCGGCGAGGCTGGAGACGCCGATGATGGGCTTGTTATGGGCGCGTGCGAGGGCCTTGGCGCTGGCGAGGGCGACGCGAAGACCGGTGAAACTCCCGGGGCCGAGGCCTACGGCGACGAGGTCGACCTGCGAGAGGTTGAGGGCCTGGGCGTCGAAGAGGGCTTCGACGTTGGCGAGCAGGGCGCTGCCGTGGTTGTAGCGCACGCGCTGGGAGCGGTTTTCCAGGAGTTGGTCGCCGTCGAGGAGGGCGAGGGCCTGGATGCGGGTGGCGGCGTCGATGGCGAGCACGCGTGCGGAGGCAAATTCGGGGGAGGTCATGGGTGTAGCTCAGCGGGATTCGAAGTATTCGACGGCACGGTGCCAGTTGCGTTCGATGTCGTTCTTAAATGCCAGGATCATGAGCATCAAGATCATGGTGAAGCCGATGTATGCGGCGATCTGGCGTGTACGGAAACTCAGGGGGCCACGTTTGATGGCTTCGAGGGCGAAGAGGAGGAGTTGGCCGCCGTCGAGGACGGGGATGGGGAGGAGGTTGAGGATGGCGAGGTTGATGCTGATGAGGGCCATCATTTCGAGGAAGGGTTCCCAGCCTGCGCGGCCGGCTTCTGCGGCGAGTTCACCGATCATGATGGGGCCACCGATGGACTTGGTGGAGACCCGGCCTTCGGCCAGGCGGACGAGGCCGAGGGTCATCATGCGGGTGAACTTCCAGGTCTGGGAGAAGGCCTCGGAGGTGCTGTACGCGACGCGGCTGAAGAAGGGGTGGGGGATGTTCTCGGGGTCGACGGAGTTCCGGAACGAGTCCCAGCCGTTGAAGATGCGGTAGCGGACCTGCTCGGTCTGATCCTGATAGGAGGTGACGTCGGTTGTGAGGGTGGTGGTGAGCTGCTCACCGTCACGCAGGAAGGAGATCTGGAAGTCTGAATCGAGGGGAGGCGGGTTTTCGCCGGCTTTGTCGCGGTCGACGATGCGCTGGTTGATGGTGTTGTGGATGTGGCTGACCATAAGCGACCAGCTGGAGAACTTGCGGTCGTCGACGGCGAGGATGCGGTCTCCGGGTTTGAGGCCGGCCTTTGCGACGGGGCTGTCGGGGTCGACCTGGGCGATGACCATCTCGGAAGGGGTCACGCCGATGTCGTAGGCGCCGTCGACGAGTTCGGGGGTGACGGTGAGGGTGATGAGGCGTTGTTTGTAGAAGGTGCCGTAGTCGACGTGGAGGGGGAAGCGCCGCAGGGCCTGGATCTCTACGGGCTTGCCGTCGCTCTCCTGGATAAGGGATTCGAGCTCATGGAAGCGCTGGACGGGCTTGTCGTCGACGGCGATGACGTGATCGAAGTAGGCGAGTCCGGCGCGGGCGGCGGGGCCATCGTGATCGGTGAGGGCGATGGTGGAGCCGGCGGTGCCCAGGTGCATGCCGATGAGGCCGTAGGTGCGCTGATCGAGGCCCAGGTAGTCTGTGGCTTCGAAGCGGGCGGGGGTTACGGTGGTGGTGTGACGTTCGCCGTTGCGCTCGTAGACGATTTCCAGGGGCTGGTCGTAAGCGGGGCGGGTGTAGTGGGCGACATCGTGGAAGAAGCGGACGGGGTTGCCGTCGATCTCGACGATGACGTCGCCGGCCTTGATCCCGGCCTGTGCAGCGGGGGCCTCGGGGTAGGCTTGCCCGACGACGGCGGGGGGGGCGGTGGTCTGCATCATGCCGAAGATGAAGTAGATGAAGATCGGCAGGATGAAGTTCGCCAGGGGGCCGGCGAGGATGATGAGGGAGCGCTGCCAGATGGGCTTTGCCATCAGGGCGCGGCTGCGCTCTTCGTCGGGGAGTTCCTCGATGGATTCGAGGTCGCCGCCGAGCATCTGGACGTAACCGCCCAGGGGCAGAGCGCAGAGGGCATACTCGGTCTCACCACGCTGGTAGGTGGCGATGGTGGGACCGAAGCCCAGCGCGAAGCGCAGGACTTTGACGTCGAAGAGGCGCGCGACGAGGAAGTGTCCCAGCTCGTGAACGAAGACGAGGACGCCGATGAGGACGATAAAGTAGAGGAAGCTCATGGGTGCCTGAGAGCAGGGAGTTCAGAAGCCCCCGGAGGTGAACTTCATGAAGTAGTAGACCCAGGGGGAGGCAAAAAACAACGCGTCGATGCGGTCGAGGATTCCGCCGTGGCCGTAGATGATGGTGCCGCTGTCTTTGACGTCGTGTGCGCGCTTGACGAGGGATTCAGCGAGGTCGCCGGTCTGGCCGAGGATGTTGGCGGGGATGGCGAGCGCGAGGATCTGGAGGATGGACAAGGTGTTCCAGGTGTCGGGAGCCAGGGTGTTGTAGAGGGCCTGGAAAGCGAGGGCGAAGATGACGCTGGCGAGGACACCGCCGATGGCGCCTTCGACGGATTTGTTGGGGCTGACCGAGGGGTAGAGCTTGTGTTTGCCGAACGCGCGTCCGCTGAAGTAGGCGCCGGTGTCGGAGGCCCAGACAATGGCCAGGGTCATGAGGATCCACATGGGGCCGGCATCGCCACCGTCGCGGCCCAGGAGGGCGATGAAGGTGATGAGGACGCCGCCGTAGAGGATGGCGGTGATGGCGGAGCCGATCTGGTGGGTAACGCGGGCCTGCTCTTTGAAGGCGAAGAGGAAGTAGAGAAAGATCGCCAGGGTGGTAGCGGCCAGGGCCGGCACGAAGAAGGATTCGGCGAAGTAGAGGACGTTCATCAGGCCAACGCCCAGGAGCATGGCGATGAGGCGTCCGCCGGGATGTTCAGCGCTGAAGGTGATGCCGCAGAACTCCCAGATGGAGATGGCGCCGACGAGCGCGATGAAGGCGAAGAAGAGCCAGGCGGGCGCGTAGACGATCAGGGAGATGAGCAGGGGCAGCGCCACGATCGCGGTGATGAGGCGGGGGATGAGATCGGACTTTTTCTTGGACATCGTGGGGGCTTGGGCGGGATGCGGTGTGGGGAGGTTGTGTGTGCGTGGGGTGGTGTGCGTGGGGTGGTGTGCGTTTTGTGGTCAGGTGGTCAGGTGGTTAAGTGGTTCGGTGGTTGTGGGGCGCTGCGGTGTGCGGCGAGGGAAGATTCGTGTGAGCGTTGGTGGGTGTGCTTTTAACGAGTGGATCGGGGGCTAGGAACTCTGGAGTTCGGCGATCTTTTGTTGGATGGCGGCGTTTTGGGGTTCCATGCTCTGGGCGAACTGGAGGTTTTGCAGGGCGGCGGCGGTGTTACCCATGGCGAGGTCGCGTTGGGCGAGCTTGAGGAACTTGCGGGCGTTGGGGTTGGTGGAGATCTCGTCGAGGGTGCGGGGGCCGCGCTCGGTCATGTTGGAAGCTTCGGGGTCGAGGCGGAGTGTGCCGCTGGCGAGCGCCTGCTCGTAGCGTGCGCGCAGGCGTCGGTCGCCGATGACGGCGTAGGCTTCGGTCAAGAGCTTGTAAAAGGCGTTGACGTAGTCGTAGAGCGCCTGGCCCCAGCGTTCGGATTTATACTGGTCGTAGCGGTCGGGGTGAAAGCGGAGGCTGAGCGCATCGAAGGCTTTGACGATTTTGTGGTGGGGGGCGCCGTTGTTGAGGCCCATAAGCTGGAAGTAGCTCTGGGAGGGGGCGCGCTCCAGGCGTTGTTTCGTCTCATTGTAGAAGGCTCTCCACTGCTCAAGGTCGGCTTTGGAGTGATGCCGGGGGAGCAGGGCGTTGAGAGCGTTGCGGAAGACGGGGCCGGGGACCGGGTAGCGCAGGGCGCGGGAGACCGGGGCGTTTTGTGGGGCCTGGTCGGGGTAGAGCAAAAGGATGGGAAGTTGGGGGAGGTGCGCACGAAGCTCGGAGATGAGCTGAGCGGTGGCGTTGTCGGCCAGATCCCGGTGCACGACGGCGGCGGCCACGGGGCGGCCGACGAGTTTGGGTGCGATGCCTGTGCCTTTACGGGTGGCGACGGGTTTGAAACGGCCGGGAGGAAGATCGGCCAGGATGCGCTTGAGGAGGTCGACATCGCCGCAGGCCACGAGGAGTTCGTTCATGGGGCTACTCAAGCAGTAAGGTGAGTGGGTTGGGTACGAGGGTACGAAGAGTTGGGGCTGTCAATGCAGTACAGAGAGTGAGTACAAGATTTTGGTGGAAACGGAAAGGAGGGCGGGCTGGAGAGCGGTAAGGAAGGAGGCGGACGAGGGGAGATGAGGTTGCGGGAAGACGATGGGGAGGCGGGGCATGGCTGGTGGGTGTGATGAGGGGGAAAGGTGGAGGGCAAACTCGGGTGGTGAGGGTGTGGAGGGGGTTAAGGGGGCAAAAGTCTCGGTTGTCGAGATTGTGAACAGACTGAGGCCCATGAAAGTCTCGGTTGCCGAGATTGTGAACAGACTGAGGCCCACGAAAGTCTCGGTTGCCGAGATTGTGAACAGAGTAAGGCCCTCGGAAATCTCGGTTGCCGAGATTGTGAACAGAGTGAGGCCCACGAAAGTCTCGGTTGCCGAGATTGTGAACAGAGTGAGGCCCACGAAAGTCTCGGTTGCCGAGATTGTGAACAGACTGAGGCCCACGAAAGTCTCGGTTGCCGAGATTGTGAACAGACTGAGGTGCTCGAAAGTCTCGGTTGTCAGGGTTTTGAAGGGGATGGCGAACGGGAGGGCGTCGGCTGGCGGGGTTGTGGACAGGGGGAGCGATGTCGATGTGTGGGATGGCGAGGGTTGGGAGGGGAAAGGAACGGGAAAACTCTCGACGTCCGGGTTGTTGGAGGCGTCGAGCGTACGCGTACCCTCGTGGATCGATGGGAGTGTGGGGAGAGGAGCGATGGAGGAGGTGCTGAGGGTGGCGTCGAGCGAGGGGGGAGGTCGGCGCTTTGAAGGGGGGCGTTGTGTGCGGCCAGGTCGGGGGGAAGTTGACACTCGCGGGGGCTGCGCGATAATCGCGGGCTGCTCGAAGGTGGCGAGGCGCGGGGAAGTGAGGAAGCGATCGCCGACGATGACATGACCTAAGACTTGAGGCGAGACGAGATGGTTCCGAACCCCGAAAAGAAGACGGTTCGCAAGGCGGTGATTCCGGTGGCGGGCTTTGGGACGCGGCTGTTGCCGGTGACCAAGTCGGTGCCGAAAGAGCTGTTGCCGGTAGTGGATGTGCCGGCGATTCAGGTGGTGGTTGAGGAGTGCGTGCAGGCGGGTATTGAGGAGGTGATTCTCATAACCGGGCGCGGAAAGGGCGGGGTTGAAGACCACTTCGACTACAACTTTGAGCTTGAGAATATCCTGGAGGTGCGGGGGAAGGTTGAGGAGTTGGAGCGCGTGCGCTCAATCAGCCAGATGATTCGCACGGTGGCGATTCGTCAGAAGAAGCCGCTGGGGTTGGGGCATGCGATTTTGTGTGCGCGGGAGGTGGTGGGGGATGAGCCCTTTGTGGTGGTGTTGCCGGATGATTTGATCGGGTCGAGTCCTTCGGTGACGCGGCAGTTGATCGAGGTGTATGAGCGCTATGGGCAGGCGGTGGTGAGTGTGATGCCCGTGGGGCGGGAGGAGGTGTCGCGCTACGGGATCATCACCGGGGAGAACTGGGCGCCGGGGCTGCACCGGGTGCGTGGCATCGTGGAGAAGCCGGAGACGGACGTTGCGCCGTCGAACCTCGCCGTGATCGGGCGCTATCTGTTGCCGCCGGTGATCTTTGACATGCTGGCGGAGGTGGAGCCGGACAGCTCGGGTGAGATTCAGCTGACGGATGCGCTGAGTCGATTGAGCCGGGAGCGTGCGCTGGTGGGGTATGAGTTCAAGGGACGTCGTCATGATATCGGGGATAAGCTGGGATTCTTGACGGCGAACATCTCGTACGGGCTTCGGCATCCGGAGTTGGGGCCGAAGTTGTTGGAGTATCTGCGTCGGAAGGTGCGTGAAGCCGATGAGGCCGATGGGAAGTAAGGGTGCGTACCGGGTAGCGGTGTGGGCGGTGGTGACGGTTGTGTTTGCCGGAGGGCAGGCGCAGGCGTCGCCGCCGCCTTTTTTGTTGGGCGTGGAGGCGGCGGGGCAAGGGGCGGCGGCGAGGAGGGCGCAGAGCTGGGTGTTGCGCAGGGTGGACGGGGAGTTGCGCGAGTATTGCGGGCGGGAGGTGTTGCGAGATGGGCGGGGGCGAGTTGTAACGCTGAGCGAGCGGTCGGATTGGCCGTGGGGGGCGGTCTGGGCGCTGTGGTGGTCGGGGGATGTGGTGACGCACCTGAGAGGGCAGAGCGTTGGGGTGGATGGAGCGATGTCGAGGGTGGATGTTGTGGAGGGGGAGCTGGCGTATTGTTACGGAGGCGGGGGGGCGGAGCTCTGTGTGGACGCGGAGTTGAGGGAGGTTGTGTATGCCCGGGTGGTGCGGGCGGGGGAGCGCTGGGAGTTCTGGATGGATGTGGGAGGGAAGCAGGGGCGAGTGAGTCGCGATGGGGCGGTGAGGGCGCAGCTGGAGGCGGGGCCATGCCCGGGTGAGGATGTGGGGGAGCGTTAAGGTTTTGTGAAGTCGCGGCGTTTGAGGAGCAGAGCGTTGGTGACGACGCTCACGCTGGAGAGGGCCATGGCCATGGCGGCGAAGGCGGGGCGAAGCAGGCCTAGTGCGGCGACGGGGATGAGGACGGTGTTGTAGACAAAGGCCCAGAAGAGGTTCTGACGGATCTTATTGTAGGTGGCCGCGGAGAGGGCGATCGCGCGGCGGACGCCGTCGAGGGAGGAGGTCATCAGGGTGATGTCGGCGGACTCGATGGCCACGTCGGTGCCGGAGCCGATGGCGATGCCGAGGTCGGCCTGGGCTAAGGCGGGGGCATCGTTGACGCCGTCGCCGATCATGGCGACGACTTTCTGGCCCTGGTTCTGGATGTCTTTGACGGCGGCGGCTTTGTCGCCGGGGCGCACCTCGGCTTTGACGCGCTCGGGGGGGATTCCGACGCGCTCGGCGATGATGCGGGCGGTCTGGGGGTTGTCGCCGGTGATGAGCCAGGTTTCGGTGCCGCGTTTGTGGAGCCAGTCGATGAGGGCGGGGGCGTCGTCGTGGGGGGCGTCTTCGACGGCGAAGAGGGCCAGGGGAGTGTCGGGGGAGGCCATGGCGACGACGGTTTTGCCCTGGTTTCGCAGGCGCGCGATGTCGTCGGTGGGGAGGGATGCGCCGGTGAAGTCCTGGACCCAGGAGGGCTTTCCGATGGCGATGGTCTGGCCGTTATGGGAGGCGGTGACGCCGTCGCCGGCGATGGTTTTGAAGTTGGAGATGGAGGGGAGAGGGAGGCCGCGCTCTTGAGCGGCGCGAAGGATGGCCATGCCGATGGGGTGCTGACCTGCTTCTTCGATGGATGCGGCGATGGCGAGGAGGTCGTTGGAGTTTCCGCCCAGGGGGAGGATGTCGGTGAGGGTCATGTTGCCGGTGGTGAGGGTGCCGGTCTTGTCGAAGACGACGGCGTGCAGGGCGCGGGCGCGCTCTAAGGCCTGGGCATTGCGGATGAGGACGCCGAGGGAGGCGCCTTTGCCGGAGCCGACCATCATGGCTGTGGGGGTGGCCAGGCCGAGGGCGCAGGGGCAGGCGATGACCAGGACGGCGACGGCCGGGAGGATGGCGGCGGAGGGGGAGTCGAGGATTGCCCAGGCGGTGAAGGTGGCGAGGGCGATGAGGATGACGGCGGGAACGAAGATGGCGGAGATGCGATCGACGAGGCGCTGGATGTTGGCTTTGGATTCTTGAGCTTCTTCGACCTGCCGGGCGATCTGGGCGAGGGCGGTGTCTTTGCCGACGCGGGTGGCGCGGAGGATGAGCTGGCCGTCGGTGGAGATGGTGCCACCGATGACGTTGTCTCCGGGGACGCGGGTGACCGGGACGGATTCGCCGGTGACCATGGCCTCGTTGACGTCGCTCTGCCCCTCGATGACTTCGGCGTCGGTGGGGATCTTTTCGCCGGCGCGCACGCGCAGCAGGTCACCGGGCTGGAGTTCGGAGACGTCGACAGCGGTCCACTGGCCATCACGTTGGACGAAGGCCTGTTTTGCGCCGAGATCAAGGAGGGCTTCGATGGCTTCGCCGGCTCTTCCCTTGGCGCGGGCTTCCAGCCATTTGCCCAGGCCGATGAGGGTGAGGATCATCGCGGCGCTTTCGAAGTAGGGGTGGGCGTGTGCGAGGGCTCCGAAGATGTAGAGGATGCTGATGATAGTGGAGAAGACGTAGGCGGTGCCTGCGCCCAGGGCGACGAGGGTGTCCATGTTGACGGCGCCGTGACGTGCGGCGCTGAGGGCGCCCTTGAAGAAGCCCTGCCCGACGTAGGCGATGACGACGCCGGTGAGGTAGATGAGGGTGATGAGGCGGGTGCTCTCGGCGGCGAAGTTTGCTTGCCAGTCGAGCCACATCGGTCCCATGTCGAGGAGCATGATGGGGATGGTGAGGATAACGCCTGTGATCCAGCGCGTTTTCCAGAAGTCGGCTTCGGCTTTGCGGCGTTCGCTGATGCGTGACGCGCGAGGCGGGGCGGATGCTGAGGGGGCGGTGGAGGTCGAAGGGCGTGGCTCTTCGACTTCGTAGCCGGCGGCGTGGATGGCGTCGATGAGGCGCTGGTGGGAGGGTTCGGTCCCTGGCTTCCAGCTGACGCGGGCCTGCTCGGTGGCGAAGTTGACGCGGGCTTCTTCGACGCCTTCGACTTTTGAGAGGGCGTCTTCGACACGCGCAACGCAGGAGGCGCAGGTCATGCCGCGGACTTCGAGAAGATTCTGGGGGATGTCGATGGGGGTGATGTCGGTCGTGTGGTTTGCGTCGGAGGGGGGCTGGTTTGGGGCGGGCTGAGCGGAGTCGGTTTTGTCAGGGGAGAGGTGTTGGAGTGGGGATGGATCGGTGATGGAAGGGGGGGGCTCGTCGCTGGCCAGGGTTGCGGGGTAGCCAGCGTCGGAGATGGCGCGGGCGATGTCGTCGGGAGTGAGGGGGGCGTCGGGGGTGAGGGAGAGGGAGGCGGTGTTGTTCTCGCGATCGACTTGGTGTTTGGCGATGCCGGGGAGGTTGTCGAGGGCTTTCTGGACGCGGGCGACACATTTGCCGCAGGTCATGCCTTCGACGTGGAAGTTCAGGGTTTTGGCCGTGGCCTCCGAGGTGCGATCGGGCAGCAGTGAGGCGGGGTAGCCAGCGTCGGAGATGGCGCGGGCGATCTCGTCGTTGGAGGGCGCGTCGGCGTCTGCCAGTGTGAGGGTCGCGAGGTTTGCCTCGCGGTCGACGTGGTGTGTGGTGATGCCGGGGAGGTTGTCGAGAGCGTGCTGGACGCGGGCGACACATTTGCCGCAGGTCATGCCTTCGACGTGAAAGGCCAGGACACGGGGCGACGCGGTGGTTGAGCGGGGGGAGGGCTCAAGAGGGGTGGCGGGGTAGCCTGCGTCGGAGATGGCGCGGGCGATTTCGTCGCTGGATGGGGGGTCGGCGTCGGCCAGTGTGACGGTCGCGAGGTTTGCCTCGCGGTCGACCTTGTGGTCGATGACGCCGGGGAGGTTGTCGAGTGCGTTCTGGACGCGAGCGACGCATTTGCCGCAGGTCATGCCCTGAACGTGAAAGGTGATCGCAGGCATGGTGCACCTCCCCGGCGCATGGGGGTTGGTTTACTTCGATGAAGACGCGGACTGGTCTTTGTCTGAGGGGGGAGTCTCAAGCCCTTTCCAGGTTTCGACGGGTTCGTTGCGCAGCTTCGACCAGAGGAAGAGGCCGAGGATGAGCATGCCGATGGCGACCCATTGAGCGGGGGTGAGCATCAGGTAGCGGGTGTCGCCGTGGAGGCCGGCTTCGCCGGGAGTGACGCGCAGGAAGTCGAAGAGGAAGCGGAAGGGGGCGTAGAGGAGGGGAAGCGTCCAGAGGTAGTAGCCGCGGCGCTGGGGCTTTCGGCCTTTGTAGAGGACGAAGAGGGTGAGGAAGAAAAAGACGATGGCTTCGTAGAAGCCGAGGTCGTGGCGAGGCACGCCGTCAGGGTATTGGAGGGCCAGGGGCCAGATTTCGGGGAGGGAGTCGCCGAAGATCGAGCGGATCCACTCCCAGACAATGAAGTCGGTGGCGTCAGCGCCGGGGTGATCGTGGACGAGTGCGCAACCGATGCGGCCGAAGAAGAAGGCGATGGGCAGCGTAAAGGCAGCGACGTTGGACCAGCCGATGTGGTCTTCGTAGGGATTGCGAACGCGCCAGATGAGGAAGGCGATCACACCGCCGATCAAGCCACCCACGCTGGAGATGGAGCCCCAGACTTTGAAGAGGACCAGGGGATCCTCAAGGATGATGTGGGGCTGGTAGGCGACGACTTCGAAGACGTGGCTGAAGCACCATCCGAAGATGAGGAGCCACATGCCGAAGTTCTGCATGCGGTCGCCGGAGACGCCGAGGATCTTCTGGCCGCGGCTTCCGAGGATGGAGAGGGCCAGGGCGACGCCGATGGCGACGGAGAGGCCGAAGGAGTGGAGGGTGAGCGGACCCAGCTCCCAGGGGCCGAGCTGCCAGTAGGGGAGGACCCCGAGCAGGTTCATGGTGAGGCTCCAGTCAGACGTGGCGCTCCAGGAGGGCGTCCACGAGGGGTGTTAAGCGCTGAAATTCAGCAACATCAATGCTTGCGTGTGGGCAGGCGCGCGAGGGCGGGCCAAACCGGGCGGCATGCGTACCGCATTCAAGGCGTGGGTTCAATTCGCGCGGAGGGCGGCTCATTCCCGTGATGTTGGAGGTTGGGATCGTCGTATCATGAGGATGAGATGGCGGGGGGCCGAGGGAGAACACAGGCATGCCTGTGAACGCGGGAGTGTCGATCAGGGGGTGAGATGTTGGTTGAGGCGGCTGGCGAGAAGGAGGTCGGCGAGGACCAGGTTTGCCATGGCTTCGACGACGGGGACGGCGCGGGGGACGATGCAGGGGTCGTGTCGGCCTTCGCGGGCCATGGAGCCGATCGTAGAAGCCGGCTTGAAGAAGACACGCAGGGTGATGCGTTCGCCGTTGGAGATGCCGCCCTGGATGCCGCTTGCGGCGGGGCTGATGCCGGCGTCGGGTCCGTCGCCGGGGATGCCGGTGTGGAAGTCGATGCCGCGGGCGGAAGCGGCGGCGGGGGCGTCACCGAGGGAGACGCCGACGACGGCGCCGATGCCCATCATGGCGTCGGCCAGGCGAGCTTTGAGTTTGGCGAAGACGGGCTCTCCGAGACCGATGGGGCAGTGGTCGATGCGGAGTTCGATGACGCCGCCCCGGGAGTCGCCCTGAGATTTGCAGTCGACAAGTTCTTGAGAGATGCGCTCGGCGACTTCGGGGTCGGGGCAGCGGGTGGGGTGTTGGTCGATGAGGTCGGTGTTGAGGTGTTCGGGGATGGAGCGGGCGATGTGTTCGCCGATTTGTTGGGTGAAGGCGACGACGCGGGTCTGAGGGGGGAGGAGTCGGGCGGCGAAGGCGCCGCCGATAACGCGGCAGAGGGTTTCGCGGCCGGAGGCGCGGCCGCCGCCGCGGTGGTCGCGGTGTCCGAACTTCTCCTGCCAGGTGCGATCGGCGTGGCCGGGGCGGAAGTAGTTGGGGTCATAGTCTCGGGAACGTGCGTCGGTGTTGTGGACGACGATGCAGATGGGGGTGCCGAGGGTTTTGCCGTCGAAGACGCCGCTGAGGAGCTCGGCGCGATCGGCTTCGGCGCGTGCGGTGGTAATGTTGGATTGGCCGGGACGTCGGCGATCGAGGTGGGGTTGGAGGTGGGTGGCAAGATCGAAGTCGACGCCGGCGGGCATGCCGTCGATGACGGCGCCCATCGCCGGGCCGTGGGATTCACCGAAGGTGGTCAGGCGGAGGTAGGTTCCGAAGGTGTTTGCGAACATCAGCTTCTCCAGAAGATTCGTTGGGCCAGGGCCTGGGCATCAAAGAAGGTGTCACCGCCCAGGTGGACGTGACCGGAAGGGGGAGGTTGCACGTTGGCGTAGTGGAGGTCCAGCCAGGCTTGAGCGGGGGGAGGGGAGCCGGGAGCCTTAAGGGCGAAGGATGCGGCGGCGTTGATGATGAGGGAGAGGGGGGGGAGGTTGTCCGGGGCGCTCTTCCAGCCGGCGCGGGCGGAGAGGTGTGCGATAAGCTGGAAGTTGGAGTCTTCGAGCGCGTGGAGAAGGGCGGGGCTGACGCCGCCCTGGCCGAAGATCAGGGTGGGGCCGGGGGTGATGCCGGCGTCGATCAGGGCTTGAAGGGAGGCGCGCATGCCGACGTGGTCGGTGTCGGTGCCTATCCAGCCGTCGGGTGTGCGGCGCAGGGTGTTGAGGGCCTCGGCGGAGGCGCCGATGTGGTGAGCGACGTGGCGCTTGAGCGGCGAGGTGACGGAGATGCCGCGGATGTTGAGGTGGTGGAGGAGCGAGAGGGAGGCGGGGAGGTCGTCTGCGGGGGTGGGGACCTTGAGGTAGCCGAGGTGTTGCTCGTCGGAGTGGCTTTCGTAGCGCAGAGCGGCGCGTCGATGCCAGAGGTCGCCCTGGCTCTGGGCGACGGGGTCACCGATGAGGGCATCGAAGCGGGTGGGCGTGGGCGATGTGAGGGCGGGCAGGAAGTTCTGAAGGTCGAGGGCGGAGGGATGCGTGGGGTTGCGCTCGGCCAGCCCGGTGGGGAGGTAGTGGAGGTGGTTGGTGGCGGCTAAGAGGTGGCGAGTCCAGGCAGCGCGGGGGCCCTGAGGGATGATTGCGAAGGGGTGAGGGCCGGCGTCGAAGGTGGCGCGCGTGTTAAGGGCGGCGAGGATGGAGGCCGCGTCGGGGGCCTGCGGGGCATACTTGAGGGTGATCCGCTCGGGATCGATGGCGAGGGCGGTTGCCAGGGCGGCGGCGGCGTCGAGGAGGGCGTCGAGGTCGGTCGGAGCGGGGCGGTCGGGGTGAGCGGAGAGGATGATGGTGGGGGGGAGGTGGGGACGAAGCGCGTCGGCACTGTGCAGGGTGTTGGTGAGGAAGCGCAGGTCGATGTCCCAGGCGGCGACCCGGGGGATATTGAGCAGCCAGCGGGGCTCGGGGTGGCGGAGGGAGAGCAGGAGCTCGGTGGGGTGTTGGTTCAGGTCGAGGAGGTCGGTCGGAGCGGGGAGGGTTGGGAAGCGATCGCTGCGAACTTCGACTCTTCCCAGGCCGAGGAGGGCGCGATCGTGGAGAGCCCGGGAGAGGTCGTCGGGCGTGAGAGGGACGAGGGTGGTGAGGGGGGCCAGAGGGGAGTGAGGGACCTGAGACACCCAGTTGATGAGGGTGGCGAGGTCATCGGCGGCGCGATCGACAGAGCGGGTGCGGGGGATGTTGAGCTTGAGGTGGGCGGCTTCGCGCCAGCGGGGCTCGCGGGTGTCGATCATCCAGCGGTGTTCGTCGTCGAGGGAGAGCTCGGGGCGGACGCGGGGGCGAGCGCTTGTGGCGACGGTGGGTTGCCAGCCGTCGCGGTGGATCCAGACGATGATTGCGCCCGGAGGGAAGGCGTTGAGGCCGGCGCCGGAGGCGATGATGGGGGCGTTGTGGTGCTCAACCAGCGTGCGGGCGGTGCGAGCCTCGGTGGTGCGGAAGGACTCGATGTCGCGGGCGACGAGGTCGGCGATTGTGGTGCCGGATTGTTCGGCGATGACGTCGTCGAGATCGAAGAAGGGCCGTCCGAGCTGCGAAGCAGCGAGGCGGCCAAGGGTGGATTTGCCCACGCCGCGGTGGCCAACCAGGAGGATCGGCGGAGCGAGGAGGATTTTGTCTGGGGAGGAGGCTGAGGGGCTCATAAAGACTCAAAAAAGTGGGAAACTTGCAGGCCGGGCGCTGGTGGGCGATGGTGTGCGCGCAGACTGATTCGCAAAACAGGCCCGGCGTGCCATACTTCGCCACCATTAAACAATCGAGAAGTCCGTCGCTACGGCGCCGGTGGCGTCACCAACGGGGTATCCCAGTGAATATGACAACGAAAGAACGCGCGCTCGGCGCGCTTATTGCGATCGCGATGATGACCTCCACCACGGCGTCGGCTCAAGGGCTGCCCAGTGCGGAGGATATGTGGAATGAAGCGCCGCCGGCGGAGTCGACCGAGGAGGTTGAGGCTCCGGGCGAGGATGACGCTGCGGTTGAGGAGGCGGCCGGCCCCGAGGCGACGTCGGAAGAGGTCGAAGCGGAGGAGGCGACTGCCGAAGCTGAGGCCGAGAGCGATGCCGTTGATGGTGAAGAGGGCGGTGAGGCCACGAGTGACGGCGAAGCTGAGGCGATCGTCGACGAAGGTGCCGAGGAGGTGCCGGTTGAGCGTGTGCGCATCTCTCCGAGCATGAACCTTGAGGGGGCGCCGGGCTTTCACGGGATCGCGTCGGCGATTAGCCCCGGCGCGTTGATGTTCCAGGTCGGGTTTCTGGGGGAGGCGTCCGGCGGATCGAACGTGATTCGGCTCAATGATGAGAACCGCACGTTGACGGGGAACGTGGCGGTGAGCGGCCAGTTCCTGGAAAACTTCGGATTTAACTTCCGGCTGCAGGCGCGCAACAACATCAATACGTTTGGGCGTCCGCAGGCGATGCTCTCGCAGGGTGATGTGAGCGCGGGCTTGATCGGACGTTACGAGGTGTCGCCGGGTGTGTGGCTCGGTGGGGATTTGAACCTCTTTATGCCCTCGGGCTTTGGTGGGGTGGGGCTATCGGCCTCGTCGTTGAGCCTGCGTCCGCGCTTTCTGGCGAGCTTCGATATCGGGGAGATGAGCCAGCAGCAGGGCGGGGGCGATGTGCCGGTGGTGGGGCACTTCAACGTGGGGTATCGCTTCGACCAGAGCGAGAATCTTGTGCCGGAGGGTGTGCAGCTCGACCGGGTGGAGCGCTTCGCTTACGGGATCTCGGCCTATGATCTGGTGGAGTTCGGGATCGGTGCGGAAGTTCCCTTGCCTTATGTGACGCCTTTTGTGGGCTATCAGCTGGCGGTTCCGGTTAACGGGCGCGGCGGGGTGTGCGATGAGGATCGGGCGCTGGCGTGTGTGTCGGATATTGGCGGCGGGGCGTTCCCGCAGAAGATCAGCGTGGGCTTGAAGGCGGAGCCGCTGGAGAACCTCGGGTTGCACGCCGGGGTGGATCTGGGGCTGACGAGCTCGGATGCGGAAGGGCTGCCGGTGACGCTGCCCTATAACGTGATCTTCGGGATGAGCTGGAACATCGATACGAGCGGTCCCAAGATCATCATTGAAGAGCGCGAGGTTGAGAGGGTTGTCGAGGTGGAGCCTACCCTTGGCTACGTGGTCGGCACGGTTGTAAACGCCGAGAGTGGCGAGCCGGTCGGGGATGCGCGCATTTACTACACCAACCAGACGCTTGCCGGTCAGCTCAGCGGCACGGAGAACGGCGTGTTCCGCTCCTACGGGTTTGAGCCCGGGGAGGCGTTGGAGCTGCGCGTGGTGCATCCGCACTACGAAGAGGCTGTAGCAAGCACCACGGTGGTGGAGGGCGAGGGTGAGCTGGAGGTGAAGTTGACTCCGCTGCCGCGTCAGGCGTGGGTGCGCGGGCAGGTGACGGATGCCGAGGGTGCGCCGCTGGCCAATGCCACCGTCCGCGTGAGCGGTGGGGAGGAGCCGGTTGAAGTGACGACCGATGAGGAGGGGCGCTTTGAAGCGGAGCTGCAGTCTGGAGCGTATACCGTGGCGGCGAAGGCCGAAGGGTATCTGACCGCGGGTCAGGACGTGAGCCTGGAGCCGGATGCAGAGCTGCAGATGGTGCTTTCGCTCTCGGAGGCTGGCGAGCAGCTCGTTGAGCTGAGCGAGGAAGAGATTCGCATTAACGAGCGTATCTACTTCGAGACCGGTGCGGCCACGATTCTGGAACGTTCGTTCAACGTGCTCAATCAGGTGGCGGCGGTCTTGTTGGAGAACCCGCAGATCGAGCTGGTTCAGATTGAAGGCCACACCGACGATGTGGGCGACAGCGAGTTCAACATGGAGCTGTCGCAGGCGCGTGCCGAAGAGGTGCGCAACTACCTTCTGGAGCGCGGAATTCGGTTGGAGCGTCTGGGCGCGAAAGGGTATGGCTCGGAGCGTCCGCTGGTTCCGAACACGTCAAACCGTAATCGCAGCCTCAATCGCCGGGTCGAGTTCAAGATTCCGAGCAACGAGGAGTAAGGAGAGTCGATGGCCAAAGCGCGCACCCTGTACGTCTGCAGCAGTTGCGGGCATGAGTCGCCCAAGTGGATGGGCAAGTGCCCGGGCTGCGAGGACTGGAACACGCTGGAGGAGGAGGTGCGCGAGCGGCCATCGGCCAGCGAGCAGGCGGCAGCCGGTAAGCGCGCGGGATACGGCGCGGAGGGGGGCACGAAGCCGGTGCGCCTCTCGGATGTTGTGACCGAGAAGGGCGAGCGCATCTTCAGCGGGGTGGAGGAGCTGGATCGGGTGCTGGGCGGGGGCTTTGTGCGCGGGGGCGTGGTGTTGCTGGGGGGGGACCCGGGCATCGGTAAGTCGACGTTATCGTTGCAGGTCGCCGGGATTCTGGCGGGTCAGGGGCTTGATGTGCTCTATGTCTCCGGGGAGGAGAGCATGGGGCAGATTAAGATGCGGGGGGCTCGTCTCAGCGTTGAGGTTGGCGAAGTTCAGGTGGTAGGGGAGACGAGCCTGGAGCGGGTGGAGGCGTTGCTGGAGGAGCATAAGCCGGACCTGCTGGTGCTGGACTCGATTCAGACGCTGGCGACAGAGCGGTTAACGTCGTCGCCGGGGAGTGTGGCGCAGCTGCGGGAGGTGACGGGGACGTTGACGCAGCTGGCGAAGGGGTTGCAGATGCCCACAATTCTGGTGGGTCATGTGACGAAGGAGGGGGCGATCGCCGGGCCGAAGGTGCTGGAGCATATGGTGGATACGGTGCTCTATTTTGAGGGGCAGGCCGGGTTAAATTTTCGGATTTTGAGGGCGGTGAAGAACCGCTACGGGTCGACCAACGAGATCGGCGTGTTCGAGATGCGAGGAGACGGGTTGCACGGGGTGGAGAATCCGTCGGCGATGTTTCTGGCGGAGCGACCGCTCGGAGCGCCGGGGAGCGCGGTCGTGCCGGTGGTGGAAGGGACGCGGCCCTTGCTGGTGGAGGTGCAGGCGCTGGTGAGCGCGAACAACTACGGGCCGCCGAGAATCACGGCGATTGGGGTTGATCAGGGGCGAGTGATGCTCTTGCTCAACATCATCGAGAAGCGGGCCGGGCTCAAGGTGGGGGGACACGATGTGTTTGTGAATGTGGCCGGGGGCGTGAAGGTGGTGGAGCCGGCGGCCGACCTCGGGATCGCGTTGGCGATCGTGTCGAGCTTTCGCAACCGTGCGTTGCCGCAGGATACGGTGACGTTTGGGGAGTTAGGTTTGACGGGGGAGGTACGCGCGGTGAGCCAGGCGGTGGGGCGTCTGGTTGAGGCGAAGAAGTTGGGGTTCAAACGCGCGTTGAGTCCGCGGGGGAACGCCCCGGGGATCGAGACATTCGTGGATGCGCACGCCGGGGCGCTGGGCGAACTCAAGGTGGAGACCGCCCGCACCCTTGGCGATGCGTTGCGCTCGGCGCGACTTGTGGAGAGCGCCGATCAGGGCTGAGGCGAGGGCCTCAGCGCGGGGAAGAGGTCAGGCAGCGGGGGCCCAGATGCGGCACCAACCGCCGGGGTTGATGGGGCCGGCGACGACGGTGCAGCCGCCACAGTCTGCGCCGGCTTCGGCTTTGGTGTAGAGGGCGCAGTTATCGCAGCGCTGGTCGGGTTTGGGGGTCTTTTCGACGTAGCCGTTGGTGGTGCGGGTGGCGATCTGGGCTTCATTGAGGCCGGAGGTGTCGTCGCAACTGACAGCGGAGACACCTTCTGCTTCCTGCCCCTTGCGGGTGGAGCCGGTGGCCTGGGATTGCCCGGAGGGTTCGCATGCGGCGAGGAGGGTGCCGGCGCCGGTGGCGAGCGCGCCGAGGATGGCGGCGCGTTCGAGGAACTGGCGGCGGTTCAGCAGGTTCTTTTCACTCATTCTGACACTCCGTAGTTACGATCGGATGAAAAGCGCGACCGCAACGGTCGCGCACAACGATGATTATAAGCACCAAAGTGTGAACATAATGAGGCAGAATGTCGCGGCCGGCAACTATTCTCTGGGCGGGTACTTGTCGAGCTTGCGCTGAAGGGTACGGCGGTGGATGTCGAGGCGGCGTGCGGCCTCGGAGATGTTGCCGCCGCAGTCGGCGAGGACACGTTGAATGTGTTCCCACTCGGCGCGGGCCAGGGAGGGGGCCTGGTAGTCGTGGTCTGCGCCGGTCATGGGGGGCTGTTCTCCGCGTTCGAAGGCGGCGATGATGTCGTCGGCGTCGGCGGGCTTCTGGAGGTAGTTGATAGCGCCGAGGCGGACGGCGTCGATGGCGGTGGCGATGGAGCCGTAGCCGGTGAGGACGACAATTTTGGTCTGGGGGTCGATGGATTTGAGGTCGCGGACGACCTCCAGGCCGCTTTTTCCGGGCATTTTCATGTCGACGACGGCCCACTCTGGGCTCTCTTCGCTGGCGAGGGCGATGGCCTGGTCGTGGCCGTTGGCGACGCGAACTTCAAAGGTGCGGTCGCGGAAAGCGCGCGCGAGGCGTTCGCGAAAGATCTCGTTGTCGTCGACGATCAGGAGGGTGCGCTCTTCGCTCATCTTCAGGCTCGCTCAAGGAGAGGGGTTGAGGTAGCCGGCGCTTCGGGGGCGCTGGCGGGCAGGAGGACGGTGATGCGTGTACCACAGCCGAGGTCGGAGTCGATGCGCAGGGAGCCGCCGATTTTTTCGACGAGGGTGCGGGCCAGAAAGACCCCCAGGCCCATGCCACTGCCGGTGGGTTTGGTCGTGAAGAAGGGTTCGCCGACACGCGCCAGGACGTGAGGGGGCATGCCGCTGCCGTGGTCTTCGATGTTCAGGCGGATGTGGTCGCCATCGTCAAAGACGCTGAGGTTGACGGGTTGGTCGGGGGCGCTGGCGTCGATGGCGTTGTTGATAAGTCCACGCAGGGCCTGTGCCAGGGCGCTGATCGGAGCGCTGATGGAGGCGGCACGTTCGGTGTGAAGGTTGACCTGGACGCGAGCCGGGTTGCGGCAGTCGCGGAGCATCTGTGCGACCAACTCCTCAATACGAGCGGGGCGTGCAAGCTCCCCCATCGACTCGCCGGCGTCGGCGGAGAGCTGCAGGAGGATCTCGCGGCAGCGCTCGACCTGCTCGCGGATGAGGCGGGCGTCCTCGAGGAAGTAGTCGGGGACGTCCTGCGACTCCAGGCCGCGGTGGAGCTCGCTGGCGACCAGAGCGATGGTGGAGAGGGGGGTGGAGAACTCGTGCGCGGCGCCGGCGGCCAGGGTGGCCAGGGAGGCCAGGCGCTCGTTGCGCATCTTGGCCTCGCGAGCGCGGTGGAGTTCCTCTTCGCGGCGGTTGAGGGTCTGCTGGATCATGTTGATGAAGAAGGCCAGCACCGCAGAGGAGACGACAAAGGCGGCCCATTTCCCCTGGACTTCCATGGAGGCAATATTCGGTCGGAGCGCCCAGGGCAGGTGGTGGGAGGCGTAGACGAAGTAGAGGCCGATGTAGCAGCTGATGCAGACGGCGGTGACGGCCCAGGTCCATAAAGGGCGGAGCAGGAGGGCAGCCAGGGCGATATGGATGAAGTAGAGGAGGCTAAAAGGGTTGTAGGCCCCGCCTGTGAGGAAGAGCAGGGCGGTGAGAAAGGCGATGTCAGCCAGAAGGACCAGGGCAACGAGGGCCTTGTGGCGAGGGCGGCCGGTTTTTGCCCAGGCAATGAGCGCCAGGTTGGAGAGGACCTCGACGAAGAGGACCAGAGAGAGCATCGGGTAGGGGAATTCAACGTCGAGGAAGGCGTTGGAGACCATGACCACGGCGGTCTGGCCGATGATGGCGACCCAGCGCAGGCGAATAAGCCAGGCGAAGTTGAGGCGGTGGACGTCTTCAACGGCGGCGTGTCGCGAGGTGTGTGGGGCGGGGGCGCTCATGGGTTGGATCGCTCGGGTCGCAGGGAAAGTCAGGCAGGATACAGCGCAGCGGAGCGGGCTATTCCGAACGTTGCAAACGTGTACATTGCGCCTTAGCTATGACACAATGCGACATCGCGTCGCGGGCCCTGTCCTGAGGCGCGAATGCGGTGGGGGGCGTCGTCGCACCAGCTCAAGCGCATCATCGATCTCGTAGGACAGCGATGCAGCCAGTTTCAGACGCAGTGACCACACATATTCTCAGCCTGACGGTGCTGAGCGGTCCGGACGCCGGGCTTACCCGGAGTTTTCAGCAGGAGCGGGTTCAGCTGGGGCGGGATCGGCGCAATGATTTTGTGCTCAGCGACGGCTTCGTGTCGAATCGTCACGGGGAGTTTTCGCTGGAGGGGAGCACGCTGGTCTATCGCGACCTGTGCAGCCGGCATGGTTCGACGGTGATGATCGAGCAAGTCTCGATGCGTCTGCACGATAACGATAAGGAGACTCAGGTTCGGCTGCAGAGTGGTGCGGAGGTGCAGCTGGGGTCGAGTTTGATTCGGGTGGCGCTGACGCGTGCGCCCGGGGCTGCGCAGGATGATACGGGGGTGCACCCCGAGCCGGAGATATCGGAGGCGGAGAGCGCGAGCGGGGAGCGGTTCATTACGACGGCGCACCAGCCTGTGCAGACGATCAACCGCCGACTGCAGAGCTCAGATCAGCGGATGGCGGTGCTCTTCCGGCTGGCGGGGCAGCTCAACGGGCTTACGGCGCTTGATGAGGTGCTCAACCTCATTGTGGACGCGGTATTTGATGCGTTTCCGGCGGCGAACTTCTTTGCGGTGACGTTGGCCAGCGATCCGGAGACGGTCGTGGAGACGGCGCCGATGATGACGCGGGTGCGAGGGGATAAGCCGCTGCCCGGGGATGAGGAAGCGCCGATCTTGAGCAGCAGCATTCTCAAGCGGGTGGCGGATACGCGGGAGAGCGTGCTCTTTGTGAAAGATTCGCTGGGGGCGGATATCTCGCAGAGCATCATCGATGCGCAGATCACGGCGTGTTTGTGTGCGCCGCTGGTCGGTCAGCAGTCGCTGCTGGGGGTGATGCAGGTCGATACGCGGGGGCGAGGCAGTCTTTTCTCGAAACACGACCTGGAGCTCTTCAATATTCTGGCGTCGAACGCGGCGTTTGCGATCGAGCGGGCGCGGCTGACCGAGAGCATCGTGGAGATGTTTGAGGGGTTTGTGGCCGCGAGCGTGGACGCAATCGAAGCGCGTGATCCGATCACGGCGGGTCACTCCGAGCGGGTGGCGAGCTATACGCTGGCGCTGGCGGAGACGGTCAATGAGATCGAGACCGGGAAGTTGGGGGAGATTCATTTCCAGCATGGCGAGCTGACGGAGCTGCGCTACGCGGCGCTTTTGCACGACTTCGGGAAGATCGCTGTTAGCGAGTCGGTGCTGCAGAAGGGGGCCAGGTTACCGCCGGAGCAGATGCGGCTCATCGGGCAGCGTTTCGCGACCATTCGGGAGCTGGCCTACCGCCAGTGGTTGCGCGCGTACGCCGAGGAGTTGGAGCGGGGCGACGCGAGGCCGGATGGGCGCGGGTTGGCGCGGATCGACGGCAGGTTTGAGGCGTTCAGCGCGGAGCTTGAGGAGACCTTTGAGTGGCTGGGGTATATCGCCACGAAAGGGTTTGTGGAGAAAGAGGAGATCGCGCGGGTACGTGAGGTTGCGGCGCGCACTTACGTGGACCATCAGGGGCGAGTGCAGCCTTATCTGACGACGTTTGAGGCGGAAAACCTGTGCATTCAGCGCGGGACGCTCAATGAGGCGGAGTGGGTGGAGATGCGCAGCCATGCTGCGCTCAGCGAGAAGTATCTCTCGCGGATTCCGTGGAGTTCGGAGCTGAGTCGGGTGCCGTGCATCGCCGGGGCGCACCACGAGAAGCTCGACGGGACGGGTTACCCCCGGGGGCTAGGGGCGGAGAAGATCCTGCCGCAGGTCAGGATGCTGACGATTGCGGATATCTTCGATGCGCTGACGGCAAGCGACCGGCCTTATCGGAAGGCTGCGACGGTGGATCGGGCGTTGCAGATTCTGGGGATGGAAGCGGGCGATGAGAAGCTCGACCGTGACCTTGTGGAGCTGTTTGGGAAGCAGGTGATCCCGCGCATTTCGCACATCATCCCGGGTGGCGGGCGAAGTTAAGAAGAGCCCCTGTGAATGTGGGCGGCTTAGAAGGGGCGTCAGCGGGGAGCGGGCAGGGCAGCATCGAGTTGTGCGAGCTGGGTGAAGAAGCGCAGCCTGCGGCGCAGGTCCATGGTGGGCGCGGCGCCGTAGCCGGCCCAGAAGGCGCGTTCGGTGGCGGGTGAGACGCCGGCCATATCGGGGGAGAGCGCGATGGCCAGGTCAGATTCTGGGGGGCGAAGCGCGGCCTGCGAGAGATCGAGGAAGGCGGTGAGTTGGCCGTGCTCGGGTTCCGCGAGGATGCGGCCGGGGGTCAAGTTTGTGACCGTCCAGACGCTGCGGGTGCGGGGGTGAAAGGAACTCAAACTCTGGCGAAGCCAGGCGAAGGTCTCGGTGAGGCGCACGTGTTCGGCGTCGTCATTGATGTTTTCGAGGCGACGGGCCATCTCATCGAGGCGCGCGGCGATGGCGGCGTTAAAGGTCTGGAAATAGGCGGTGCCGGCCAGGTGAAGGCGTGTGGGGACACCGAAGCCATCGGGGCAGGGGTGGTTGTGGAGGCGGCGGAGAGCCTGGCCGAGCGCGCGCATCATGGTCAGGCGGCTGCTCAGGTCGGTGATGCTGCTGAGGGGCAGTCCTGCGCGCGCGGGTGCCCAGCGCGCGGCGCTGAAGCGCGAGGGGGCCTCGGTGCTGAGGGTGAGCGCGCCGGCGGCGATCTCGTCGCAGAGGGCCTGGTGGCGGCCGGCGCGCGCGGCGTCGGGCCAGCGGAAGTGCCAGCGGCGTTCGCCGTCGATCTCGACTTCGTCCCAGGTCCAGCCGGGCTCGTCGGCGAGCCGGCGAGTGGTCTCGGGGAGGGGCGGGCGACGCGTGGTGGCGAGAGAGCCGGTGGTTTTGGAGTCGCTGGTCATCGGGCGCTCGACTGGCGAGGGAGAGGGGAGGGCTCAGTCACGCATGCAGGCTTGAGGGATGGGGTGCTCGCGATCTTCGAGCATGTAGCGCACCGTGCGGGTGACGGTGCGGCAAGTGTAGCGGTCGCGGGTGTCCCGGGCGAGTCCTTTGCAGCTGGCGCCGACGCCGGGGAGATCTTCGACTTCGGCGCAGCATTCGACCATCTGGCGGCATTCGGCGGGTTTGCAGGCGGAGGTGAAGATCGCCAGCGTGGCGACGACGCCGAAGATGAGGAAGATGCGGACGGGGTGGGGCATGATGTCTCCGAGGCGTGCATGGGAAGCGAGTCGGGCGGTGCGAACAACGCCCGGGGGAAGATGCTTATGCACTTTTGGGCAGAAGATCCAGACGCGCCGTGGGAACCCGACGGTGGAGATCGGGCGATGAGGCCGATGTGCTGGTGGATGCTTCACGCCATGGGCGCGCCTTCGGTGAGCTTTAAGGGAAGGAGATGGGGCGTCGGCGTGGTTCTTGCTGTCACAAGGGTGTCACGTACGCTTATGCCAGCAAAGGTGACGCGACGCATAAAGCGCGTACAATGATGCCGACTTCTTCCACGAGGCTGCCTTGCCCACCACCGCACCTCCCCCAACTTTGATCGGACGCTACGAGCTCCTCACTCGCCTCGCCACGGGCGGGATGGCGGAGTTGTTTCTGGCGCGGGAGCGGGGGCTTGCGGGATTGGAGCGCCTGGTGGTGATCAAGCGGATTTTGCCGCATCTGGCCGACCAGGCCTCGTTTGTGGAGATGTTTCTGCGCGAGGCGCGCATCGTCGCCAGGCTTTCGCACCCGAATGTGGTGCAGATTTACGAGCTGGGGCACGAAGAGCAGACCTATCACATCGCGATGGAGTACATTCACGGCTCAACCGTGCGTGAGCTCCTGCTGATGAGCCAGGCAAGTAAGGTGAAGGTGCCCTTTGATGTGATCGCGTCGATCGGGGTGCAGTCGTTGAGGGGGCTGCATGCCGCCCATGAGCTGCGGGACCTCGACGGGCAGGCGCTGGGGCTGGTTCATCGCGATATATCGCCGCATAACTTGATGTGCACGAGTGAAGGGCACGTGAAGTTGCTGGATTTTGGCGTGGCGAAGACCACGACAGCCAGCGTCGAGGCGACGTACTCGGGCAACCTCAAAGGAAAGTTCGCGTATCTGTCGCCGGAGCAATGCTTACACGAGGAGCTGGACCGTCGCTCCGATGTGTTCGCGATGGGGATCGTGCTGTGGGAGATGTGCGCGATGCGGCGTCTTTTCAAGCGGCGCACCGAGTTGGACATGATGCAGGCGATCATCGGGGGGGATGTGCCCCGACCTTCGCGCTTTCGTCCGGATGTGCCGGCGGCGCTGGAGGAGGTGGTCATGCGTGCGCTGGCGGTCAAGCGGGAGGAACGCTACGAGAGCGCCGAGGTGATGCGGCGGGCGCTCGAAGATGCGGCGCGCGCCGAGGGGTTGCAGGTCGGGGAGCGTCCGGTGGCGGCGTATTTGAAGGAGGTCGCCGGGGAGAAGCTCGAGGAGCGGCGCGCGACCGTGGCGAGCGCGTTTGAGCGGGTGCTTACGAGCGATGAGCGCCGGCGCTTGTTGCATATGACCGGGTCGAGCTCGCGCTCGAAGTCGATGCTGGGGCATGAAGACGAGGATGATCTTCCGACGGTGGTGGAGCGGCCGGGGGCGCAGGGCGCGACGCTGACGGGGGATCGGGGGAAGACGGGGGATGTGCGAGCGTCCGGGTCGATGGAGTCGCTTCCCGGGGTTGATCTGGGCGGGGAGTTTCCGGCGGCGCGCTCGGTGGTGATGTCGGCAGGCGACGGAAGGTCGGCCGATGACGGGGATGTCGATGCGGAGCTGGCAAAGCCGCGTCGGCGTCGTCGGCTCGGGGTTGCGCTGGTGGTCGTGGCCGTGGCGGTGGTGGCGATCGCGCTCGGGTGGGTGGCGCAGCGCGAAGAAACCATCGCGGTGAGTGGGGAGCCGCTGGCGATCGGGTGGGCACCCACGGTGGATCCGAGTGTGCTGCAGGCCGAGCTCGCGCCTTTGCATCGGGAGTTGGAGCGGGCCACCGGCAGGCCGGTGCCGCTGGTGATCACCCGTGATTATGCGGACCTGGCCGAGCGGTTGACCCGTGGGGAGGTTGCGGCGGCGGTGCTTCCGCCGATGCTTTATGTGGAGACGCAGCGTCGCGAGTCCGATATCGAGCTGCTGGCGCTTAAAGAGTTCGACGGCGGCACGTCTTCCGATGCGCTGCTGCTGGTGCGGATGAACGCGCAGATCACAAAGGTCGAAGATCTCGAAGGGAAGACCTTTTGCCTGGTGGATCGCTTCTCAACGTCCGGGAACTTCTTGCCGCGTCAGTATCTGCGCGACCAGGGTTACGAGCCCGACCGCTTTATCGGGCAGATCCACTGGAGCGGTGACCACTTCCAGGGGATGCGCGATTTGATCGAGGGCAAGTGTGACGCGGCGGCGACGTACTCCGGGGCGTTTTTGTCGGGGGCGGAGTATGAGATTCCGACCGGGCAGATTCGCACGCTGGCGATCACCGGACACATCCCGCAGGACACGGTGACGGCCGGGGCGCATGTCTCAAAGGAAGATGCGGAGTTGTTGAGGCGTAGCCTGCTCGACTTCGATCCGCGTCAGGCACTCGGGGTTAATCGGCTCGGGGATAACCAGCGAATTACGGGATTTTCGCCGGCGAGCGATGAGGCGTTTGAGAGTTTGCGCAAAGTGATTGAGGCGGAGCGGTTGGATGAGGAGGGGAAGGCGGGGGATGCGGACCTCTGAGGCCAGAAGACGCCGGGTCACGCGTGATGTTGATGCAAAAGAAGCCCCGCGGCGCGCAGCGCCGCGGGGCTTCTTTGTCGGTGCAGGTGCGTCCGACGCTCAGGGTGCTTCGGTCTCGAAGGTTACCACCGGCATGCGCGCGATGGATTGAGGTTCGAAGTGCGCGGTGGGCGTCTGGTCGCGGTTGTCGCGTCGGGCCTCATCGGGGACGTTGCTGGCCACGTAGGTGCTGACTTCGCCGAGCTCCACGACGCCGTCGCCATTGGCGTCGGCCTGGCCGCTGAGGCCTTCGATCAGGAAGTAGGAGAAGAGGCCGTGGCCGGTGCCGCTCATCGTGCCGGTAACTTCGTCTGCGGCAGCGGCGCTGAGCAGGGCGAAGCGGGCGGGCTGATCGTCGCGAGGGGCAACTTCGAGATCTTTGACCGGGACAAGGGGGCGCGTGCCTTCGGCGAGCACGCTGCGGCCGCCGGAGCCCGAGAAGCAGGCGTCGAGCATGACGATGACTTCCGAGGCAGTGAGCTCGCGAAGTTGGGAGGTGAGCGCATCGATGCCCATGCCCTGGCGGTTGATGAAGCGCGGGTCGCCGTCCCAGGGGACCAGGTAGGCGTCGCCGGTTTGCGGGTCGGGCGCGCCGTGGCCTGCAAAGAAGACGTAGACGCGGCCGCTGCTTTTGGCGTTTTTAGGCAGCCACTCCTGGAAGTAGGCCTCCAGGGAGGAGCGGGTGGCCTGATCGTCGAGCAGCGTGATGATGTTGCGGCGCGGCAGTCCCAGGTGCGTCTCGGCCAGGTCGGCGAAGGCGCGGGCGTCGGCGCGGGCGCCGGTCGAAGAGGGCAGGCCGCCGCGGTAATCTTCGACGCCGATGACGAGCGCGATGTCGTCTGGGCGGGCGACCACCGCGGGGGCGTCGTTACCCGGGCGCTCCGGCTGGGTGGTTGGTGAGTCGGGCTGCTGTGCTTCGCGCTGGGCGTTAAGGGAGAGCAGCGCGCGGGCGGCAGCGTCTCGCACCTGGTCGTTGGCGTCGTTCTGGGAGACGTTCTCCAGAGCGAGGAGCACGCGGGCCTCGGGCACGGCGATGTTGCGCAGGGCGTCGATGGCCGCGCGACGCACCGTGGGAAATTCGGAGCCCAGCGCGGAGACGAGCGTGGGGAGCCCGGCGGCACCTTCGGAGCCCAGGGCACCCAGGCCCAGGGAGGCGGCGTAGGGGTTGACCTTGGCGAGCTCCGGGACGCTGGCCGCGCCGACTTTGGTGGCGGTGTTCACGAGCGCGTCGCAGGTGTTGTCGTGGACCCAGTCGTCGTCACCTTCGGAGATACCCTCTTCGACACGGCACTCGGAGGCGTATAGGCGGATGAGCTCGGGCATCACCGGGGCGATGGTCTCGGCGTCGGCGTTGACCAGGTAGTAGGCGGCGTACTGGCCGTCGGGGCCGCCGGCTTTGACCAGCTCGACCATGCGCGCCTGGCCTTCGGGGGTGTAGAGGGCCTGGCGATCTTCAAAGCCCTGTTTGGCGTGCCAGGGGGTGCAGGCGCTGAGCGCGATGCTCAGGCCTGCGCCCAGCGCCAACCCCGTAAACATGCGGGAGGATGGCTTCATTACTCAACCTCCTCGGCGTCGGCCGGCGCATCGGAGGTGTCCTGCGCGCTCTCTTCGGTAGCGCCCTCTTCTTCGGCGAGCTCTTCTTCGATGGCTTTGATGTCCTCATCGCCGGTTTGTTCGGCGATGGACTCGACCATCTCGCGGCGGGCTTTCTCTTCTTCGCCGTAGGGGAAGAATGCGAGGACGCGGGCGGTGTACTTGATCCCGTCGGGGGATTCGGTGGTCTCGGCCGGGCAGTAGCGCTCGTCTTTGACGCGGGAGGCGATGCCTTCGGCGGCGGTGGCCACGACGGTCTCGTCTTCGAGGTAGCCCTGGAGGTTGGCGCGGCTGACCGACTCGCTCACGATGGCTTCACCCAGGTATTGCACGACCTGGGTGCGGGCATTGCGCATGGCCATGGTGCGGGCGATGTCTTCGGTGGCCGCCGGAGGGCTGATGCCGACGAAGTACTGACCCTCGTCGCTCTGCGGCGGACGGTCGATCCAGGCGCAACCGCCGATCTCGGCGTCGACAACGCGGAAGGCGAAGTAGACGTCGTCGAAGGTGATGGCGCGGCGCCAGGCCCAGCCGTCGGCGACTTCGACATCGCCGCCGACCTGGTAGGCGGTGCCGCCGAGGTCGGGGCCGCCCTGGCCGCCGACGTTGACGTCGGTGGCGCGTCCGGTGTTCTGGAAGAGGGTTCCCTCACCGGCCCAGAATTCGCCGATGTACTTGCCGGAGCAGGCGCCGGCGGCCGATTCACAGCAGGCGTTGTAGGCGTCAAAATCTTCGATGTGGGCGACGAGCTTCTTCTTGAGGTTGTAGCGCACGCGCACGTTGGTGGTGCGCTCGTTTCCGACGGAGGCTTCCCCGGAAGGGGCGCCGCTGATGGCCGGGGGTTGCAGGCCGAGGGAGGCTTTGACCGAGGTAGAGCTCTGGTAATACTCGTCGAATTGGCCGGCGGCGTTGACTTCGCGGTAGGTGATGTACTGGCTGCAGGAGGTCTGCACGCCGCGGTTCTCGTCGATCTCGTCGGCGGCCACGCCCGGGCTGATAAAGCGCCCGATGTACATGGAGGGATCGCTGTCGAAGGAGGCGCGCAGGTAGACGCCTTCGCGTGCGCCGGCGACGTAGGGGCCCTGGGCGATCTGGTTGGCGTCGGGACGCTCGATGTTGTTGCCGGAGCAGCCGGTGCTCATGGCGGGGATGATCATGGCCAGGAGGCCCAGGGCGGCCAGGGGGCGGCCCAGTTGGGTGCTGACAGGGAAGATTCGCATCACTATTCTCCGTACACTGCGTAGGTCTGTGTTTGCGCCGCGAATAGGGGCGCTTTCGTCATGGTAACGCTAAGCCAATGCTTGCGAGGTGGGCAGAAGACGCCCCCGCTCGGGCATTATTCATCGACCGAACGAACCTGCCATAAAGGGTCGGGGTTTGTCATGGCGAGCGGGTCTGGCGAGCGTCAATGCGGCGTTGAATGCGTCGGGCCTGGCGACGTCTCAGGTGCGCAGGATGTAGATGTAAGACGCGGCTGTGGTGCCGTCGTCAGAAGAATTGAGCCCGTAGTCGGGCCACGATGGGAAATGAAGATGAAGAGGAAGGTGATGGTGAAAGTCTCAAAGGCCGGGCGATGGATCGGGGTTGCGGCGATGGTGGGGGTGTTGGGTTGCGCGTCGCCGTCGGTAGCGCCGCGCACGCAGGTGGCGCAAGAGGCGCAGGCGCCGGCGGATCCCGAGGCGTGCAGCGGAAATCTCGTGCCGCCGACGGGGTATCATCAGGAGACGGCCTTCGTGCCGCTGAGCGTGATCAACGCCAGCCAGATGGCCGCCGAGGACGCGCGTACTCGCCTTCGTGACCGCCTGTGTCAGGGGTATCGCTGCGAGCAAATTGCCGAGCATGTCACGGTGTGGCGGACCACAAACGACGGGCGCCAGGCCTGTGTGATGGCGGTGGCCTCGCGGGAGAAGGTCGCCGCGGTCTACGCCGAGCCGACCCGGGAGCTTGAGGCGGGGCTTGCGCGTATGGCCACTGCGATCGAGGGGGCGCTCGGGGAGTTTGAGGGCGACGAGGGGGAGGAGGCCAGCTCGGTGGCGCTCGACACGATCAACGACTCCGGGGTCAACGGAGGACCGCGGGCGGAGTGGCTGCACGATCAGCTCTTGGCAGTGCTGAGCTACAGCGGAGTGTCCACGCGCAAGTTACCCGGGAGGTGGTCGGGGCTGGGGCTTCCGCCGTCGACCGGGGCGGTGGTGCGCGGGACCATCCGTCAGATTCCCGGTCAGGAGGCCATGCTGGAGGCCAGCTTCCGACTGGAGCGAGGCGATGAGGTGCGGGGCATCGGTTCGGTGCGTTTTCCGCAAGCGATCGCGCCGACCATTGACCCGCAGACGTATATGCCGCCGCTTCCCGAAGGTAATGGCAAGGTCGCGCTGCACATGGACGCTCGCCCCGGCGGCGCGCTCTGCGAAGGGCAGCAGACCGAGCTGTGGTTGGAGACGGCCGAGCCGCTGCACGTGCGCGTGATCAACCTCTATGGCAACGGCGAAGGCGGGCTGATGGTGTATTCGTCGGGCGAGGAGAGGTTGCCGCCGCATCACCCGGTGAGCCTGGGTGAGTTTAAGGCGGTGCGAGCCAGTGAGGTGCCGGTGGAGCGCTTCCTGGTGGTCGCCGCGCCTACGCTGGAGGCGCTGGGGCGTTTTGCCTCGCTGGAGACGACGTGCCGGCTGCCGGTGACGATGGCCAGCGCGCTTAACCGCGGCCAGCAGGTGCCGCGGGCGTCGATGCCCTGGGCGATGGGCATGGACTACCGGCTGATGTCGGGTGAGGCGTGTGAAGACGTGCCTGCGCCGCCGGCTCAGGATCTCTCGATGCTCGAAGGGCTGCCGACCTGCTGGTGAACCGCTTTAGCCTCCCGGGAGCAAGAGCACCGGGAGGCTCGCGCCGGTTTTGAGCTGGCCCTGGCCTTCTTCAACGATGCCTAAAGCGTTGGCGCCGGCGAAGAGGGCGGGGTTTCCGCTGCTCTGGTCGCTTAAGGGGGCGAAACGGATCACCCCGCGCTGCGCGTACCATTGTCCGGCGAGGTAAGCCCTGCGCCCGCCCGCACCCTTTGCCGGGGCGTCGAGCACCGCGTTCACGCGCGGAAGGCTGGCCTGGTCGCGGGGAACCCCCTGGGCGCAGGCCAAGAGCGGTCGCACAAAGAGCTGGAAGCCCACAAAGCTCGACGCCGGGTTTCCGGGAAGTCCTACCAGCGCCACACCGCGCTCGGTGGTGCCAAAGGCCAGGGGTTTGCCCGGCTTCATGCGGATCTTCCAGAAGGTCATGCCGCGGCTGACCTCATCGAGCACCCGGCGCACATGATCGTGTTCGCCCACCGAGACCCCGCCGATGCTGATGACGAGGTCGCTTGAGGCGCTGGCCTGAGCGAAGGTGCGCGAGACCGCCTCGTAGCTGTCGGAGGTGATGGGGAAGACGCGTGGGACGGCGCCGCAGCTGCGCACCAGGGCCTCGACCATGTAGGCGTTGGAGTTGATGATCTGACCGGGGCCGGGTTGCTCGCCAATCTCGACGAGCTCATCGCCGGTGGCCACAATCGCGACGGTGGGACGCCGCATCACTGTGGGAGCGGCGATGTTGAAGCTGGCGAGAAGTCCGATGGCCGCCGGATCCAGGCGCTGCCCCGGAAAGAGGGCCGGTCGCCCCTTCGCCAGATACTCACCGCAGCGGCGGATATGATCGTGGTCGGGGCGCTCGAGGATGGTGACCTCGTCGTCGCCGAAGTCGCAGAGCTCACGGGGGATGACCTGGTCGGCACCCTCGGGGATGCGCGCGCCGGTGGAGATGCGCATCGCCTCGCCAGCGCGGAGATCGCGGTGCGCCGGGTGCCCGGCGGCCGATTCGCCCACGAGAGGTAGCGTTACCGGGAGGGCGTCGAGGTCGTCGCGCTGCACAACGATGCCGTCCATCGCCGAGTTGTCAAAAGCGGGGACGTCGGCCGGCGCGTTGACCATTTCGGCCAGGTAGCGTCCGGCAGCCTGCGGAAGGCTCGCCCGCTCGATGCCCGGGTTGGGCGTGGCGTTGAGGATGTGCTCGAGGGCGTCTTCGACGGAGATAAACTGACTCATAGTTTTTCTTATATGCGGGGGATACGAAAAAGCGGGCCGCCTCAGAAGGCGGCCCGCTTCAACTAACATTGCATGTGACGCGAGCTCAACGCGCCTCGTCTTCCGGGGCGTCCGAGGAGGGGGCCTCGGTGTCCTCGGCGTCGGAGAGCTGACCGACCTCCGGGGGCAACTTCGCCCAGTCCGGGTTTCCGCAGGGGTTGCCCTCGAGCTCCTCGGCGGAAGGCTTCTCCATGGTGGATCCGGTCTGAAGCACCCGGCGCTCCCCGCTGCGTGCGTTGCTGGCCTCGGGGGTGGAGCGGCAGCCGGAGCTGAGCAGCGCCAGGGTCAGCGTGCTCAGCGTCAGCAGACGAAGGGTGTGGGAGAGTCGCGTCATCATCAGTCTCACTGGGCAGCGCACGCCGGATCTTCACGACGGTCGACATCAAAGAAGCGGTTGTAGCAGTACTCACGGCTGAAGGACTCGCCGAAGTCGTAGCGGGTGCTCAGCGCGATGGCCGGGTCCAGGAACCAGGCGCCGCCGGTGGTGGTGCCAAACTTAAACCAGGCGAAGGGTGTCTTGCCATTGCTGCTGGCGCTCTCGCTGCACAGTGAGGTGGGCAGGTAGAGGGGGTTGTTGGGGGTGCTGCCCACGAGTCGGTCGTAGTCGGGGACTTCTTCAGGGTTGTACGAGAAGCCCACCCCTTCGAAGAGGCCGCAGCTGAAGTCGGCGCGGCGCGACCAGATGGTGTCGACGAAGGGCACAAGCTCGTAGGTGATCTCGCGCAGGCCCGTCTCCGGGTTCTCGGTGGCGTCGTCGAAGGTCTGGCCCTGGTCGCCCGGGCGCAGCACGTAGCCGGCGTCGGCGCTGCTGCTGTTGAAGGACTCGTCGTCGTAGGGGCATTGGGTGTTGGTGATGCCGTCGGGGCGCACCACCCAGTTGCAGCCGGCGTGCACGCCGCTGGGCACGAAGAGGGGGTAGCGCGCGCCGTCATCAAGGGCGCTGGCCGGGAAGGTCAAAAAGTCGTTGGAGCCGCGGCCGGAGACCGGAGAGCTGTCGGGCTTGTAGGTCAGGTAGTCTTCGCTGGATTGCGCGCCTTCGACGCGGGTGCCCTCGACCAATTCGACCTCACCGCTTGCGCGGTTGACAGCGACCACGATGTCGGTGAAGTCGTGCTCGGCGTACTGGAAGTCGCCGCCGTTGAGCGTGCGGCGCGAGGGGTAGTAGAGGGTGTAGTGGATGAAGTGATGCGACTCCGTCTCGCTCACCGAGTAGTAGACGGCGGCGGAGGTGCGGGTCGTGGAGCGGCGGGCGTTGGCCAGGTTGTTGGACGCGTCGAAGTCACCGTCGAAGTCGATCGTGGTGGGGACGTCGATGTTGATCTCGCTGCCTTCAATCAGGCGCGTGTCCTGGTAGATGATCGGCGCGTAGGTCGCCGCGATATTTTCCAGGTCAGCCGGCTCGGTGGAGTCGGTCACAAAGGTCGACTCAAAGCGCTGGAAGAGCGGGTTGGCCGGCTGGGCGTTGTCCTGCACGCCGGTGGTCACCACGACGGTGTACTGCGTGGCCGGGCGCAGGGGCTGGCGGGGGGTGAGCACGGCGATGCGCTCATCTTCCTGATACTCAATGTCGACCTCGATGGCGCCGTGAGTGCTGGTGATGCTGTCGGGGTCGGCGATGAAGAAGGACTGGATGTTGAGCGTGCGGAACGCATCGATCTCTTTGCTGAAGGTGACCTGGATGTCGGTGTCCAGGGGCACCTGGCGGGCGCCGTCGACGGGGATCACGCGCGTGACGCGCGGTTGGTCGGTGTCGGGCTCTTCGGTGTCCGGCTCGGTGTCGGCATCGGGGATGTTGACGTCGGGGCTGGTGTCGGCGTCAGGCTCGCCAGCGTCCGGGTCGACGGAGGTGCGCTCGCAGATGGAGGCGACGCAGACAAAGCCCGGGTCGCAGTCGCTGTCGCCGCTGCAGGTGGGCTGGCTGACGACGGTGCATGCACCTTCGCGGCAGACCTGGCCCTCTTCAGGGCAGTCGGCCGAGGTGCCGCAGGCGGGGCGCTCATTGCTGGCGCACCCGGCCGAGAAGGCCAGCGCGGCAAGAGCCATTACACAGAAATGTCGAATCGAGGCGGGCATGAGGAACTCCATAAAGATCGTGGTTTGCGCAAGTGCGGCGCGAAGTTAACAAAAAGTTTAGCGGGTTTCTATCATAACGAGCACCCCGGCGCGCAAGCGTGCTGTGGGAATGCCCCGGGGCGCCGGGCCGGTTGTCAGCGCCGCCGGGCCGGGGTAGTTGTGGCCGGGTATGGCGCGTCGACTTCAGCACCGCGCAAACGCGACCGATCGCGGTGTGCGGCTCGCCATGATGGACCAACATCTCTTGATGGGCCCCCATGTCTTACGAACGCTTTATCGCCTGGCGCCACCTGCGCTCGAAGCGAACCTCCTTTTTGTCGACGATTACGATCATCGCGATCCTCGGCGTCTTTCTGGGCGTGACCGCGCTGACCAGCGTGGTGGCGGTGACCGGCGGGTTTGAGGAGGCGTTTCGGGAGCGGGTGCTCGGCGTCAACAGTCACCTGTTGGTGATCAAATACGGCGTGGACTTTCGCGACTACCGCGAGATTCAGGAAGACATCGAGCAGATGGAGGGCGTCACCGCGACGAGCCCCTTTGTGCTGCACGAGATGATCGCCACCCACGGCAACGTCAGCGCCGGGATTTTGATCAAGGGCATTGAGCCGGCGACCGCCGAGTCTGTGAGTGATATTCCCAAATACACTCTGGATGAGGGGGCGGTGGCCCAGCTGGAGTTTGAGCGCTTTCCGCCGGACGGGCAGGTCGCGCAGCCGAAGATCTTGCTGGGGCAGTCGCTCGCTGAGCGTCTGGGCGCAGAGAAGGGCGACCTTGTGCAGGTCACAAGCCCGCTGGAGAGCCTGGACCCGGGGCGCTGGAGTTCTAAGGGGAGTTCACCCTCGAGTCGGCAGTTTGAGGTCGCGGGCATCTACCGAAGTGGCTTTCATCAGTACGACGACCGCATGGTGATGGTCGATTATCAGGCCCTGCAGGACTTCTTTAACCAGGGCGACACAGTCACCGGCGTGGACGTGCGCGTGGAGGATGTCTTCGCCGTCGGGGCGCTCGCTGATCAGCTGCGGCGCGACCTGCCTGAAGGGCGTTTTCGGGTGATGGACTGGCGTCAGCTCAACCACAACCTCTTTACGAGCCTGGGGTTGCAGCGTCTGGTGCTGGCGGTGCTCTTCTGTTTCATCGTGCTGGTGGCCAGTTTTAATATCGTCTGCATTCTCATCATGATCGTGCTCGAGAAGAACAAAGATATCGCGATCCTCAAGTCGATGGGGGCGACGAACTGGGGGGTGATGAAGACGTTTATCTTCCAGGGCGCCGTGGTGGGCTTTGTGGGCACGGTCACCGGGCTTGTGGGTGGGCTTGCGGTCTGTCTGGGGATTAAACACACGAGTTTTGGGCTCGATCCTTCAATCTACATGATCGATCACCTGCCGGTGCGCATTGTGGCGTGGGAGTTTCTGGCGGTGGGGCTGGTGGCGATGATCATCAGCCTGCTGGCGACGATCGGGCCATCGTGGTGGGCGTCGAGGCTCAACCCGGTCGACGGATTGCGTTACGATTAAGCAGGTCGCGCGGTGGCGCGGATCGAACATGAAAGAGGCCGACTTCCTGAATGGAGGTCGGCCTCTTGCGTTTGGGCGATGGGGGCTCGCGCCCGTTGCGATGCGGCGTGGAGGTCAGGCGGCGTGGCCGACGCGCATTGCGCGGGAGAGCTGGCGGGCGTGCTCCTGGTGATGGGCGGCTTCGTCGTGGCGGCCGAGCGCGCGCAGCGCGCGGGCCAGAAAGTCGTGGCCGCGGTAGACATCTTTGGGCACGCCACGCTCGGTGGCGCGACGCAGGCTCTGGCGAAGATGCTCCAGGGCCTGATCGGCCTGCTCATTGAGGTGACAGGCGGCCAGCGCGCGAAGATCGCGCGCGCGCTGCTCGCTGTAGCGGTCGTCGTGGCGGGCCGCCTGGGCGGCGGCCTCATCGGCCCAGCGAATGGCCCCGGCGAAGTCGCCGGCGTGAAGCTCCACCGAGGTGCGCATACGGCGGACCTCGATGGCCAGGGCGTTGAGGCCGTGGGAGGTGGCCAGCGCAAGCGCCTCATTGAGCCCCTGGCGAGCGCGCTCGACCTGGCCCTGGAAGCCGGCCAGGCGCCCGCGCGCGATGAGCGCGCGGCATTGGATGGAGGGCAGGGTGTGGGCGCGTGCCAGCTCATCCAGCGCATTGAGCGGCCGCAGCGCGCGCCCACCCATCCCACGTTCGCCCCACATTTGCGCGCTGCGCTGGAGGAGGGCGGCGCGGGGGCGAGGCTGCATGCGCTTTGCGCCCCAGCGGCTGGTCAGGTTGACCGCGCTGTCGATCTGAGCGAGCGCGGCGCTCGGGTCACCGAAACGCTCGTACCAGCCGGCCAGCGCCAGCGAGGCGCGCGCCAGGAGTTCGGGGTGCGCCATGGCGGTGGCGCTGCGCCAGGCGCGGTTGAAGTGGGCGCGCGCCTCGTCGAGGTCGTCCTGTTGCATGGCCAACTGGCCCAGCAGCAGCTGGCTGCGCACAAAGCCGCTCTCGTAGCGTGTGGCTTCGGTCAGCGCGCTGAGCGGGTCGAGCACCTCGCGGCATTCTTCGATGAGCGCCATCTCCAGCGCGATCTCGGCGGCCTGCAGCAAAAGATCCACGCGCCGCTGCGGCACACCGAGCGCGTGGGCGCCCAAAAGCCCGGCCAGGTGACGGTAATAATCAAGCGCGGTGCGCTGCCAGGCGTGCGCCTGAAGCCAGTCGCCAAAACGCGTGGCCAGGTCGAGCAGGGCACGCCGGTCGTGGGCGTAGGCGTAGAGTCGAATCAACGTCGGCGTCAGACCGCCGCGTTCGCCAGGGGCGCTGCGCAACGAGAGGTAGCGCGCCAGCGTGGCCGCGTAGCGCTTGACCCCGGTGTCGCCCCGCTCGGCCAGACGCCAGGTCAGCCAGTTGGGGACGGCCAGGTGCACAACGCCGGGCTGCGGCTGGCGAAGCGCCCCGAGCTCCGAGAGCGACGCTGCGGCCTGCGCCACCGCTTCGCCCGAGAGGCCGGTGAGCGCGCTGAGATCTTCGGAAGGCAGGGGCCGCTCGGCCAGCGCCAGTGCGGTCATGACGGCATCGGCTGCCTCATTTGCCTGGCTGACCTCTTCTGGCGAGAGCGGACCGATGCCGCGCACGCGCACTGCTTCGAGGTCTTCGGGGTGGCCCGCATCAAAATGGCCGCGCATCGCGTCGTCGGCCGCCGTGCCCATAATCAACAGCAGCGGCCACTCCCCGATCGAGGCCACCACGTCGCGCAACACGTCAAGTGAGGCGTGGTCGAGATCTTCGACCTGGTCGATAAGCCACACAAAGGTGGCACGCTCGGCCTGCAGCCCGACAAAGGCCCGGAGCACCTCGACCAGGTGGCCGCGGCGGGTCTCCCAGCCGAAGTCCAGCCCCTCGCTGAGCTGCCAGAGGCGCTTGAGGGTGGCGAGCGCCGGGGCGGAGACGCCGGCGCTGGCGAGCAATTTGAGGGCCTGGCGGCGGCGATCGACGCCCTGCGGGGAGGGCGGGCCGACCAGGGCGTCGAGCATCATCTCACTGATTGCGCCGAAGGGGCGAAGGCGGTCGTCGGCACCCACAAGCATGAGCGCCGCGCGGCTGTCACCGCGTTTTGAGGTCGCCACGCGCAGGCGATCCAGAAGATGCTGGCCGCCTCGGCCCAGCCCCCCGGAGAGCAGCGCGGCTTTGCCGCGGCCGCCCTGCGCCGAGCGAAAGAGCGTCTCCAGAGCACCGGGAAGTCGGGGGCCGACAGGCTCGTCGCGGGCGCCCAGCCGACTCGAGGGCAGGGCGCCGCCCTGACGCGGATCCGGGGCGTCGTCCTCGTGGAAGGCGCCACCGCGCGCAAAGGCCGACTCCAGCTCATGAACGCTGATCTCTTCGAGGCCCACCTCCTCAATGGCCTCGACCTGGTCGCTCTGAGGCTCGCGGCGGCGAAGCTCCTGCATGGTCAGCGAGAGCAGGCGGTTATCGGCCTGAAGGTTGTTGCCGAAGAGGTAGCCGATGAGCTCCTCGTAGAGCTGGCCGGCGCTGGAGGCGCGGCCGGCCGGATCGTGCACGAGCATCGACTCGATGAGCTGCTGAAGCTGGCGGGGAATCTCCACGCGCTCCGCTATCGGGGGGACCTCCCCATGCGCCGCTCGCCGCTGAACTTCGGCGATGTCGGGGTGCTCGTAGGGGTGGGCGCCGGTGAGCATCTCGTAGAGGATGAGCCCCAGGCTGAAGATGTCGCTCTGGCGGGTGTAGCCCTCCTGCCGCACCGCCTCGGGGGCGGCGTAGAGCACGCGCTGGCGTACGTCGTTATCGTCGAGCGCTTCGACCAGATCGAGGGCGCGCGAGAGGCCGAAGTCGGTGATTTTGACCTCCCCGTCGTAGGAGAGCATCACGTTTTCGGGCCGCATCGAGCGATGCAGGATGTTGAGGTTGTTGAAGTTGAAGTCTTTGCGGCGGTGGGCGTAGTCGAGCCCTTTGGCGACCTCGCTGGCGATGAAGACCGACATCTCCTGGCTCCAGCGCTGACCGGTGGTGCGCGCCAGGTTGAGCGCCCGGGCCAGATCCATGCCGTTGATGTACTCCATGGCGACGTAGAACTGCTGGCGGTCTTCCTCGTGGCCGAGATCCAGGACCTGGGCGATGTTGGCGTGGCTCAAGGCTACGGCGCGCTTGGCCTCGTCGATGATCACGTCGACAAAGGTCGGGACGGCGGCCAGGCCTGGGTGAATGACCTTGACGCAGAGGATCTTCTCAAAACCTTCGACACCGTGGCTCTTGGCCTTATAAACGTCGCCCATACGGCCGTGGGCCAGGCGAGCGACGAGCTGGTATTTGGCAAAAGACTCCGGTTGAGCCAGGCGCTGGGTGCGTCCCATGAGGACCTCGTAAAGAGAGGATGTGGCCAGACGTCATCAGACGGCGGCGACGATAGCGCACCGCAGCCCGGTTGTCATGATGAAGCGGGCAGGGGGCCCGGGAGCAATCGGGCGATGGTGGGGAGACAGGGGCGCGAAGGTGCGTACCTTTGTGAAGATGCCGCGCAAGGGCGTTGGTGGATGCGGCAGCGCCGGGCCGAAGTGCGTCAGGGCCCGCGTGGATTGAGACTCAAATACCTGCACTGATACCGATAAAAAGGGGGAACCATGGCGAGGGCGTTTATCCCGGGCTTTGTGCTGAGCGTGCTGCTCTTAAGCGCGGCCTGTCAGAGCGGCCCGAGCGCCGCCGGTGGTACCGGTGGCGGGCCGATCGAGGGCAGCTCATCAAGCGTGATCGATGAGGAGTTCGGCCCGTTGAGCCAGGAGCAGATCGAGGGATTTCATCGCGAGATCCTCAGCCAGTACTCCCAGCTCGATCTTCAGTACGAACGTTTTGATGCCGCGCTGGCCCAGGCCCAACAAGACGCGCTGGTGGCCATGCCCGCCGAACTGGCCGAGGAGCACGAGCGCATCGCCCGGCGTCATCTGGGCATCGCCCGTCATCATGAAGATCGCCTGCTCCTGGAACTCGGCGAGGGCGAGGCCCGCACCAACGACCGCGAACTCGCCGAGATCAACCGCGCCCTGGGAAGCTGGCATCAAAACCGCAGCACCGCCGCCCAGCTCCCCACCGAGGAGGAGCTCGACCCGATGTGGCTGCTGCGCGAGGAATTGCAAGTCGCACGCGAGCGTATGTTAGAGCTTCATCTGCCCGATGAGAGCCTCGATGATACCCTCGATGATATCCCCCCGCAGGCCCCCGGCGAGCCGGAGGATGATCCCTGGCGCGGCGAGCCGGCGCCTCCCGAGCAGTACTGAGGCCAGCCTGCCGGTGAGCGTTGCGTTGCGAAGCGCGGGCGATTAAGAAGGGGGCAACTTTTTAACGCCTCGCTGCGCAGGAGACGCCATGGGCCGCAAAGACAATCAGAGCTACTACGACGAATTCGCCGCCTGGTACGAGCGCGAGCGCCACGACGGCTACCACCGCCTCATCGACGATCTGGAGGTGGATCTGGTGAGTCGTTACGGCCGCGGCAAAGACGTGCTCGAGGTCGGGTGCGGCACCGGGCTCATCCTGGAGCGCGTGGCAAAGGTCGCCCGCAAGGCCGTCGGCATTGACTTAAGCCCCGGGATGCTCGAGCAAGCGCGCGCCCGCGGCCTGGAAGTCAGCGAGGGCTGCGCCACCGAGCTTCCTTTCGAAGACGCAACCTTTGACGTCGTTTACAGCTTCAAGGTGCTCGCCCACGTTCAGGACATCCGTAAGGCCGTCGCCGAGGCCGCCCGCGTGGTGCGCCCCGGCGGTGTGCTCTTGTTGGAGTTCTACAATCCGCGCAGCATCCGCTACCTGGCCAAAACCCTCGGCGGTCCCCAGAAGATCTCAGACGCCACCCGCGAGTCGGCTGTCTATACGCGCTGGGACGACCCCGAGACGGTCACCTCGTACCTCCCCGAGGGCGTCGACCTGATGGAGTGGGCCGGGGTGCGCGTGTTCACGCCGGCGGCTTTCGTGCACAAACTTCCCGTGGTCGGCTCGGCGCTGCGTAAGCTCGAATTTGTGGCGCGCGACAGCCCCCTGAGCCGCTACGGTGGCTTTCTGGTGGCGGTGGCCCGACGTCAGGAGCAGGCTGCCGACGACATTTCCTTTCGCAACGCCGAAGCGATCGGCTAAGCTCAGGGCGGAAGACTTCGACGCTGGCGCCAACCGGCCAGGATCCCCGCCCGATGAAGACCCTCTACAAAGAGCCGCTCTTTAGCGCCGACGGCCAGCTCCGCATGGAGCGCTTTACGCCCGAGGCCACTGAAATTTTCGCCGCGCTCCTCGCCCATCTCGAGGCGCTGGGCCGGCGCATGTTTCTGCCGATCGATCTGCTCATCGTGCTGATCGAGTCCGGGGAGGTGGAGCTGGCCCGGGCGGTGGCCTCCGTCGCCGACGCTGCGTTGAGTTACGCGGAGGTACTCCCGCGTCTCAAGGTTCTCTCGCGCGAGCTTGATGAAGACGCCGCCGGCCAGGCGCGCATGGAGCGCGCCTGCTTCTCGCGCGGTTTTACCCGAATCCTTGAAGAAGCCTGGGAGCTCGCGCTGGGCCGAGGGGGCGCAGCGATCGCGGTGGCCGACCTGGCCCGCGCGGTCACCTGGCGAGCCGAGGCGGTGGAGTCCGCTTCGATTCGCTGGGCAATACGTCGCCTCGGGGAAGGGAAGGGCGATGAGCTCTTCGATGATCGCGGCCTGCTGCGCCTGGACCTCTTCGACATCGCCTCGCGCGGCATCCTGGAGGGCGCGATGAAGATCGCCGCCTCCCACGGAAGCTCCTTTCTGGGCACACCCCACCTGATCGCCGTGCTCTCGTCGGTGCGCGACTCTGTGCTCTGGCGCTCGGCGATGGCCCGGGGCCTGGAGCCGGCGCGACTGCGCGAGGAGCTTCTGCGCCTCATTGGCAGCAAGCCCGACGCGTTGCCCGACTTTCTGATCGGCCGCAAGACGTTGACACCGCGCATGATCCGCATGTTGCAGATCGCGCGCAGTGAGGCTGGCGAGTTTGTCAGTGAGCACGATCTTGTGGTGGCTTTTCTCGCGGATGGGGGCTCGTCGCTGGAGCTGGTTCAGGCGCTGGGGCTTGAGCAGGACATCCGCCAGGCGTTGGGAGAGCCCCGGGTCCTCGCCGGTGCCGAGCCGGTGGAGGCCGCGGTGCGTTTTGCTGCGCGCCGCCCCTCCTCGCCAACCCTGGATATGCTCGGCCGCGACCTCACCCGCGAGGCGGTTGAAGGTCGGCTCCCCGAGATCGTCGGGCGCGAGCTTGAGCTGGAACGCGTGTTCAACGTGCTAATGCGCCGCGAGCAGCGAAACCCGCTGCTCACCGGTGAGGCGGGCGTGGGCAAGACCGCGCTGGCCACGGCGCTGGCCCAGGCCATCGCCACCGGGAAGGCCCCGAGTCGCCTGGCGGGGCACCGCGTCATTGAGCTCAACGGCGCAAGTCTGATGAGTGGCACCAGTTATCGCGGCGATCTCGAAGCGCGCATCACCACTCTGCTAGAAGAAGCGAGCCGAGACGTGATCCTCTTTATCGACGAGGCCCACGCCGTCTTTTCGCCTCGCTCCGGGAGCAACACCCCGGCGGAGGTGCCCAATCACTTTAAGAGCGCGCTGGCCAGCGGCACCATCGCCGTGGTCGGGGCCACCACAGAAGAAGAGTACCGCCGCTGGTTTGAGCAAGATCCCGCGCTGAAGCGCCGCTTTGAACGCGTGGAGATTGCTGAGCCTGACGCGGCGATGGTTCGCCACATTCTCGACGCGCTGGTGCCTCATCTTCAGGATGATTACGAGGTCACGATCGCCGACGAAGCCGTGGAAGCCGCCATTGAGCTCTCCACCCGCTACATCCCCGAACAACGCCTCCCCGACAAGGCCAAGAAGGTGCTGATGGACGCCGCGATCGCCAGCGCGCGCCATAGCGAGAGGGACGAGGCGGGCGTTGCTGTGGTCGACCGACACGCGGTCGCCGAGCAGATCCACGTGAAGACCGGCGTGCCCACCGAGCGTCTTCTGCGCGGGGAGGTCTCCTGGTGGGTGGGGCTCGAAGATCGTCTGGGCGAGGCCATCGTGGGGCAGGAGGCGGCCGTCTCGACGATCGCCCAGGCGCTGGTGGTCAGTCGGCTGAAGCACGGCGATCAACGGCGCGCCCTGGCGACGCTGGCCTTTGTGGGCCCGGCGGGCGTGGGCAAGGCGACGGCGGCCCGGGCCATGGCCCGCGAGATCTTCGGCGATGAGCGCGCGTTTCTTCGCGTGGACCTGAGCGACTTTCAGGAAGCCCACGCCCTGAGTCGCCTCATCGGATCGCCGCCGGGTTACGTCGGCTACGAAGACGCCGACATGCTGGTGACTCCGCTTCGCCGTCGACCGAGCAGCGTGGTGCTCCTGGATGAATTCGATAAAGCGCACCCCCGCATCCAGGATCGACTTCTGCGGATGCTCGAGGAGGGCGAGCTCGTCGATACCCGCGGTCATAGCGCCGACGCCACCAACGCTATCTTTGTGCTCAGTTTTTGCGCGCAGCCCGCCGCCGCACAACCCATCGGGTTTGGCGCTCGCCAGCCCGATCCTCTCTCCGGTGTGGACGCGGAGCTGGCCGCGCAGGTGGCCTCCCACGTCGATGCTCTGGTGGCCTTTCGGGATCTCTCGGGCGACGGCGCCTCCGGCGCTCGCCAGCTGCTTCAGCGCCTGCTGCAACGGTTCAGTGCCCACGCCGAGCGCGAGTATGGGTTCCGCGTCGAGCTCGATACCTCGCTGCAGGAGGTTCTCGACCGCCGCGTCGCCACCATAGGCAACGCCCGGGCCATCGAGGCGCTGGTCGATGAGGTGGTCTACCGCCCGCTCACCGAGCTGTTGCTCGGCGGCCACACCCGGGGCGATGTCGTGCTGAGCTGGGACGCCAGCCAGGGTAGGGCGACGCCGACCACAAAAAACGCCTGAACGGGCTGAGCCGTTCAGGCGTTTAATAACTTCGCTCTTTTACACGATCTGGGGGGCAGACCTAACCGGCGCTCGTCGCGGTGTCGGGCACGTCGGTGTCTTCGGCACCCAGCGCGCGCAGGGAGGTCGATGTGATCTGACGCTCGCGATGCGAGCTCCGCTTGCGCATCGCTTCCTCTTCCAGCGCCATCACCTCGGCCAGGAGGTTGGTGTCGCAGCTATGACAGCGCGCGTGAATGATGGCGCGGCCGCCGAGGACAAGGCGAACATCGTGCGCACCACATTTAAAACATCGGACATTGAATACCACCCTGGCCTCCGGTTCTCGCGTCGCAGCGTGCAGAAAAGAATATACCTGCCACAAAGTTAGCGCACGCTTAGCGTCCCGGGCAAGCGAGCAGTCGCTTTTTCACAGGCTTAGGAGCGCGGCTTCGGCGCGGTCGGCGGCGGGCCCGGAACGCGGAAGACCCCTTCCCAGTTGTTCCAGCGCAGCACTTCGGGCTGAGCGTTGGCGTCCTCGGCCCCTTCACCCATCGGAGTCCAGCCGATCGCGCGATGCGATTCTCCTCGCATAAACGTTATCGCACCGAGCACCTGCACCTCGGCATCAGCAGAAGGGCGGTGGGCAACGCGGCGCTCAAAGATGCGCCCCACAAAGTTACCGATCACCTTGTAGATGCCCACATAATAGTCGCGCTCGCCCTCCTCGCCACGCTCGACCGCGTAGGGGATGAGCACCTGGAGGGTGCCGTCGCGCACAACCCGCAGCGCGCCGGGCTGGTGCTCGGTGATGCCCTCCCAGCTCACGTCTTCGGCGACGGTGTGGCTCAGGTCGAGCTGCGCATGCAGCTGACCGTTGGTGTAAAAGCTCAGGTGTTGCCCCGGCGTATACACGGCCGCTGCGCCATCCTGATAACGCATAAAGGGCCCCACAAAGGCCAGCGCTCCCTCTTCCGGAGTGACGCCATGGGCCGCGGAGAAGACCTCACGATCGGCGTCGCTCTCAAACATCGCCTGAGCATCGGCCACGAAAGGATCGACCGGCTCGAGAGGATCGCGCGTGGGCTCGGCAACCGCTTCCTCCTCCTCGGTGGCCTCGCGCTGCAAACGGCGAGTCTGTGCCGTGGCAGCAGCATCCTCCTCGACGAGCTCCCCGCCATCGGCAGGCATATCCTCACTCTGGGACATCGCCCAGAATTCGTTGGCGTCGAGTTGGGCCTGAGTCAGCGCCTGATCGAGCTCATGCTCGGCGATGATCTGCGCGCGCATCTGAGCGCTGACCGCGGGCGCGTCGCAGACCATAGGCTGGAGCGCCTGGCGGGTCATCGCACACCCGCTGGACAGCCAGAGCGCCGCGCAGCAAGCAAACGCGGCCAGCGGGCGTCGTGGTGGAAGTCGATTCATAATGCAAAAGGGGAGAGAGGGGAGCAGCCGCCCAACTTAGGGGTTGAGCGCGGCGAGGTGGAAGTTCGGGGGACTGTTGCGCGTCCAGTAGCGTAGATAGACGTTTTGTAGCCCCACCTCAGTCGTGCCCAGCGCGCGCGCTGTGGCGATCGACATGTCCAGAATCCCCCGCCAGTTCTTATCGGGAGAGCTTGAGACCACAAAGGCCCATTCCCCCTCGTCGTTGACGTAGCCGTAGGGACCACGGTCGTTGATCCGGCACCAGACGCGCCGACGGTTGGCGCGGTTCTCAATCAGCACCATCGTGTCAAAAGGCAAAGAGCGATGGGCGCAGGTAAACTGCATCGGGTCAAAGGCCTCGCCATTGGCAGTGATATCACCGTGCCAGGCGCCGTCTCCATACCAGGAGGCAAGCCCGGCCTGCTGCACAGGCGGAAGCTCCACGGCGCTCAGCTCAATCGACTCCCCGCCGACGGCCAGCTGCGAATACATCGCGATAAGTACGACCCAGTTCATAAGAGACATAAGTGGCCTCTCCTTGAAAGTGGTGTGCGCGTACTATCCAAACAAATCGTTACGCGCCCGGCGATGGCTCTAATCGAAATGCCATGCCTAAGCAAGCGTGGAACATTAAGCGCAATTCGCGTCCTCTCAAGCCCCGGGGCTCGCCGTCAGGTTTCTAACGGCGCGTCGGCCCGGGTTGCGCTCCCCGGCGATCCTCACGTCAACTGACGGGGGCGTCGCAGGCGTAGGCCGCCGCTCTTATACGCAGCCCGAGCCCGAGAATTCAGCGCTTTATGGCGGCCTACCGGGATTTCGCCTTGACAGAGAGCCCCCCATTTTGTGTTTTAGTCCACTACCTTAACGGCGCCGATCTCGGAGGTCGGCACGGTTATTGAATAAGAATCTGTCAGTGTTAGCAGGTGAACGCTTGATAACAGAAACTGACAGTTTGGTTCGGTGTCTCACCGAGATCTGACGGAGGACGGCAATGAGATTAGCAACGACCTGGCAAGCAATGGCCGGGGCCGTAGTGGCAGTGGCGCTGAGCAGCGCGGTTGGGTGCGTCGAGCAAGTCGGCGACATCAACCGGGTTCAGCCCAATGTCGTGGAGAAGGCTCTCTTTGAAAACGATGACGAGTGGTACATGCGTCAGGTGGTGACCGACACCGACATGCAGGGCTCGGTCATCTTCGCGGCGCAGGAAGGCTCGCTCAAGCGTATTCGCTGGACGGTCACCGAGAACTTCCTCTACGCCCACTCCACCGTGGAGTTGGCCGACGGCCTGATGGAAGGCTTTGACGAAGAAGAGTCGCGCCGCCTGGGCGTCGTGGCTGCGTACCCCATTATGGGGCACTTCGACATTCAGCGCGCCTACAACCCCTCGACCGGTGAGCCCAGCAACCAGATCGTCGAGAACATGAGCGACCGCCCCTGGTACGAGCGCGATTACATGCGCGTGGCCTGGGATCGCAACATGATCGACGGTTTCTGGAACTTCCAGAGCCAGCTTGGGCGCTTCGCGCCGGCCGGCCGCACCGTCCCTCAGGATGACGGCCGGGTCGATAAGGATCGCGCTCGCATCTCGGAAGACTACATCGACACCGTCGCTGAGTACTCCTACGAGCCCGACATCTACGCCTGCTACGGCGCTTACGGCTACGACACCATCTTCAGCTGTGAAGGTGGTCGTGTGCGCGTGCGCTCCTCCTTCTTGAAGGTCCCCGAAGAGGAGACCTTCATCCCGATGCAGTACACCGATAACATGCAGGTAACCCGCGACGGATCCGAATACGGCGATCCGATGCTGGTGGCCTCCATTGTTGACCAGGACCTCGGCTACGAGGTTGAGGTCGAGTGTAATGATCAGGTCCGCGGCTGGATGCTTCAGCAGTACGGCTATGAGTGGGAGCAGCTCTGCGCCCCGGCGACCTTCGATTACCACCAGCGCTTTGGTTACTTCCGCACCGAGCGGGTGGCCTGGGACCGTTTCGTGGGCACCGCCGACGACACCCGTCGCTACTACGCCAACCGCTGGAACATCTGGCAGACGATGCTCGACGAGAACGGCAACGAGTTGCCCTACTCCGAGCGTATCCCTCAGCCGATCACCTACCACCTCAACGCGGAATACCCCGAGTTCATGTTCGAAGCGGCGCAGGTTACCGCGGAAGAGTGGAACAAGGCCTTCCGTAACGCGGTCAAGCTCGCTCAAGACATTGATGACGAGGAGCTCGACACCGTCCTGATGGACAACTACGGCCACACCAAAATGTACCGTATCGTCGAGAACAGCTGCCACCCCGGCCCGCTGGTTCAGTGGCGTAACACCCACGGCGTGGGCCAGGCGGCTGACCGCACCAGCCCCTCCGAGATCTTCCGTGAGTTCGTCGGTAACCCCTCCAGCGATGAGGCTCTGGAAGCCGCGCTCTGGGGCCTGACTAACGAGAGCCGCGTGCAGCTCTGCGCCGAGCTCGAGTACGCCACCGAGACCCGCGACATCGAAGAAGAGCGCTTCACCTATGAGCGCATCGGTGACCTTCGCTACAGCTTCTTCAACTGGGTTGAGACCGATGTGCCCTGGGCCGGTTACGGTCCCTCGGCTGCTGACCCGCTTACCGGTCAGATCATCAGCGGTAACGCCAACTTCGCCGGTGGTTACATCCGTAAGTCGGCCACCTACGCCGCCGACTTGATGCAGTACTTCAACGGTGAGCTCTCCGACACCGACATCATGTACGGCACCCAGATCCGCCGCGATCTCTTCCACGACAGTGATACGGCCAGCCGCCGCTTCAACCTGACGCCGGAAGCCAAAGAAGAGATGGCGCGCCGCTCCGGTGTGAACCCCGCGGAGACCAGCAAGGTCGGCCTGCACGAGCGCCCCGAAGTCAACGAACTCCACGACTTCATCCTGGCGCACGGCAAAGATCGCATTCAGCGTGAAGCCGACATCGTCTCGATGGCCAGCGAGAAGCTCGACGCGCAGGACGAGCGCATGGTGGAGTTTTTGCAGAACCCCACCGTCAAGAACTTCCTGATGCGTGACGTGGAGACGGCCATGGCCATTGAGGCCACCGCGCGTGAGCGTTTTGGCCCCTCCTTCAACGACGAGCAGCTTCACCAGGCTTACCTCGACGTGCACACCCCGCGTCACACCTTTGCGCGTGTTGAGCAGCGTGACCGCATGCTCGCTGAGCGCAGCATCATGACCTACGACTCGCTGACCCGCTCCGCGGAGATGCTGGTCACCTACCGTGGTGCCGCGGACTACTTCAAAGGCAAGAGCCGCGCCGACATCATCGAGTACTTCATGAACAAGATGTTCATCGGTACTCAGCTCCACGAGATCGGCCACACCGTGGGTCTTCGCCACAACTTCTCGGCGAGCACCGATGCGCTCAACTTCCACGACGAGTACTGGCACATCGAGCAGGCCGTGGTCGACGGCACCATCACCCGTGAGCAGGCCTACAGCCTCCAGGGTGAACTCGCTGAGCAGATCATCGGCAAAGAGGTCGACTACGCCAGCCAGGCCGAGTACCAGCTTGCCAGCGTCATGGACTACACCGGTGACCTCACCGGCCGCTTCCAGGGCCTTGGTAAGTACGACTACGCCGCGATCGCCTTCGCTTACGCCGAAGTGGTCGAGACCTGGGACGATTCGGTGCAGCTGCCCAACCAGCTTGAGCAGGACTCCTGGCTGAGCGACTACAAGCAGATGCCCCGCATCCTCGCCGGCGCGCCGGCCACCGGTAACATCGATCCGCAGGTGTACGCGCAGGGGATCGACATCCTGATCAACGGCCGTAGCTACATGAGCATCAACGAGGCCAAGGAGCGTCGTCGTCAGGGCATTCAGGCCAACACCCGTAACTGGGCGAACTTCGACCTGAACCAGGGCAACCAGCCTAACCTCGACCGCACCGTTGCGTACGAGTTCTGCTCCGATGAGTTCCGTGGCGGTATTCTCAACTGCTCGATCTGGGACTTCGGTGCCAACCAGCGTGAGATCGTCAACCACAGCTTCGACACCTACCGTGCGCTGCAGACCTTCTGGCGTTACCGTCGTCACCACATCAGCCGTGGCTACGAGAACTACAGCAACTACATCAACCGCGTGTACTCCACCTTCCAGATGGCGCAGGAGCCCTTCCGTTACTACGGCCTCTACCGCTTCTATAACCTGGGTGATTACACCGATGACCTGCTGACCGCTTCCATCGACACCTTCAACTTCTACAACGAAGTGATGGCGATGGCTGAGCCGGGCCGCTTCTGCAAGTACGAGCCGGCCAACTCTCGCCTGGATGAAGGTTGGTACTTCGACCTGAACAACACCTACCTGCCGGCCGAGTACCACGCCGACTACGGTGAGTGTGATGACTACATCGACATCCCCAAGGGTATCGGTAACCACTACAACTTCGGGTTCACCGATGAGTACGATTACCGCATCGACCGTGTCGGTACCTACATCGACAAGATGGTCGCCTCGCAGTCGATCTTCGACATCAACGCGAACTTCGCGCAGAGCACCTTCTTCACCGACTTCCGCGCCACGAACCTCTCGTTCTGGACGGTCTTCAAGGGTGAGATGCTCAGCATGCTCGAAGGTGTGCTCCTGGGTGACTACACGGAGTACGGCGGTGTCATTGACAACGGTCAGTACGACGACCCGCGTCCGATCTCGGCGTCGAGTTTCGGCCTTGGCCTGAGCAACCCGCAGGAAGGGATGCCGCGCATCTTCACCCCGCAGTCGATCAACCACGAGTTCAACATGATGGTCGGTGGCCTCATCTACAACTCGACCTGGGAAGACCGCTACGTGGACTTCACGCACTACCTGAAGATTGGCGTGACCAACGGTCAGAGCCAGCCCTTCGGGCCGAGCGTCCAGGTCAAGGAGTTCATCCACCCGATGACCGGTCAGATCTACCAGTCGGCTGATGTCGAAGGTCGCTCGATTTCGGGTCGCATGATTGACCGCGCCAACGAGCTTCTGGCGGAGTACCACTACGGTCAGCAGCTTATGGAAGACGCCACCCCGGGTACCCCGGCCTATGAAGATGCTCGTGAGTACGCGGAAGTTCGCGAAGAGCAGCTGAATAACGTCGTGGCCAAGATGGACATGAGCCGCTTCGTGTTTGACGCCCTGGGTGCCAGCATCCAGCGCTGATCGACTCATCATCGCACCGGCCTCTGCGACCTTCGGGTCGCGGGGTTGGTGAGGATGGTCGCGAACATCAAAAAGCCCCGACTGAGCCAGGCTCAGTCGGGGCTTTTTGCGTCCGTCGCGGAGGCGCGGGGCGGACTCAGGCTTTTTCGCCAAAGTGTTCGCGGAGCACGGCGGCCTGAGCTTCAAAGATGTTGGTGATTTCCGTGCGCAGCGCCTTACCGATGAAGAGCGAGAGGCCGGGGACGGACACATTGAACTCCAGGTTCTGCATCACCACGCTCGCGTTGCCCGCGGCATCGGCTTCGACGCGAAGCGTCCCCTCATTGGAGTAGTAGCTGCGCCAGTTCTCGGGCATCTCCGGCACGATCTCGTAGCGCAGCTCGCGGGTCGTGGGGTTGAGGCGGCTGCGCTCCTCCCAGTACACAAACTCAGGCGCCTTATCTTCAAAGCGTTTGAGAAAGCGAGGGAGCTCAGCGCGTGCGGTGTAGCGGGCAACACGTGAGAGTGTGCCATCGTCCGCGACCTCTTCGCTCAGGGGCTCAATGGCCTCCACCAGTCGTAAGTGCGGCACGAGCGCCCGGTGGTATTCCGGGCTCTGAATAAAAGCGAAGATCGCATCGGGATCGGCCGCGATCGTGGCGCGGTGCTCAACATTCATGGGTGTCTCCATCGTCAAAGGGCAAAAGAACGGCCCGACGATAAACACCCCACCCCGATTCGCAAGGCTTGCGAGAGCGTCCGACGCATTGCGCTCAGGCGAAGTCGCGGCGCGAGAAGATCAGGTAGCCAAAGCCCAGCAAGAGCCCGGCGGTCACGCCCGTGTAGAGCAGGGCGTGCACCATATACCCCCAGCCCACCTCGATGCCGGTGGCGAGCTCATAGGAGAGGTTGAGCTTCTCCAGATCCGGCACCACGTAAAGCGTCGCGTCGAGGATCAGATGAACCGGGTTGCCTTCGCTGGAGAACTGGCGAGAAGCGTCAGCGAGCTGCGGGGTGAGGCTCCCCACCACAAAGAGCCCGAAGGTAAAGAGCGCGCTCAAAAGGGGGCCGGAGAAGGCGCTGAAGAAAAACGCCAGCGCCAGCACCAGCACAAGCTGCATCAAGGAGCCCAGGTAGGTTGCCAGGTGCAACAGGCCCACCTCATAGCCCAGCGCTAGCGCGGTCAGCGCCTTGGCGCCGAACATCAGCGCCCAGCACACCGCCAGGATGCCCACGCTGGCTAAGTACTTCCCGACCAGAAAGGACGCGCGCGTGACGGGCTTGGAGAGCACCGTGAAGATCGTCTTCGAGTCGATCTCCCGATGCAGGGCGTTGACCCCCTGGTAAATCGCCAGCGCCACCAGGAATAGATGACCGATGGCAAAGACCAGGTTGTTAAAGAGGCGCTCTTCCTGATGCAGGCTCAGCGCGCCGAAGGCGCTGGCGGCGCCCAATGCGGCGAGCGCGGCGACGAGCACCGCGTAGAGGACTTTGTTGCGCAGCCCCTCCAGGAGGGTGTTGCGGGCGAAGGCGTCGATCTGGCGCAGAGTGCGGATCATGGGCGAGCCTCCGAGGCGTCGGTGGTGTCGCGGATGAAGACGTCTTCGAGGCGTTGTTTCTGCGGCTGCAGGCTCTCCACCCGCGCGCCGGCTGAGGCGATGAGCGCGAGCGTCTCTTCCAGGTCGATGTCGCCCCGGAGGTCGACGCGGCTGACCTCGCCGATGTCGAAGTGGTGCAACACGCGGTCGCCCAGCTCGGCGGTGAGCTCGGGGCTCCAGCGGCGCGCAAAGAGTTCATAGCGCAGCACATCCGGGTTGAGCAGCTCGTGGATATACCCGGTCTCCCGAACCTCGCCACGATGCACCAGCGTGACGCGGTCGCAGATGTCTTCCACGTCCGGGAGGATGTGGCTGCAGAAGAGGATCGTCTTGCCCTGGCGCCGCAGGTCGACGACCAGGTCGCGGATCTCGCGGCGGCCGATGGGGTCGAGGCCGGACTGCGGCTCGTCGAGCACCACAAACTCCGGATCGCCCAGAAGCGCCTGCGCGATGCCGGCGCGCTGTTTCATGCCTTTGGAGAATTTGGAGATGGGACGGTCCAGCGCGTGCCCGAGCCCCACCTGCTCCAGCAACTTCGCTGCGCGGGCATCAGACTCCTTGCGACTAAGCCCCAGTAGGCCCCCGTAGAAGCGCATGAGCTCGCCGGCCTTCAGATGAGGGTAGAGGTTAGGATTCTCGGGGAGAAAGCCCATGCGTGCGCGTGCGGCGACCTGGGTGGCCGGCATCCCGAAGATGCGCACCTGCCCGCGGTCGGGGCGCACAAGCCCCGTAATCATCTTAATCGTTGTGGATTTTCCCGCGCCGTTGGGCCCCACAAGCCCGTAGATCTCGCCGCGCCGGATCTGAAAACTCACGGCTTTGACGGCGTCGACGCGTTTGCGAAAGAAGCCCACGCGGTAGGTTTTTGCGACGTCCTGGACGTCGAGGACGATCTCATCGCTCATAGGTACGGCTCGTCGATTTTTAGAAATCGCCAGCGGCTTCGAGGGTGCCGGGCGCGCGGTAGAGCCCGGGCTCGGCCAGTGTAAAGACATCGGGGGGCAGGTAGGCGCGGCGCCGATGCTCCCGCTCAAACTCCTGGCGGTACTCTTCGATGCGCGATACCAGCTCGGCCCCAGCTCCAAGGTCATAAAGCTGGCGCAGAAGGAGTTGCTGGCGGTCGGGCTCGGTGGCCGCAAAGTAGCTTTTCATCAAATACGCGATCTCGGCCGGGGAGGCTTCGAGTTGCGCCTCATCGGGGTCCTCGCCCTCAACGGCTGCGCGCGCTTTGGCCAGGCGACGCTGGAAGCTCGTCGCCAGCATCATCATATCGTCGGGGGCGCCTTCCATCTCACTGCCGAGTCTGGCGTAGGTGTAGGCCTCTTCCATATCGGCCAGATGTTCTTCGGGGGTGCGGGTGTAGCGCTGGCCAATGTGGTTGGTGACGATGGCCTGCGCGAACTTCCACTCGTCGGGGAAGGTCTGTAGGCCGCGCTCAAGAATTCGATTGGCGGCGGCGACATCATCGTAGGTGAGGCGAGTAGTGGATTGGGTGCGGGTGGCGTGATGCCACATGTATACCGGTTTAAAATGGGGATCGAGATCGATGATCGTGTCTGCGTAGTCGGTCGCATCCGCAGCGCTCTGGCGCATCGTGAATCGGTCGGCGCCGTAGAGCAGAGCGTTGACCCAGACCACATCGGCAGCGGCTGCGCGATGGTTGAGCGCGGCGATGGCGATGGTCTCGGCCGAGGGCAGCACATAGCGCGAGGGCTGGCTTGTGCGGCGCGCGTTGCTCTCCAGATTCAGGCTCAGCCCGAGGTGGAGGTTGGCAAGCAGTCCGAGCACAAGCGCGCTGAAGATCAGGCTGTTGCGAATGGGGCGAGTCAGCATCGTAAGGCGAAGATTAGGGAGTGGGGGCAAAAACGACACGAGCCACGGCCCCGGTCAAGGGGGCCGTGGCTCGTTAGCCTACATCAGGTCAAACGAGTTGTCTTAAAGGAACTCGTTGAGGGTGTAGGGGGGGAAGCAGGTCGCGCCGAGGTTGGTGCCGTCTTCGATGTCGGCTTCGCAGTCGAGGATGACGGCGTGCGAGTCGAGGATGGCTTCGGTGCACGTGGTGGTGGCGGCGGCGGTACCGGTGAAGTCATGGCATCCGGCAACCTGGAAGGTGGCGTCGCCGCCGGTGCCGTCGCTCTGAATGTGGTAGCCGAAGTAGGTCGGCTCTTCGAGCACCAGGTTCAGCTTGTGAAGCGCAGCAATAGCTGTAGCGTTGCCGGTATAATCGGTGTCCGGAGTGCCTTTGGCGCCGCCGACCGGGAAGTCGTCGTGGGTCGTGAACGCAACGCCGTCACCGCCGGGGAAGACCTTGTCGGCGAGCTCAACCGGCATACCGGCTCGAGTGGCGCGATCGGCGGGAACAGCTGCGTGCCAGGGCTGATCACCGTTAGCCGGCGAGTAGGTCTGGTCGCCTTCGAAGTAGCCTTTGGCCGCGCCGGAGACGTTGGAGAGGATGTTGGAAGCCTCAGCCGTCTTGGAGCGGTTGATGTACTTGATGAAGGCCGGGATGGCGAGGGCGGCGAGGATGCCGATAATCGCGACGACGATCATCAGCTCGACGAGGGTGAAGCCTTTCTTGTTGGTGCGGAGTTTCATCAACATGGTCGCTCCTTTCAGCGTGGGGTTGAGGGTCGTGCTGGAACACGGCACGACAGTAGAGCAAGGACCTTGCCACGGGTTCACAAAAATTCAAAAAAAGTTCAGAAATCACGGATTCGCCCGGATTGGCGCGATATTTTGCGTTTCGTAACGTCGGGCTCGGTGGTCATGCGCGGGGCGAAGATGGGGGCCGCTGACGCTCAGCGGCAGGGCGGGTGACAATTTTTGTCACCCGCGCCTCGTAGCGTCATCAGGGCACAAGCTCGATGGGCTCAGGCATGTCGTTGCTGAAGAAGGCCTGGTAGGCATCGCCGCCGAGCTCTTCCTGGGTGACGAGCACGGCGAACCATGGGTTGTTCTCCGCTCCCGTGCCCAGAGGTTCGGCGCCGGCCGGGCAGATGGTGCAGTTCCCGCCGATGTCGGCCTCAACGATAATGGTGATGCCCTGAGCGACGTTGGAGTTGAACTCCAGCAGGTTGTTCCACTCGGGCCGATCCGAGTCGGCCATGTTCGAGGTGTAGTCGGAGGCGGGCTGGTAGTAGCGGTTGTTGCGCGCGCGGAACTGCTCCTGCCCGCGGGCCACGTCCATGGCGTATTGCTTGAGCTGGGTGACTTTGCCCTGGCGGATGTATTTGGAGTAGCTCATGCCGCCGATGGCAGCGAGCACACCGACGATCGCCACGACGATCATCAGCTCCACGAGGGTCATGCCGCGGCGATCCACGCGGGCGGCAGCCTTTAAGAACGTCGCGAAGTGTTGGGAGAGGGTCTGCATGGTCTGGCTCCTTGAGGTGGCGGGTGTCGGAGGTGTGAGGCTCAGTCGTCGTTAAGGCCGTATTTGTCGAGGCGGTAGCGCAGAGAGCGAAAGCTGATGTTGAGCAGGCGCGCCGCCTCGGTTTTGACGCCACCGGCACGCTCAAGCGCGCGGGCGATGAGGTTGCGCTCAAGCTCCTCGACGAGCTTTTCCATATCGACGCCTTCTTCGGGGACATCGATCTGGCGGGCGACCCGCGAGAAGTTCTCTTCCTGCAGGTGGTAGGGAAGGCTCTCCGGGGTGATCAGCGAGCCCGTCTCCAGGGTGACGGCGCGCTCGACGATGTTTTGCAGCTCACGCACGTTGCCCGGATAGGCGTAGGCGGTGAGGATCGCCAGCGCGCGCGCGTCGATGCCTTCGATGGGGTTGCCGATCTCTTCGGCGTAGCGGTGCAGGAAGTGTTCCAGCAGAAGTTGCACGTCGGCGCCGCGCTCGCGCAGAGGCGGCATCTCCACCGGAATGACGCTGAGGCGGTAGTAGAGGTCTTCGCGAAAACGCCCCTCCTGCACCTCCTGGCGAAGATCACGGTTGGTGGCCGCGACAATGCGGCAGCTCACCTCGCGCTCTGCCGAGTCGCCCACCGGGCGGATTTTTCGTTCCTGCAAGACCCGCAGCAGTTTGACCTGCACCGATTGAGGCAGCTCGCCAACTTCATCGAGAAAGACCGTCCCCTGGCCGGCTGCCACAAAGAGGCCTTCTTTGTCGGCGTGGGCGCCGGTGAAGGCGCCTTTTTTGTGGCCGAAGAGTTCGCTCTCGATGAGGTTTTCGGGGATGGCGCCGCAGTTGATAGGCAGGAAAGGGCCCTCGGCGTTGGCGCTTAAGTCGTGAATCGCCCGGGCGACGAGCTCTTTGCCCGTGCCCGACTCCCCGTGGATCAGGATGGTGGTGCGGGTGGGGGCCACGCGTCGGATCATCTGAAAGACGCGCTGCATCGCCCGGGACTCGCCAATGAGCTGGCCCAGGCCCTGACGATCACCCAGGGCGTCGCGCAGGTAGAGGTTCTCGCTGACGAGCGCAAACTTCTCCAGCGCGCGGTTCACCGCGACGCGCGCCTCATCGATCTTAAAGGGTTTGGTGATGTAGTCGTAGGCGCCGAGCTTGATGGCCGAAAGCGCGGTCTCGGCGGTGGCGTAGGCGGTCATCACGATGACCTGACAAGAGGGCTGGGCGGCTTTGATGGCGCGCAGCACATCGAGCCCGCCGATGCCGGGCATCTTCAGGTCGGTCATCACCAGCTTGAAGCGCTCGCCAGCGTCGATGCGAGCGGTGGCATCTTCGCCACAGGCGGCAACCTCAACGGGGTGGCCGTCTTTCTTGAGCATGACGGTGAGGAACTCACGCATGCTGCGTTCATCATCGACGACGAGGATCGGAAGATCAGCGCTCGCCGGGCTGTCGGGTGCGGGATCGCTCATGAGCCTGGGGGGCATGTTGTAAACGTACGAAACGTGGTCTTCCTCAGGATGCCTCTTCGGCGGCCTCAGGGGAAGGGAGACGTGGGTGCGACCCGCTGATGGAGTCGGTGGCGGCCGGGAGCACCAGCTCAAATCGCGCACCCTTCAAGTGGGCGGGAGCCTCCACGCTGATGCGACCGCCGTGGGATTCGGCCAGGCGGAAGTTGGTGGCGAGGCCCAGCCCCGTGCCGTGGTCTTTGGTGGTGAAGAAAGGCTCGAAGATGCGATCGCGCAGATCCTGAGCCACGCCCGCGCCGCTGTCTTCGATGGCGATGAGCCAGGCCGGCTGCGAGCTCAGCGCGCTCGGGCGAAGCTCCACGCGGACCTGGCGATCTTCGGCAGGAAGGCCGCGCACGGCGTCGCCGGCGTTGATAAGCAGGTTCCAGAGGATCTGGCGCAGGGCCTCGGCGTCGATCATCGCCTCAACGGGTCCGGGGCCGGTGACGAGATCGACATCAAGCTGGATGCGATCGCGCTCGGCCTGGGAGCGGTAGAGGTGCAAAAGCTCGTCGAGAAGTTCGCGAAGATCGCGACGCTCGGTGCGCAAGGGCCGAGGTTGGCAGTAGGCCAGAAAGTCGGTGATCAGCGCGTTGAGGCGGTCGACTTCGCGCAGGACGATGTCCATCAGGATCTCATTCTCCGCGTCAATGGACTCATCGGCGCGCAACATCTCCACCGAGCCGCTGATCGAGGCCAGGGGGTTGCGGATCTCGTGGGCGATGGCCGCTGAGAGCTGGCCGACGGCGGCCAGGCGCTCGGAGCGTTTCATTTGCTCTTCGAGTTTTCGTATGTCGCTCAAGTCCTGGAAGATGATGATGCGGCCGACCTCGCGCGACTCGGAGTTGCGCAGTGGCGAGACGGAGAAGCCCAGGTGAACCTCGCGGCCGTCGGGGCGGATGAAGGTGCTCTCCAGGCGCGGATCTTTGTTGGGGGAGGGGCCCAGGGCGGCGTTGGCGAGGTTGGGGAAAAGATCGCTGAGCGCGCGGCCGAGCACCTGCTCGGAGGTCCAGGCGGTGATCTCTTCGGCGGCGCGGTTCATAAAGATCACGTTTCCGCGTCCGTCGACGGTGAGCAGGCCGCTGGAGAGGCTGCTGAGGATATGCTCGTTGAGCGCGCGAAGCTCTTGAAGATCGATGTCGCGGCGCTCCAGCGCTTCGGTCGCCTCACCGAGGCGCTCAGCCAGGTGTCCGGCGAGTACGGCGATCATGATGCCGCCGACGCTGTTGACGATGACTTCGTAGGCGACGGTGCCCCAGGCCCGCAACGCCGGGGGTTCGCTTAAGATGGGGTGGGGAAGGGCACCGGCGCTGATCAACGCCAGGTAGCTCAACGAGAGTACCGTGATGCCGGAGGCCACCAGGCCCCCCAGGCGTCCGAGCACGATGGCGGCGTTGATGATTGTGAGGTGAAAAAAGAAGAGGAAGAGGCTGTCGAAGCCCCCGGAGACCAGCGCCAGGATGGTGGTCACGCCCAGGTCGCCCAGGATCTGCGCCCAGGCCAGCGTCTGGGTCTTGAGCTTCTGGCGCAGCGCGAGGGCGTGGCCGATGGTGAGCACGTAGGTGCCCACGATCAGGCCGAGCAGCGTGAGGTTTCGCGGCTCCGATGCGCTCGCAAAGGTGCGCACGTCGAGCGCCACCGCGCTCCCCAGAAAGAGTGTGACCAGGACCACCCGAAAGACCAGCAGGCCTTTGAGGCGGTCGCGCTGTCGGTCGCGCGTTGGAGGCATAGGTGGCGAGGGGGGAGCCGGAATTATTGCTGGATGTTGCCGGCCATCTCGAAGATCGGCAGGTACATCGAGATGAGCATCCCGCCGACCATGCCGCCAAGACCCACCATCATGATCGGCTCAATGAGCGCGGTCATGCCCTCGACGGCCACGTCGACCTCGTCTTCGTAGAAGTCGGCGATCTTGTTGAGCATGGTGTCGAGCGCACCGGTGGCTTCACCGACGCCGATCATCTGCACGACCATCTTGGGGAAGATGCCCGTCTCCATGAGCGGGTCGACCATGTTCTGGCCCTCACTGATGCGCTCGCGCACATAGAAGATGGCCTTCTGGATGGTCATGTTGCCGGCGGTCTTGGCCACGATCTCCAGGCTGTCGACGATGGGCACGCCGGAGGAGACCATGGTGCCCAGGGTGCGGGTGAAACGCGCAACGGCGGTCTTCTGCAGGAGGTCGCCAAAGACGGGGACCTTCAGCAGCACGTCGTCGATCACCGCGCGAGTGGGCTGGTAGCCCATCAGCGTTTTGACGGTGACGCCAAAGCCGATCATGCCGCCGACGATGTAGAGGAAGTAGACCTGCACGAACTCCGAGAGCGCCATAACAAAACGCGTCGGGGCCGGGAGCTCCGCACCGCCCCCCATGTCGGCAAACATCGCGGCGAAGGTCGGGATGATCTTGTAGAGCATGCCGATGAGGATCACGATCGCGATGACGATAACGATGGTGGGGTAGGTGAAAGCCCCTTTGATGCGCCGGCGCAGCTTCTGGGACTTCTCGATCTGCATGGCCAGGCGGTTCATGACCGTATCGAGGATACCGGCGACCTCACCGGCGGCGACCAGGCTGACGTAGAGATTATCGAAGGCCCCGGGGTGCTTGGCCATGGAGTCGGAGAGGGTGGAGCCAGACTCAATGTCTTTGCGGATCTCGGCGATGATGCGCTGGAAGCCCTTATGTGGCTCGTTGGAGCCGAGCAGCTCCAGGCACTGCACGAGCGGCAGGCCGGCGTCGATCATCGTGGCGAACTGCCGGGTGAAGATCACCAGGTTGTCTTGAGGAACGCGCGAGGTCCCCTTGAAGTTGAAGCTCTTGGAGGCCTTCTTCTTCACTTTGGAGACGTTGATCTCCTGCTGGCGAAGACGCTGCTCAACCTCTTCGGCATTGCTGGCGTTCATCTGACCCTTACGGGCTTCGCCGGAGCGGTTGGTTCCTTCCCAGACAAAGACAGGCATTGCTCACCTCAGACGCGATTGTATGACTCGGTGCGGGTCGTGCGGCCACAGGGGGCCACACGGCTCGCTCAGGTGTATCGGATGGAAGAGCTGCGGTTACGGGGGCCGGAGCCACCGCCGGTGTTTCCAGGACCGCCACCTTGCTCAAGCATGGTGCGAAGCTCTTCGGGGTCGTTGGATCGTGCCAGACCGTCTTCAACTGTGATTTGTCGATCGCGGATTAGCAAGAAAAGAGACTGATTCATCGTTTGCATGAAGCTTCGCGACTGGCCGACCTGCATCGAGCTGTAGATCTGGTGGATCTTATCTTCGCGGATCAGGTTGCGAATCGCCGGCGTGGGCACGAGCACCTCGGTGGCCAGCGCGCGACCGCGCCCGGAGGCGTGCGGGATGAGCTGCTGGCTGATGACGCCTTCGAGCACAAAGGAGAGCTGCGCGCGGATCTGCGACTGCTGGTGCGAGGGGAAGACGTCGATGATGCGGTTGATCGTCTGAACACAGCCGTTGGTGTGCAGCGTGCCCAGCGCGAGGTGGCCGGTCTCACTGATGGTCAGCGCAGCCTCGATCGTCTCGAGGTCACGCAGCTCGCCGATGAGCACGACGTCGGGATCCTGGCGAAGAACGTAGCGCAGCGCGCTTTTGAAGCCGCCGGTGTCTGCGCCCACTTCGCGCTGGTTGACCAGGCAGTTTTTATGCGGGTGCAGATACTCGATCGGATCTTCGATGGTGAGGATGTGCAGGCGCTTCTCGACGTTGATCTTGTCGATGAGCGCGGCCAGCGAGGTGGATTTGCCGCTGCCGGTGGGGCCGGTCACGAGAACCAGACCGCGGGGCTTTTCGGCAAAGGTGCCGATCACCGGTGGAAGGCCCAGCTGCTGGAAGCTCAAGATCTCGAAGGGGATCTTACGGAAGACGCCGGCGACCGCGCCGCGCTGCATGAAGATGTTGCCGCGAAAGCGGCTCAGCCCCTTGACGCCAAACGAGAGGTCGAGCTCGTTGTCGGTCTCAAAGCCCTGCTTCTGCTTGTCGGTGAGCACGCTGTAGCAGAGCTGGCGCGTCTCGGTGGGGGAGAGCTTGGAGGTTTTGAGGGGCACAAGGGAGCCGTCGATGCGAAGCTGCGGAGGTGCTCCCACGGTGATGTGAAGATCGCTGGCGTTCTTGTCGACCATGATCTTCAGGAGCTGGTGCAGGTTGGCCATAGCGCTCTCAGGACGAGGGGTGGAGTTGGATCAGCGTAAGCATTGCGACGGTGCGGTATGCGCCGGGGGTTAACGGTCCGGGGCGCTGTTGCGCACGACCTCTTCGGGGGTGGTGACGCCCTCAAACATCTTGATGATGCCGGCGCGGCGAAGCGTGTTCATGCCTAAGCGGATGGCTTCGGCCTTGAGCTCGGCGGTGGAGTAGCCCTGGAGGATGTAGTCCTTGATGGCGTCGTTCATGCCCAGGACCTCGTAGAGGGCGACGCGACCGCGGTAGCCCGTATCGCCGCAGGAGGAGCAGCCCGCGCCGTGGTAGACCGGGCGGTCGAGCCACTCTTCGGGGACCTCCATCTCGACCAGCGTCTCGCGCGGGACGTTGTAGACCTCTTTGCAGTCCGAGCAGATGCGGCGGGCCAGTCGCTGGGCGACGACCACGTTGAGCGAGGCGGTGACCAGGAAGGGCTCGATGCCCATGTTGAGCAGACGGCTGATGGTGCTGGGCGCGTCGTTGGTGTGCAGGGTGCTCAACACCATGTGGCCGGTGAGCGCGGCCTTAATGGCAATCTCGGCCGTCTCAAAGTCACGGATCTCGCCGACCATGATGATGTCGGGGTCCTGACGCAGGAAGGAGCGCAGGGCGGCGGCGAAGTTCAGGCCAATCGACTCGTGCATCTGGCACTGGTTGATGCCGGCGAGGTTGAATTCGACCGGGTCTTCGGCAGTGGAGATGTTTTCGCTGACCTTGTTGAGGTCACTGAGCGCCGAATAGAGCGTGGTCGTCTTACCGGAACCGGTGGGGCCGGTGACCAGGCACATGCCGTAGGGGCGGTGGATGGAGTCGAGGAAGACCTTGAGGGCTTTTTCGTCAAAGCCCAGCTTGGTCATGTCGAGCTGGAGGTTGGACTGGTCGAGCAGTCGCATAACGACTTTTTCGCCGAAGAGGGTCGGCAAAACGCTGACGCGGAAGTCCATCTCTTTGTTACGCCCCATCTTGAGCTTGATACGGCCGTCCTGGGGAAGTCGCCGCTCGGCGATGTCCAGGTTGCTCATGATCTTGAGGCGCGAGGTGATGGCGTTTTTGAGCTTGAGGGGAGGACGCATCACCTCCTGGAGCACACCGTCGACGCGGAAGCGCACGCGGAACTCCTTCTCGTAAGGCTCAATGTGAATGTCGCTGGCGCCGCGTTTGATGGCGTCGACCAGGATGTGGTTGACCAGGCGAATAACCGGAGCGTCTTCGCTGGCGCGGGCAAGATCGTTGACGTCGGCCTGATCTTCTTCGTCGACGTAGTCAACATCGTCGAGGTCGAGCTCGCCGAGGATGGCGTCGTAGTCGACTCCGGCGCTCTCTTCGCCGCCGTAGTAGCGGTAGATGGCCTGTTCGATGGCCGACTCACTGGCGACGACGACCTCGATGTTGTAGCCGGTCATGAACTTCAGGTCGTCGATGGCGTAGATGTTCGACGGGTCGGCCATCGCCACGACCAGCGTGGCGCCGCTGCGGTTGATGGGCAGGCACTGGTGGCGCACCGCGACTTCTTTGCGGATGAGCTGGATGATGTTCTCGGGCACCTCAATGTCGGCCAGGCTGACTGAGGGCACTCCGAAGTGGCGGCTCAAAAAGGAGGTCAGCTCGCCCTCTTCGACAAATCCCAGGCGAGTGAGTTCATATCCCAGGCGGCTGCCATCGCGTTTGGAGCGGTCCTGGGCCTGCTTGAGTTGGGCTGGCGAGACGAGGTTCTCGCGGACGAGCAGCTCTCCGATACGTTCTTTGGACATGTGTGTTTGCCGTGCAGAGGGGATTCTACCACCATCGGGGGGCGACCTGAGCTGGTCACCGGACGATCGGCTGGGGGAAGACCCGGGTATGAGGTCAACCGATTGTCGTACGCCTGGTTGTAGGAAGCAAATTCTTTCCGGGAGGGTATCAAGCCCGGCAAAATACTGTCAATTTGACCAGCGCGCTTGCGAGCGCGGAGATTGTGATCACGATTCGGGCGCGCGGCGAGCCGGCGATCGGCTTGTTTTTGAACTTCGATGATGCGGTTGGGGAGTCGGCGCGATCCTCAACCCGAACGATGGTGACGCAGTGAGTGATGGTGAGCAAGGGATGGAGGCGGTGGTCGAGCTCAAGGGGCTGACCAAACGCTATGGCGAGTTACGGGCTGTGGATGATGTCAGTCTACGGATTGAGCCCGGGGAGATCTTTGCGTTGCTGGGCCCCAACGGGGCGGGCAAGACGACGATGATCGGATGCATCACCGGGCTGATCACCGGGTTTGAGGGGCAGGTGAAGGTCGCCGGGCTCGATGTGGTCGACCATTACCGGGTTACGCGCCGAATGGTGGGGCTCGTGCCGCAGGAGCTCAACTGGGATGCGTTTTTTTCGGTGCGCCAGGTGCTGGAGTTTCAGGCGGGGTATTTTGGCGTCAAACCCACGCGCGCTGAGATCGATGAGCTGCTCGACCAGTTCTCATTGCTGGAGAAGGCCGACGCGAACACCCGCTGGCTCTCAGGCGGGATGAAGCGTCGGCTGATGATTTGTAAGGCGCTGATGCACGACCCGGTGGTGCTTTTTCTGGATGAGCCGACGGCCGGCGTGGACGTGGAACTTCGCGATGAGCTCTGGGGATACGTGGAGGCGTTGCGGGCGCGGGGGACGACCATTGTGCTCACGACGCATTATCTGGAAGAGGCCGAGAAGTTGGCCGACCGCGTGGGGATCATCAATCGGGGGAGGTTGCTGCGCGTCGACGATCGCGAGGCGTTGATGGAGGAGTTCGGTCGGCGTCACGTCGAGGTGAAGTTGAGGGAGGCGCCCACTGCCGGGGTGATAGAGGCGCTGGGCCAGCATGCGGTAGAGGTGGAAGGGCGCACGTTGCGCTTGAATTACACGCGCAACGCCGGCGAGGAGGAGGGCGGTGAGGAGGTTGATTATTTGCTGAAGACGCTGGTGGGGGCGGGCGCGACGATTTTGTCGGTGGAGGGAGGGCGCAGCTCGCTGGAGTCGATCTTCAGGGAGGTGTTGCATGAGGACGCCGACGCGTCGTCGAAGGGGGCGTCATGAGCGGGAGCAAAGGCACAGACGTGAAGGCGCCGGGGGGCGGGCGTGAGGCGGCGCGGCAGGCGGCGTTGAAGAAGATCGCGCGTACTCGGGAGGTGGCTGAAGAGCGCCAGCTGCTCGGGGCGTGGACGCTTTTTTATAAAGAGATTCTGCGCTTCTGGACGATCGCCGGGCAGACCGTGATAAGCCCCGTGATCACGACGATGCTCTACTTTCTGGTCTTCGGCTATTCGCTGGGCGACCGGCTCCAGGAGATCCGCGGGGTGCCCTACGTGGACTTTCTGGTGCCGGGGCTTGTGATGCTGGCGTTGATCACGAACTCGTACATCAACTCGGCTTTTTCGCTCTTCATCACCAAGGTGCACGGCACGATCGTGGATTTGCTGGTGACGCCGCTGACCTATGTGCAGTTTCTGGGGGCGTATGTGGCTGCGGCGGTGGTGCGGGCGATGCTCATTGGCTCGATCATCTGGATCGTGGCCTGGTTGATGGGGGCCTCACCCTTTTATTCGGTGCCGGTGGCGCTGATCTTTATGGCGCTGACCTCGATGGCCTTTGCGTTTATCGGGGTGGTGGTGGCGATCCTGGGCGAGGATTTTGATCATATTAACCTCTTGCCCAACTTCCTGATCACGCCGCTGACCTTTCTGGGCGGGGTGTTTTATTCGATCGAGATGTTGCCGGCGCCCTGGGATACCGTCTCGCTCTTTAACCCGGTGCTCTACATGGTCAACGGGGTGCGCTACGGGATGGTGGGCGTCGCGGATGTGCCGGTGTGGCAGGGGGCGGTGATGTTGCTCGCGCTCAACGCGATCTTTGGCGGGCTGGCGTTGTGGCTTTTGAAGACCGGCAAGAAGCTGCGGGATTGATACGGGCAAGAAACGAGAAAAGCGCGTCTCGAGAGAGACGCGCTTTTCTTTGAGTAGCGGGGACAGGATTCGAACCTGTGACCTTCGGGTTATGAGCCCGACGAGCTACCTGGCTGCTCCACCCCGCATCAAGGCTGTCTGACTTCGACGCCCTCTGCGTTCCAGGGAGGCGGAACCTAAGGGAGGGGGCCGGGGGTGTCAAGCAGCATTGTGAAAGAAAGAGGCGAAGCGCTTATTTGGAGCGGTTTTTGCGCTTTTTGGCGCGGTGATCGGGGAGATCGCCGCGCTCGATGGCTTCGCGCTCGCGTTTCTGGGCGCGTTTGGAGGGCTGAGCGCGCTCGGGGATCGTGGCTTCAACTTCGCCGTAGAGGTCGAGGACCTCGGCGTGGGTCAGCGAGCGGAAGGTGCCCGAGGCGATGCCGTCGATGGTGAGCGGTCCGATGGAGATGCGGCGCAGCTTCATGACGGGGCGCTCGATGGCCTCCAGCATGCGGCGAATCTGGCGGTTTTTGCCTTCGCGGATGACGATCTCAAGCCAGGTGTTGCGGCCGTTATCACGAATCAGGCGAACCTGGGCCGGCGCGGTGACCTCGCCCTCGCCGATCTCCACGCCGGTGCGCAGCGTCTCAAGTTCGGGGCTGCTCTCGGTGAGCAGGCCGCGGACTTTGACGGCGTAGGTCTTGGCGACCTCGTGGGAGGGGTGGGTCAAGAGGTTGGTGAGCTTGCCGTCGTTGGTCAGAAGAAGGAGGCCTTCGCTGTCCCAGTCCAGGCGGCCCACCGGCCAGACGCGCGGCATGGTTTTGGGGAGCAGGTCGACGACGACCGGGCGGCCCTCCGGGTCGGTGAGCGAGGTGATGTAATTGGCCGGCTTGTTGAGAAGCACATAGATGTAGCTCTCGGGCAGGCGCACCACCGAGCCCTGGAACTCCACGGTGTCGCGGGAGGGATCGACCTGGGTGCCGAGCTCTTTGCAGACCTTGCCGTTGATCTTGATGTGGCCGGCGAGCATATGCTCTTCGGCTTTACGCCGGGAGCAGACGCCGGCTTTGGACAAAAACTTCTGGACGCGCATTTCTTGGGCCATAACAGGTATTCCGGGTCAGGCAGATCGCAGAGGATCGGGGGTGAGGCGACGGGCTTAGGCGGGCCAACTTCGAGGTGGGCCGGGCTATTCCTGATCGTCAGAAGGGGAAGCGAGCTCGTCAGGGGCGTGGTCGATGTCGACGTCGGCCTCGGGATGTTCGAGCTGGTTGTGCATCTCAATAAGGGCCTGAAGTTCGCTGGCTTCCAGGGTGGGAAGCTCGCCGATGCTCTCCAGGCCGAAAAAGTCTAAGAAGCGGGGAGTGGTGCCGTAGAGGTTAGGTTTGCCGATGTCGTCGAGGCGTCCGACGACTTCGATGAGCTGGACCTCCTGGAGGGTCTGGAGGACGCCGGAGGAGTTGACGCCGCGGATCTCATCGATCTCGGCGCGGGTCAGCGGCTGGCGGTAAGCGATGATGGCCAGGGCCTCCATCGCCGCGCGCGAGATGCGCACGGGCCGAGTCTCAAAAAGTTTGCGGATGGCCTGGCCGATCTCGGGATCGGGGTTGGTGCGCAGCTGGTAGCCGCCGGACATCCGCACAAGGTGGATGCCGCGGTGGGGGCCGGCATATTCGAGCTCCAGCGCGCGCAGCACTTTGTGGAGTGCTTCGGCCGAAGCTGTGGGCAGCGCGTCGCGGAAGCGGTCGAGTGAGAGGGGCTCCTCGGCGGCGAGGAGCAGGGCTTCGACCCGGGCGCGGGTGGTTTGTTCGTCGAGGATCTCGGTCATGGTGTGCTGTCGTAAAACTCAAGCGTCTGGCTGACTTCGACGATGTCGATGACGGCGCGCTCGATGATGAGGGTGTCGGGCCCGCCCAGGCGAGATTGGAAGAGCTTGATCATGCGCAGCTTCGTCATCTCGAGGAGGGCTAAGAAGGTCGTGACGACGCGGTGGCGGGTCAGGCGGCCTTCGCTGAAGAGGGACTCAAAAGAGATGCGAGGTTCGTCGCGCAGGATCGAGGAGATCTCGAGCACCATGCCGCGCAATGTGAGTTTTTCGCGGGTGATTTCGTAGGCCCAGGTGGGCTCTTCGCGTTGTTTTTCGATAACGCGGCGAAGGGCGTCGACCAGGTCTGCGATGTCGGCCTCGCGCAACTTCGGGGGGCCGACCTGCTCGCGTTCTTCGCGGGCTTTGGGGGCGGCCAGAAAGAAGTCGCGCTCAAGCTGGGGGCGGTCGTCGAGCTGCTCGGCGGCCCATTTGAAGACCTGATACTCAATGAGGCGGCGCACCAGCTCTTCGCGGGGGTCGGGGCCGAGCTCGTCGTCTTCTTCTTCGGGGTCGGGCGGGAGCAGGGTTCGGGACTTGATGTAAACCAGGGTCGCGGCCATCTCCAGCCATTCGCCGCCGACGGTCAGATCGAGGGCCTGGAGCTGGTCGAGGTAGCGGAGGTACTCGGCGGTGATCAGCGCGATGGGGATGTCGAAGATGTCGACTTCGTGCTCGCGGATCAGGTCGAGGAGAAGATCCATCGGGCCCTGGTAGCTCGGCAGATCGAGGCGGAGCTCAGGGGGGACCTGGGCGTTGTCTGCGGCGCGGGGGCCGCCGGGGGCGCTCTTCATGGCGTGTGTGGCGAGTCAGGCTCGCGGGTGGTGGTCGTCGTAGAGACGTTTGAGGCGCTCACGGGCCACGTGGGTGTAGATTTGCGTGGTGTTGATATCGGCGTGACCGAGCAGGGCCTGCACGATGCGCAGGTCGGCTCCGCGTTCCAGAAGATGGGTGGCGAAGCTGTGGCGCAGCTTATGCGGGCTGATGGGTTTGTCGATGCCGGCGAGCTCGGCGTAGCGTTTGATGTTTTTCCAGAAAGCCTGCCGGGTCATCGCGCCGCCGCGGCGGGTGACAAAGAGCGCCGGTGAGGCGCCGGGTCCGCCGGCGTTGGCCAGAAGTTGGCCACGCGCCTGGTCCTCATACTCAGCGAGCGCATCGATTGCAACCTCGCCAAGGGGTACGACGCGTTGTTTGGAGCCTTTGCCCACCACCCGCACATAGCCGGCGTTGAGGTCGACTTCGCGGATGAGCAGGGTGACAAGCTCGGTGACGCGCAGGCCGGTGGCGTAGAGGACTTCCAGCATGGCCCAGTCGCGCAAGCCCTCGGGGGTGGAGCGGTCGGGGGCGTTCAAGAGCGACTCGACCTCGTCGAGGGTTAGCACGGTGGGCACACGGGTGCCGTAGCTGGGCGCGTCGACGTGGGCGGTGGGGTCGCGCTCGAGCTTCTGGTCGCGGCGCAAAAACTTAAAAAGTCCGCGCACGCTGGAGAGTTTTCGGGAGATCGTGCGCGTCTTGACCGACTCGCCAAGCTGGTGGGCGAGGAAGGCGCTGATGTCGGCGTCGCTGATCGCCTCGATGTCGGGGCTGGGGCGGGGGGCGTCGCTCTCGGCGTCGGTGAGGAAGTCGACGAACTGACTTAAGTCGTTGCTGTAGGCGAGGATCGTGTTTTCGGCGAGGTTACGCTCGACTTTGAGATGGAAGAGGTAGCTGTCGATCGCTTCGTCGAGCTTCATGGGGCCTCCGTAAACCAAAGGAGTGCGGGCGGTGCGTCTGGCGAGGTCGCCGGGTGCAGGCTAAGCGGGCAGGCGCTGCAGGGCAAGGCCGGCAACCGGTGAGGGTTTAAGGGATTGGGTGTGACCTTTAGTTCTCGGGCAGGCGGCTTAAGGCGTCTTCGATCGCGGTGACGACCTCGGTGCAGCGCTCCCGGGAGAGTTTTCCGCCGTGGGCCTCCTCGACGTAGAAGTTGTCGATGGCCTGGCTTCCCAGGGAGTCGATGCGGCTGACGCGGGTCTCGACGCCGGTCTCAAAGAGCGCGCGGGTGATCTGGTAGAGCAGGCCCAGGCGGTCGGGGGCGCGGACCTCAATGACGGTGAAGAGCTCGCTGGCGTGTTCGACGACGCGGACCTCGGTAGGAACCTGAGGGATGGGGCGGGGGGTGAGGCGGCGCTCGTCGAAGCGCTGCTGGAGGAGCTCGTCGACGTCGAGGCGCTCTTCGAGCACGTCGATGATGCGGGAGGTGATCTTCTCGAGGCGGCGCGGGTCGTCGACGGCGCGGGGCTCGGAGACGGGCAGGGCGGCCGGGTTGAAGTGGGCGATGTGGAAGATATCGAGGGTGCGACCGCTGGCGGTGGAGACGATGTCGGCGGCCATGATGTTGACGCCGGCGCTGGAGAGGGCGCCGGCGATGCGGGCCAGCGTGCCGGGGGTGTCGACGGTGGAGACGATGATCTCGGTGATACCGCGCTCCGGCAGCGGCGCAAGTTCGACGGCGACGCCCTGGATGCGGGTCTCCACGTCGTTGCGGCGCGCGCGGGTGTAGGCGGCGAGCTGGCGTGCCAGGGCGTCGGGCTCGGCGTGCAGCAGATGCTCCTGGGGAAGATCGTTGAGGAAGGTGTCCAGATCGATGTCTTCCATCGGGCAGTCGCTTAAGTCCTGGATGCGGCGCTCCAGGCGCTGGCGGATGCGCCGAAGTCCGCGCGGGTCGGCACGGTGGCGCTCATCGCCCTGCTCAAGCGCTTCGCGCAGGCGGCGGTAGAGCTCCATGAGCAGGGTGGCGTTCCAGTCGTTCATCACGTCGGGCGCCACCGTGGACATGTCGCAGAAGGTCAGGGCGGTGAGCAGGTTGAGGGTGGCCACGTCGCCCAGGCGCTCAGCGATCTCATCGACGACGTGGGGGTCGGAGAGGTCGCGGCGGCGTGAGGTGAGGCTTAAGGTGAGGTGCTCGCGCACGAGCATCGCCAGAAGATCGACCTGGGCTGCGTCCAGGCCGAGGCGGGGGCCGATGGCTTCCATCAACACAGCACCCTTGCGGCTGTGGTCGCCGCCGCGGTTTTTGCCGATGTCGTGAAAGAGGCAGGCCAGCAGGAAGACCTCCGCGTCGGTGATGCTGGAGGCGACGTAGCGGAAGAAGGGCCAGCGGCCGGCTGCGCCGGGGGCGCCGTTGAGAAGTTCGCGGCCGAGCTCCAGGCATTTCAGGGAGTGAACGTCGGTGGTGTAGACGTGGTAGACGTCGTGCTGCACGTGGCAGACCAGCGGGTCGAACTCGGGAACAGTACGGGTGAGGATGCCCAGGTCGAGCAGGCGCTGGGCGGTGCGCGCCGAGGTTGAGGGGGAGGTGAGCAGCGCGCGCAGGCGGTGGGCGCGCGCCGGCGAGCTTGCGTCGCCCAGGGGCCAGGTGCCCACGGCGGCTTCGATGGCGGATTCGAGGCGCGGGTCGAGGAGGGCGTCGTGGGTGCTGGCGAGGCTGAGCGCCTCAAAGACCTCGTCGGCGCTTAAGGTGTCGTGGCGATCTTCGGGAAGTTGAATCACGTCGCCCATCAGCTCAAAACTTCCCAGCATGCGCGCCGGCCCCGGCGGGCTTAAGGCTGACCAGCGGCGCAGCATGCGCTCGCAGGCCACGCTGACGGCGCGGGCCTGCCAGTAGTAGGCGCGCATCAGCGACTCGACCTGGGGGTTGAGGCGCTGGCGGTCCTGCTCGTCGGTGGGGCGGTAGTGTTCGGCGATGGCCTCTGGATCGACGGTTTCGAGACGCTCGGGGGATTGCAGACGAAGTTCGTCGAGGCGCACCAGAAGTTCTTGATCGCCAAAGGTGAGGCGGTCTGTTTTGCGGCCGTGGATCAGGTGCAGCGCGTTGCGCACGCCCAGGATGGCGTCGAGGCGGTCGAGGTAGCGCAGGCGTTGCTCTTCGGTCCAGCCGACGTCATCGCGGGTCTGGGTGCGGGCGTCGATCTGCCAGCGGCAGCGTGCGGCCCAGCCGATGCAGTTAAGATCGCGCATGCCGCCCTCGCCATTTTTGACGTCGGGCTCAAGCAGGTAGACGGTCTGGCCGTGGCGGGCGACGCGCTGGCGGTGGCCCTCAAAAAGCTGCTCGACGAAGGTGGTGCCCTCGTCGTTGCCGCGCAGATGTTCCATGGCGGTGCGGCGGTCGGCGGCGCGGGAGGCGGGGCCGGCGAGCGGGCGAAGATCGATGAGCGCGATGGCGGTGCGGGGATCTTCAGCGAGCGCCTCGGGGGTCTGGGCGGGAGTTCGCACCGCGTGGCTCAGGCGCAGGCGGGGCACGCGCGACCAGGCCATCAGGCGCTCGACGGCCAGGGCGAGGTCGTCGCGCTCCAGCCAGGCGTCATCGTTGAGGGCGATGAGCACGTCGATGTCGCTGTGAAAGGCGAGCTCGTCGCGGCCGTAACCGCCGGTGGCGTGGAGGGAGGCGGCTGTGCGAAGCTCCTCGCTTAAGGCCTCCTCCCAGAGGATCTTGAGCCAGCGATCGGTGACGGCGCGAAGTCGCGCGGCGATCTCCAGGCCGCCGGCGCCCATGACGATGGCGCGAGCGATGGTGTGGCGCGAGGCGATGAGTTCGTCGTTGGCGCGCGTCACGGCCTCGGGTATGGCCAGGGGGCTGGAGTGCTTCACAAGGTGCTCCGAGAGAAGTCTGGCGAGCGGCGCGAGGTTGCGCGGCGACGCCGAAGTTGCGGGTGGGCGACGGTACGCCCACCCCGAGTTGCTACCATCAGGAGAGAAGATGTCTTCCACCCCGTCTCAGACCACGCCCATCGCCTGCCCCCGGCTCTGCGCCGACCTCCCCGGGCTCGCCGGCACGCTTAAGGCAAGCGCTGAAGATTTTGTGGTCGAGGAGATCGCTGCGTATGCGGCGAGCGGTCAGGGCGATCATCTCTTCTTGTGGGTCGAGAAACGCGACCTCGACGGCGCGAGTCTGCTGCGCAAGATCGCCGCGCATTTTGGCATAGAGCAAGCCGAGGTGGCCAGCGCGGGCACCAAAGATCGGGTGGCGGTGACCCGCCAGTGGCTCTCGGTGCCGGCGGAGGTGCTGGCCGGGCGCGAGCCGGCTGAGGTGGTGGGGGAAGTCGACGCCTCGATCCGCATTCTGGACGCCGCGCTGCACACCAACAAACTTCGCACCGGGCATCTTGCCGGCAATCGCTTCGAGCTGCGTGTGCGAGATCTTCAGGCCCTCGACGACGGCGATGAGGCCAGTGTGGAGGCGCGCATCCACGCGATTGAGGCGCGCTTAAAGGCGCTCGGGGTTCCGAACTTCTACGGATCGCAGCGCTTCGGGCGTCAGGGGCAGAACCTCTTTCGGGGGCTGCGCTGGCTGCAGGGAGGCCGCTCGCCAAAAGGGCGATTCCAGCGGAAGATGGCCGTGAGTGCGGTGCAGAGTGAGATCTTCAACCGCGTGCTCGCCAGGCGGCTGGAGGATGGGAGCTGGAGGCGCGCGCTGGATGGCGATGTGTTCGAGAAGCTCGACAGCGGCGGGCGCTTCTGGGTGGGGCCCGACGAGCTGGAGGAGGTTCAGGGGCGCATCGATGCCGGAGAGCTCGTGATCACCGGTCCGATGCCCGGCTACAAAGAGGGGGTGGCTCAGGGTGAGGCGGGGCGAATTGAGCAGGAGGTGCTCTCGGAGCTGGGGTTGGAGGTGGAGATGTTTCGCGCCGCCGGGAAGATGGGGCGGGGCGCCAGGCGCGCGCTCACCCTGCCGATGCCCGCGCTGGACGTGACGATGGAAGACGCGATGAGCGCGCGCGTGGCCTTCGCGCTGCCTTCGGGCTCCTACGCCACCGTGGTCATGCGCGAGTTCCTGGGAAGAGAGGACTTGGACGAGGCCGACCCCGTGTTATGATGCGCGCGATGAGAGCGCGTTCAAAATAGCCCGCCCGGGCGATGACAGACGACGAGGCATGCGGTGATCCGAAGAGAACTCGAGGCGCTTTCGAGCCCCCAATTTCAACAACTTGCCGCCCAATGTGGGCTGGAGCTCAGCGAGGTCGACTTCTCGCAGCTCTCCCGACGAAAGCTGCTCGCGCCCTTTGAGGCGGTAGGGGGCTACACTCGCCTGCACCTCTTTGTGCTGGCGCAGTACCTGGAGGCGGTGCGCCCGGTGCGACACCCCTGGGGCTCGCGCGCGGCCGAGCGCACGCTCGATGAAGTTGCGGAGCTCGGGCGTGAGCTCGAAGCGATCTTTGAGGGGTTGGTCGCCGGGCGGCTGAGCGAGGATCTGCTCTCGCGGGCCGATAAGGTCTTTCGGGATCTGGAGCGTTTTCTGGCCGACTGCGATCCTTTCGGGCCGCTTGGCGAGGTGATCGATCTTTTGAACCCGGGCTTTGTGGCGAAGCTGCGCAACCAGGGGCGGCTCTACGCCGAGCTTCGCGGGGCGTCGCGGGCGCTGGCCGATGTGCTCCAGGGGGGAGAGCGCAAGGAGGAGCGCGAGCCGATGACGCGCCCGATGTTTCAGCTCGATGTGGAGGCGGCCGCGCGCCCGGCGCCGGTCGATGATCTGCGCTCCACCCAGGTGATCGATGAGGTGATGGAGACGTCTGCCGGAGCGCGCGAGGCGATCGACGAGGTGCTCAACGCCGCCTCGGAGGTCTCGGAGCAGTCGGCGGCGGAGCCCTTCGAAGACGACGATGACGACTTCGGGGAGGCCACCCAGATCTTGAAGGCGCCGAGCTCTTTTCAGGAGGACGATCTTCGCTCGACGCAGGTCATTGAGGTCTCCCTGGATGATATCGATGTGCTCGATGAGGACTCGGAGCCCTCGTCGGTGAGCGAGGCCAGTGAGGCTGACGAGCAGGAGAGCGAGCTGGCCGAGGAGAGCTCCGACCCGATTTTGCTGACCGAGGAGAAGTCCGCGCCGGAAGAGGCTCCCGGGCCTACGCGGGCGTTTCGCCGCGCCTCACAGCCCACCGAGCGAACCCGCGATCTGAACGAGCGTCTGGCGCGGCTGCGCGGCGACTTGAGTGAGGCCGAAGAGACCCCGCCGCCGGCGGTGGAGGCCGAGGCCGGTGGTGAGATCACCGCGCCCGGCGATGATCTGGCCGCGCGTATTGCGATCCTCAACGAGCAGCGCGAGCGCTACATCAAAGAGCAGGCCTGGGAGGAGCTCGCCGCGCTTTATGAGGACGGCATTGAGCTCTTCGGGGCGCCGGCCGAGCGCCAGCAGGTCTTCCTGGTGTTGGCGATGCTCTACGAGGTGAAGCTGCGCCAGAAAGAGCAGGCCTTTGATGCGTTTGCGCGGGCGTTTGCCGAACGTCGGGCCGAGGCAGGGCGTGCCAAGGCGCTGGAAGGGCTGCAGCGCCTGGGGAGGGCGGCGAGCCTGCACCAGCGCTATGTGGAGTGGATTCAGACCCAGCTCTCCACGCCCCTGGCCGATGAGGAGCGCGAAGGGTTGCAGAAGGAGCTCGCCCTGGCGCTCTTCTCGGACCGTCAGTACCAGAAGGCCTTTCTGTGCTACGCCTCGTTTCTGGCGGACGATCCGGAGCGCAACATCAACCCGGGCAATCTCGCTCAGCTCAGTCGGCTGGGAGAGTACGTGGAGGGCGAGGAGGTCGCCGCGTTCTACCAGGATCTTCTGGAGCAAGAACTCAGCAATCCGGTGGCGGCGCTTTTGCGCGAGCATCAGCAGAGCGCGCTGAAGGCGGAGTAACGCGAAGGCATCGCAGAGGGCGCTGAAGGCGCGCGAGCCATCCTCCCGTGATGTTGGCGCTTTTACGGTGCGGGGGGCTATGATAACAATTCGATACTTGACATAGTGTGATGAGGTCCTTCCTTGCGAGGTGAACGCGGAGAAGTGGAAGGAACCCGGAAGGTGTCATGTTATCGACGTGCGGGCGCGATGGTGCGTCCCGTACAGCGCAACGCTTCGGCAAGGCTCAGGAGATGCCGGTGAAGATCTGCCCATCATGCAACGCCCGTGTGCAACCTCAGGCAGCGAGCTGCCCCGGCTGCGGGAAGGCGTTTGAAGAGCGCGCCCCCCGACAGACGATGATGGGGATTCCGGCGGTCTTCGATGAGGAGAGCGAGGCGGCGATCCAGGAGGGGCGCACGGCGGCCGCGCCGCGCAGCACGCTCTTCGGGTTGCCGGCGATCACCGGCGCCGAGAGTGGCGAGGAGCATGAGGCGCGCACCGCGATGGTCTCGGCCCATGATCTTCCCTTTCAGCACGCGACCGAAGCTGGGGGCGAAGATGACTCGACCCGCCAGGTGGACGCGGCGAAGTTGCGCCAGGCTTTTGAAGCGCAAAAGGTCGACCCGCGTGCGACGGCGTTTGGAATGCCCTCGCCGGTGGGGCCGGGAGCGCCCAATCGCGAGCCACGGCCGACGCCGGTGGCGCCCGCTCAGCCGTCGGAAGAAGACCAGGTGATGTCGGCCTGGGGGCTTGGTGAGGAGAGCAGCGAGGGGCTTGCCACGCAGGTGCTCTCGGCGACGGATTTTGCCAACCCCGACACCGGGGGCGGGAGCATGTCGGTCGATAAGAGTGAGGGCGCGCGCGGAGATGGTGGGCGTCTGCACACCTTGATGGGGATGTCGCTGGAGGAAGAGAGCGACATCATGGCCGGGGGCGGCGCGATGCGTGTGGGCGGCGTGCAGAGCGACGCCGACGATGCGCCCACCCAGGCGATGAGTGTGGCGCAGCTTAAGGCGGGGGCCGAGAAGTTGGGGAAGGGCGCCAGTCTGCGCGATCGCCTCAAGAAGAGTGTGCAGAAAGCCGAGCGCACACCGCTTCCGACACCTTCTGATCTTCGTGCCGATGATCTTCGCACCGACGTGATGCCGGGCAAGCTCAGTGTGCCGGGGCCTGGCGAGGTGAGGGAGAACCCCTTTAAACGCTCGGCCAACCGGGATACGCCGCGAAGCGGGGTCTATAAGGTGGCGCGGCGCGGGCGTGAGGGCGGCGCCGAAGGCGGTGGCATGGCCGAAGACTCCGGCGTGCTCAGCACCACCGGGACCTACCAGGTGGGCAATGCGACCAGTGAGCCGCTGCGCGAGCAGCCTTTTGGTGATGGCGAGGGGCCGCGCACCGCGTTTCCGACCAGCAGCGCGCCGCCGTCGGCGGCGCGTCCGGCGCCCGGGCTGACGCAGCCCGACGCCGACACCGATGTCGGAGATCCTTCGCTGGCGCAGGCTGCCGGGCCGAACCCCTGGCAACGAAGCTCCACCGGGCCGCGTTTTGGCATCAAGCTGCCGGAGCCCGGGGAGGCGGCTGCGGCGCCGACGATCGAAGAGGTGCCTGAGCCGGGGCTCGAAGCGCTGGAGCCGGTGGCTCCGCAGCAGGTCGCGCCGGTTGAGGAGTCGCTGCCCGAGGTTCAGCCTGTGCAGCCGGCGCCTCAACGCACGGCGGCGCCCTTTGCCGAGGCGACGCCGGCGCCGGGGCTTGAGTCACCGGTCGGTGGTGCGAACTTCGGCGCGACACCGGCGCCGGGGGCTCTCGGGTCGCAACCTTTTGGAGCTTCGGCCAGTGGTGCGAACTTCGGTGGAACGCCGGCGCCGGGTGCCGGGTCAGCGCAACCTTTTGGCGCGCCTTCTCCCGGCTCTGGTGTGCTTCATCAGCCTGCGCAGCAGAGCGCGCCGATGGCGACTCATCAGGCCGCGCCGGTGGTTCCGCAGGCGACGGCCGCTTCAGGTGCGACCGGGGGCGCGGAGGCGCTTGTGGCCACGCTGCAGAAGGTCTGCGGGGTGATGGCCGGTGTGACCCTGGTAGCAGCGACCGCGCTGGGCGTGGTCGGCGGAGGTGCGCTGACAGCCCTGACGCTTGTGCCGGCGGTGATGGGTGTGCTGGCGATTTTGTTGCCTTTTCTGCCCATCTCGCGCGGGGTGGCTTCGGCGGGTTTTGCGCTGGTGTCGCTTGCGACGCTCGGGGCGGTGGTGGCCAGCGCACTCGGCGGCAGTGCGGCGCTTGCGCTTTTCGTACAGTTCGGCGGCGGGTTGCTCGCCGGGTTTGCGGCGGCGTTTCCGCTGGTGCTCAAGCTGGTCAAGCCTTCGTAAGTGATGGGGGGCCAGTGGCGGGAGGGTGCGCCGGCTGGAAAACCTGCTAAGCTGTGCGCCCGCTGACGCGCTGCGTCGGCGCGATGCCGGGTGCGCCGGGTTGCTCGACGGGCGAGCGCTCCGGGGCTACCGCCAGCTCAGAAGGTGTGCGCTTTGAAGGTGATCGTTCAGAAGTTCGGGGGATCCTCACTCTCAGACCTTAGCAAGATCCGGCAGGTCGCCGAGGCGATTGTGGCCACCCGGGAGCGCGGCTACCAGGTGGTGGCGGTGGTCTCCGCGATGGGCGATACCACCGACGATCTTCTGGGGATGGCCAATGAGCTTGCGGCCAGCCCCTCGCGCCGTGAGCTCGATATGCTGCTCTCGGTGGGGGAGCGCATCAGTATGGCGCTGATGTCGATCGCCATTCAGGCCCGCGGCCATGAGGCGGTGAGTCTGACCGGGTCGCAGTGCGGCATCATCACGACGGCTAGCCACTCCAACGCGCGCATCATCGACGTGCGACCCTTTCGGGTGCAGGACGAGTTGGCGCAGGGGCGCATTGTGATCGTGGCGGGCTTTCAGGGGACGAGCTACCGGCGGGATGTGACGACGCTGGGCCGCGGCGGCAGCGACACCACCGCGGTGGCGCTGGCGGCGGCGCTGGGGGCGGAGGCCTGCGAGATCTACAGCGATGTCGACGGCGTCTTCAGCGCCGATCCTCGGGTGGTGCTCAGCGCGCGCCAGCTCGAGAGCTTGAGCTACGAGGAGATGCAGGAGATGGCGCGCGCCGGCGCGAAAGTGCTCAATGAGCAGGCCGTGGAGTTTGCGCGCCGCGCCCAGATCGCGCTCTACGCCCGCAGCACGCAGATGCGCGGGGAGGGGGGCACAGTGGTGCGCGTGGATCTTCCCCAGGCGGAGCTTTCGCGCCTGGAGGAGGGGCGGCCGGCGGTGGCCGTGAGCCATATTCGGCGCGGACTTCGGGTGCGTGCCGGGGAGAGCGCCGACCGAGCCGCCGAGGCCATTGAGGCGCTGGCCACGGTGAGTTTCGACTGGCAGCCCGGCCGCAGCCTGGATGCATTTATCGGGCTCGATGACGTGCACGGTGTGGCCGAGCTTGAGGCGTCGTTGCGGGCGCTCGGCGCGGATGTGGAGGTCAGCCAGCCGGGGATGATCAGCGTGGTGGGGCTGGGGGTCGGCGGGCAGACGCGCTGGAGCCGGCTTGGCGAGGCGGCGCTGCGGGAGGCCGGGGTGACGAGCCTGGGGCTGAGCGCGAGCCTTGCGCGCTTGAGCTGGATCGTGGCCGCCGATCAGGTGGAGACGGGGGCCAACGCCCTTCATGAGGCTTTTGTGGGTGAGGCGCTGCCAGCCTGAGGGCGCATGCCAGAAGTTGGCTCAGGGCGCGGGGTTGAGCCAGGTGAGCGCCTCGGGGGCGATGAGCTGGCTCCAGCTCTCCAGCCCCGCCATCTTCGCCTGAAGCTCGTCCGGGCCCACCCACTCGCCAACCATTTTGTCGGTCTCACGCACGCGGATCTGATCGGGGCTCCCGACGTGGTAGGCGCTGAAGACCACTCCCAGGTGCACCTTGCCGACCTCGTTGGTGTCGTCGTTGATGAGCCCGCGGTAGGTCAGGGTGAGGGGTTGATCGATGTAGAGCTCTTCGTAGAGCTCCACGAGCATACCGGTCCAGAGGGCGTCGTCGGGGCGATGAAGTTCGGCCGGCGCGTCGCTTGTCTTGTCGCGGGCGATGTGTCCGCCCACGCCCAGCGAGAGCTTGTCATGAAGGCGCGCTTCGCCCTGGGTGGGGAGGCGGCGCAGGCGAAAGAGCTCGGTGTCGTTGTGAACCACCACGTAGGGGATGAGCTGCTTGCGGCTCGGATCGTCTTCGAGAGGCGCCCGCAGCGCCCACTGCAGGCGTCCGGCCAGTTCGGCGTAGTGGCGGGCCTGCGCATCGGGTCGGAAGCCATGCTCAAGCGCGCTGAGGGCTTCGAGCTCGGCGCGGGGGACAAAGGCAATGGTCTCGTCGGCGTAGCGTGCGGGGCTCATCTGGGGGCTCCTGGCGAAGGGGGCGAGGGGGTAGAGACGCGCGAGTTGTGAGGTCGTGATGTGTGGCAGAGGATCGCGCGGGAACTCGGCGCGGGCACTGTGGCCGGGGGCGGGCGGGCTGACAAGGGGCGAGTGGCCGGGGGCTACAGCTTGGTTGGAAAATTCTACCAAGAAAAAAGCGAGGCCCCTGGGAGGGGCCTCGCTTTCTGAGCCGCGTGTGCTCTCGTGTGCGAAGTAAGTAGGAGGGATTTTGGTAGGATTTCCAGGAAGGAAATGGGGTGGGATATCAGGAAGATATGGGGAAGGATGCAACCTACCTCGCACACGACAGAACACGCGGCCTTTCTTGCGTACTCACGATGTAAAACTGAAGCGGCCGGCTTTCTATTCCGAAGAGACTGTAAAGTATCAGTGTTACTGGAACCTGTCACCTTTTGTCTCTGTGCTTCGCGCCTTACGCACTCTAAATTACAGCCGTGGTGGAAAATGTCAACCACACTGTAAAAAATAAATGAAAAAAAACGCCCCCGAGGGCTTCGGGGGCGTTTTCGGGGCGAAAAACAGGGAGGATCGGGCGATCTTACCGGGGGGTTAGCGATCGTCGGGTTGCAGGGTGATTCGCAGATCCTGGCCGGCGAGTGACTCTTCGACGCGCAGATTTTGATCCTGATAGCCCTCCAGGCGCAGCACAAAGTCGACGCCTTGCTGTCCTTCGAAGACATAATCGGTCAGCGCCTGGGGGGTGGCACCCAGGAGGCGCTCCTCGCCGCCCTCGGGGCTCAGGGTGTAGAGGCGGGCGCCGGGGGGCTCGGAGTGAATCTGCAGGCCGGAGGTGAGCACCTGGGCTGTGGGGCCTTCGGGCTCGGTGCTGGCGTCGTCGGCGGGTCTTCCCATGGCGAAGAAGAACCAGCCCAGGTTGGAGAGGATAAAGAGCGCCAGGGCCAGGGTGAGCAGGTAACCGCTGGGTCGCGGAGTGATGGGACCGGTCTGGCGAGGGGTTTCGTAGGCCGGCGCGTGGGTCTCATCGCTTCGATCGGCGGGAGCAACCTCGGTGTTGCGATCGGGCGTGGGGGCGGGGGCCGGCGATGTGGCGGGGGTTGTGTCGGGCTCGGGGCCGTGGACGGCCAGGCGAAGCTCGCGGGCGAAGTCGGCGAGTGAGGGCCAGCGGCGGGCGGGATCGCGCTGGAGGGCGCGGTCGATCACCTCGGAGATCGCCGCTTCGACGCCGAGCTCTTCGAGCGTGGGCGCGGGCTCGGTGGCGATGCGCACGAGCCCTTCGCTGGCGTCGATGGGATCGTCGAAATAGGGGTGCACGCCGCTCAACGCCTTGTAGGCCAGGGCGCCCAGGGCCCATTGATCGGCGGAGGCGCGCGCTGAGGCGGGAAGCTCAGCCTCATCTTCGCGGGCGAAGAGCTCCGGGGCGAAGGCGTCGACAAGATCGGTGGTGAGCGCGGCGTGGGGCAGCGCGCGCAGCTCATCGAGCGTCAGCCCGATGGAAAAGAAGGAGAGGTTGGCGCGCTCAAAGGCCTCGGGGCCTTCGGGAAGTCGCACCCAGCGGGCGGTGAGCCCTCCGTGGAAGAGCTCGCGCTTGTGCGCCCGCTCCAGGATCTCAGCCAGGCGCTCCACAAGTTGCACGACTTCGCCAGGTGGCAGTGTGCCGCGGCGCTCCAGCACCGCGGAGAGCGAGGTGCCCGCCGCACTTTGTTCGATCACAAAGGGGACGCCGCGCTCCAGCTCGCCGAAATCAACGACCGAGAGCACGCCCTCGATGCGGTGGTGGCTTGCGCGCTCGGCGCTGTTGCGGATGCGCTCGATGAGCGCATCTGCGGCGCCGGCCTCCGGGAGGCCCTCAAAGATCACGACCTGCACCGGCAGCCCGAAGGGCTCCTGGGTGGCCGCGTAGCGCGAGAGCAGGCTCTCGGTGCTGATGCGCCGGTCGAGGTGGTAGCGATGCTCCAGCGCCAGGGTGCCGCCTTGAAGGTTCTCCACGATTACTCCGCCTGGGGCTCAATGGGTTCGGTGGTGGTCTGTGGAGCAGCGGGGATGCCGCCTTTGCGCGGATCGCTGACCGCCGTCCAGCTGCCGTCGGGCTGACGCATGATGGCCTGCACCGCGTTGTAGGCGCGGCGGGTCTGCAGCTGATGGCCGCGCTCGACGAGACCCGGGGCGAAGGGGAGGTTGTCGAACTCCACAAAGAGCTGCTCGGGCAACCACTGGTGGTGCATGCGCGGGCCGCTGACCGCGTCGAGAAGATCGCGGCCAAAGATCATGGTGGCGACCATGGTGAAGTAGGTGCCGGTGATGATGGTGGGGCCGCCGCTGCCGCCCAGGCTCATGAAGGGCTCGCCATTTTTGAGCACGAGCGTGGGGCTCATCGAGCTTAAGGGGCGCTTGTCAGGGGCGACGGCGTTTTGCTCGTTGCCCATCAGACCGTAGAGGTTGGGCTGTCCGGGGGCGGTGTTAAAGTCGGCCATCTCGTTGTTGAAGATAAGCCCGAAGTTCGGATCGTAGACCAGTGAGCCGAAGCGAGTGTTAATGGTGGTGGTGCAGGCGAGCATGTTGCCGGCCGCATCGACGACGCTTAAGTGGGAGGTGCCGGGAGGATCGTCGGAGGGGGCGGTCGATCCGTAGGCGTCGATGGGTTTTGTGCTGTTGAGCTCAATGGTCTCTCGGAGCTGGGCGGCGTAATCCTTGGAGATGAGGCGGTCGACGGGGACGTCGACAAAATCGCTGTCGCCCAGGTGGGCGGCGCGGTCGGCGAAGGCATGCTTGAGGGCTTCGACGATCAGGTGAATGGCCGGGGCGTCCCAGGCCTGCGACTCGAGCTCAAAGCCTTCCAGGATATTAAAAGCCTCGATCAGTGCGACGCCGCCCGAGGACGGGGGCGGCATCGAGATGATCTCGAAGTCGTTGTAGGTGCCGGTCACGGGCTGGCGGATGGCGACCTGGTAGCGCTTGAGGTCTTCGAGGGTGAGGATGCCGCCGGCCTCTTGCACTGCTTCAACCGTCGCCTCGGCGATCTCGCCAGTATAAAAGGGTTGCACGCCCTCATCGCGGAGAAGCTGGAGTGCACGGGCCAGGTCTTCGCGCACCAGGATGTCGCCCTCTTCGACGAGGTTGCCGTCCTCGCGGGTGAAGACCGCTTTGAGCTCCGGCCACTCTTCAAGCGTGGGGGCCAGGGTCTGAAGGTGGCGCGCCAGGGTGGCACCCACCGGGTAGCCTTCACTGGCGAGGTTGAGCGCGGGCTCGACGATGCGCTCCCACTCCAGCTCACCGAAGCGGCCGTGCAGCGACCAGATACCGGCGGCTTCGCCCGGCACGCCGACGGCCAGGCCACCGTGGCGGGCGAGCTGCGGATCGGGCTCGCCATCGACCAGGTACATGTCGCGATGGGCGGCTCCCGGTGCGCGCTCGCGGTAGTCGATGACGGTCGTCTCGCCGGTGTCGACCTCGCGGTAGAGGCAGAATCCGCCTCCGCCAAGACCGGAGGCAAAGGGGTTGGTCAGCCCGACAGCGAGCATGGCGGCGGCGCCGGCGTCGGCGGCGTTGCCACCGGCGGCGAGCATGGCGGCGCCGGCCTCCGAGGCCAGCTGGTGATCGGCAGCGACCAGCCCGGCCGAGGAGCGCACCCGATGTTGACTGTAGTCGGGGGGGGCGGGCGCATCAGCGGTCGGCGCGCTTTCCTGCGCCATTGCCGGCAGGCTCAGCCCGCAGAGAAGCAGCGCAATTGTGACGCTGCTGAAACAATCCATCCTTCGAGTCATGATCCATCCACGAGCTTGTTGACAGTCCATAGCGACACTCTATGCTTCGCCGCATCGCCCCGGGGCGAAAAGAAGTTTGATGTGAGAATCGCCAAGTGAAACGCCCGTAAGCGTTTTTTGCCGGTGAACCCTTTCCACCACAGGTAGTCCATGATGGTCCGTTCAATCTTCGGTCTCTTCGCCAAAAGTCCCTTCCCGTATATCCGAGAGATGGCCCACAAGGTCAAGGAGTGCGCCGATGAGGTGCCCGTTCTCTTTGACGCGGTCTTTGAGGGCGACCAGGACAAGGTCAAGGCGATCGCGGAGAACATCAGCCACCTTGAGCACGAGGTGGATGTGGTCAAAACGCGCATCCGCGACAGCCTGCCCAAGACGATCTTCATGTCGGTGGACCGCCGCGACCTGCTCGACGTGCTGGCCTCGCTCGATGCGATCGCCGACAACGCCGAGGATGTGGGCATTCTCTTTACGCTGCGCAAGATGGAGCCGCATCCCGAGCTGGTACCGCAGCTCAAAAAGTTGCTTCGTCGGGTGATGACCACGGTGGATAAGGCCGTGGAGATCGTCGACGCGCTCGAAGTTCTGGCCGATGTCAGCTTCACCGGCCCTGAGGCCGAGCGGGTGCTCTTGATGATCGATGAGCTCAACCGCCTGGAGCACGAGGCCGACCTGGTGCAGGACTCCCTGGCGCGGCTGCTCTTCGGGATGGAAGACGACATCAAGCCCGGAAGCCTGCTGATCTGGAACAAGATCTTTAACAAGGTGGGCGACATGGCCAACGCGGCCGAGAAGATGGGCAACCGCCTGCGCCTGTTCATGTCCAAATAAGTTCTGAGCAATCAACCCGCTGCGCTCCGGACTTCGGCGCGCAGCCCGCTGCCCCGGCCCGACCTTGTGAGGTGGGCCGGGCAGTGATCAGCGAACCGTAGTACCAGGAGCGTAACTCCATGGGTGTGGAACTGATCCTCTGGGTGGCCATTGCGTTTGGCTTTTATATGGCGTGGAGCATCGGCGCCAACGACGCGGCCAACGCCATGGGCACCAGCGTCGGCTCGAAGGCCATCTCGTTTAAAGAGGCGGTGATCATCGCCGCGATCTTCGAGTTTTCAGGCGCGTTTATCGCCGGTGCGTCGGTCACTGACACGATGCGCCGCGGCATCATCGATCCTCTTCTTTTCAACGACGCGGCGGTGGTGGGCACGCCGGAGGGCTCGACGCTCTTTATGCTGGGGATGCTCGCTGCGCTGATCTCGGCGGCGGTCTGGTTGCACCTGGCGGCGATGCTGGGCTGGCCGGTCTCCACCACGCACTCGATCGTGGGTGCCATTACCGGCTTTGGCCTGGTGTCGGTGGGGCCTGCGTACATTCAGTGGGGCACGCTTGCCAAGATCGTGAGCAGCTGGGCTGTGAGCCCGCTGACGGGCGGGATTCTGGCGTTTTTGGTCTTCTCGCTTGTGCGAAAGATGATCTTCGATGCGGATAACCCGGTGGCGGCGGTCAAGCGCTGGAGCCCGGTGCTGGTCTTCCCGGTGTTTCTGGTGCTGGGGCTTGTGATCTTTGTGAAGGGCATGCCCGGCGTTGACCTGGAGTCGTACGGCATTGGCGTCGCCGAGATCTGGATGCTCTCAGCGCTGGTCGGTGTGGTGGGCTCGCTGGTGAGCTGGCTCTTTGTGCGCAAGATCGAGGAGCCTTCCGGCGATGATCGCGACCTGCACGTGGCGCGGGTTGAGAAGGTGTTTCGCTACCTGCAGATTGCCACGGCCTGTTTTGTGGCCTTTGCGCACGGCTCCAACGATGTGGCCAACTCCATCGGTCCGCTGGCGGCGATTGTGGGCACCTTCAATGAGGGCGCGATCACCGCGAAGGTTCCCGTGCCGACCTGGGTGCTCTTGCTGGGCGGGCTGGGGATTGTGATCGGTCTTGCGACTTACGGCTACAAGGTCATTGAGACCATCGGTACCAAGATCACCGAGATCACGCCCTCGCGCGGGTTTGCCGCGGAGTTCGGTGCGGCCTCCACGATCCTGATGGGAAGCTGGCTGGGCCTGCCGATTTCCACCACGCACACGGTTGTGGGCGCGGTGATCGGCGTGGGTTTTGCGCGCGGGATGACGGCGCTTAACCTGGGCATCATCTGGAATATCGTGAAGTCGTGGGTCTACACCCTGCCGGTGGCCGGTGGCTCCACGATCCTCATCTACCTGGGCATGAAGGCGGCCTACTCGGCCTTTATCTCGCCACTTTAAGCTAGCGAACGACCCGGCGCCCTCAGAGAGCGCCGGGCTAAAGAACGCTCAGACGTCGTCGATCCAGGCGTCGATACGCTCGTTGTTCAGGGGAGAGATCCCCCGGGCAGCGAGCGTTTGTTTTAAGGGCTCGGTGTGCAGCAAAAAGTCGTGATCGCTTAAGCCCTGCTGGACCTCGCGCTGGTAGTCGCGGGTCTCGAAGTAGGCGCGCAGACGCTCGGAGATGGGGTAGACCATCAGCTGCTGAAACCAGTCAAAGGGCTCTTTGGTGGGGGCGTTTTTATTCTCGACCATCTCCCAGTAGAGCCCCCAGGAGGAGGCCGCTACCGAGCCTGCGGCCTGGGGCATCACATCGCGGCAGAGCGCCAGAAAAGCCCCCTGCCAGTAGGGGTCGAAGTGGCGAAACTCCTCGCTGTAGAAGATCGCGTTATGAAAGTAAGAGGGGACGGTGACGAGCGCGGCCAGCTCCAGGCGCTGGCAGACGTTTCGAAGAAGCTCCAGAACCTGGGGGCCGACGCCCAGCCCCGGGTAGCGCTGGCCGGGAAGGGGAGGGCGTTCGGGGCTGAAGCCGGCGCCGGGGTGTTGCAGAAGCAGCCACTCGATGTTGAGCACGGGCACGTGGGTGGTGGGCTGGTCGCCCAGGCCCGGGGCCTGCAAAAAGTCGCGGCGCACCACAAGCTCGACCAGCGGGGCGTCGCAGGGGGGCTGCTTGCTCCAGATGCGCAACATGTGTTCGTCGGGGTCGTCGGTGCGCAGCTCCAGGCGACGGTCGCGAAAGCCGATGCGCTCGAGATCACGCATAAATCCGTACTTCTCCAGCGCGATGCGCAGGCCGTCCTCGGTGTAGAAGCCCAGCCAGAGCTCATCGTCCTGGCCGAAGAGGTCGGGCAGGGCGCTGAGCTCATCGAGACCGGCCGAGCCCTGCTGCAACTCGGTGCGGGTGAGCAGGGTGTAGATCTCTTCGTAGCGTTCTCGAAAGCGCGTCATCTGGAGGCCGGGGGGCACAGATCGAAGGGGCATCGGGCGGAGGTGGCGAAGAAGCGGGCCCGGGGAGATGTCGTAGAGTGACTGCGCGCAAGTATAGGTGCGGCGGGGCCGGGTGCCAAGCCGGCCGGCTCAGGGCGCTGTTTCAGGGGGGCGATTCAGGGCGCCGGGGGAAGCGCCACGTACACCGGTGAGCCGAAGGCTCCGAGGTGGGGGGCGGGCCGGGCCGCATCGACGTGCTGCGCGATATAGGCGTAGGCCTCGCCAGGGCGAGCGTTGCGGTCGAGGTAGGTGCCGCCGGTGGGGGGCTCGATGGCCGCCAGGGGCTCCCAGGATGCGGGGGATTCCGGGGCGTTTGAGGCCAGATTCCGGCGCATCAGGCGCACGCCCCACCCTCCAGATGGCTCCCAGCGCAGCCTTACGCCCGCAGGTGTGGCTTCTGCCTGCAGGTTGGCAGGTGGGGGCGGCAGCTCCCTGGAGCTCGTCTCAAGGCCTGTGGCGAGCTCCCAGGGGCCCTCGCTGCCGGGCGCCACCGCCAGGGTGTAGCGCAGATCGGGGCAGCCGATCCCGCGAGGATCGCGCAGCTCCAGCGCGCCGCGCTCCCAGGCGTCGCGCTGCGTCGCGTTGAGCGTAAGTTCGTAGAGTGGCGTCGCGGGCGACTCGCCACAGACGCGCTCCAGACGAAGCGCACCGGGCGCGGGTGTTTGCGCCGGGACGATGCGCAGAAAAAGCCCCTGTTCGGTGACGCGCTCCACGCTCAGCGTGACGGTCTCCGTCGGCGGGGGGGCGACCGGCGCGCGCAGCGCGGCGCATCCCCACACTGTTGCGCTCACGGCGACCAGGGCGACGACGAGCGCCGCCAGGCGCACCTTTGCACGTGCGCCAAACGCAGCGCGACGCGCCTTAAAGGGCGCGTCGCGGCGAGGGGGCTTCGGGATTAAAACTTCCACATCAGGCGGCCCTGAAGCGTCCAGGCGAGGCCCGGATCGACCGCTTCGCCGAAGGGGCCCAGGTCGCCGTAGTGATTAAAGCGCGGGCGGTCGACCTCGGCGGCCAGGCCGGCGAAGGGGAAGAGCACGCCGGCGTCGATGGCGGCCAGGAAGGTGTCCGTGGCCAGGTAGCGCAGCGAGGCGTCGAACTCCAGCCCCAGCCACGGCTCGCCGGAGGGGGTACCGGCAGCGTTAAGCGCGCGCGAGGCGATGGCGTCGAGCTGAAACTCCATGCGCTGCAGCCCGCTGTCCAGGAAGGTCGCCATCACGTAGGGGTTGGCGTAGGTGGCGTTGGTGACCGTGCCGATGACCTCGCGGAAGAGGATCAGGTCGAGGTGGTAGTCGGGGCTAAAGCGCATAAAGTCGAGCTGGGCGGCGGCGTCTTCGCCGTAGCCCCAGTTGGGGCTGTCGCCACCGGTGGCCATCCCGGCGTTAAGACCGAAGGTGACCGGGCCGCCGAAGTAGAACTCCGACTCCAGCGCCAGCCCGAACTGCGTGACGGATTTGGAGGTGGTGTTGCCCTCGGCGTCGGTGGAGCAGGCCGCCGGGTTGTTCTCACGGGCGCCTTCATCGAAGCAGTTGACGCTGCCGGTCCGGTCGGGGTCGAAGCCGACGGCGGCCGCGGTGGTGTTGTCGACGCTGCCGAAGATGCCCAGCGCTTCGAGCTCCACCCGGATGCGCCGATCGTCGGCAGGCTCCCAGAGCATCTGGCCCCAGAGGTCGGCCGAGTAGATGTCCAGCCCGCGGTAGGTCAGCTCCGGGGGAGCGACGGTGTTGAGGCCGTTTTCATCGATGTTGGCCTGGGCCTGCTTGTGGCGACCGCTGACGTAGAGACCGCCGTTAAAGACGGGGCGACGCGTGGTGTAGAGGGCGTGGGCCTGGCGCTCACGATCGGCGCGGCTGATCGGTGCGCGCCAGACCTGAGCGGTCCACTGGTGGGTGCCGTCGAGGCGGCTGATCTCGTAGGGGGTGCCGTGATCAAAGCCCAGCGAGTCGCTGGTGAGGCCGGCGCCGGCGAAGTCGTAGGCGGCGAGCACGTTGAAGTTCCAGAGGCTGGTGCGCAGCGAGACGCGGTCGACAACGTCACCGAAGTCGCAATCGTCGCAGTCTCCACCGTTGGCGAAGATGCCCAGACCCCAGTCATTGAGCATGCGGCCGGCCGAGAGGGTGCCGAAGAAGGCGTCGACTTCCCCGTAGGCCTGGCGCACGCGCAGAAGTGAGGAGGCGCCGCTGTAGCCGCCGAGCACGCGGGAATCGGCGCCGGGCATGCCCTCGACGAAGTAGCTGTGGCGCGGATCGGCGCCCAGCGCGATGTTGTCGAGAAGATCGGCCTCGGTGTGTACCCGCAGCGTCTCGGAGATGTGGAAGGTCGGCGCCAGGCGCAGGCGCAGGTCGGTCGTCCAGAGGTTGCTCGCTTCCGGGTTGGCCGGCGCGTCCGCGGGGCTGACCGTCTCCAGCGGCGGGAGCACTGCGGAGGTGCCACCGGTGCCCAGGTCAAATCCGAAGCGGGCGCGGCTGCGGGTGCGCAAGTGGCCGGAGACCTCCACATAGGGGAAGCTCGCCAGGGGAGTGAGGCGGTCGAGCATGGCGTCGTCGATGGCCTCGGCCGGCACAAACTCGATGTCTTCGGCGATCTCGTCGAAGTCGGAGAAGTCGTCCTCAGGCCAGTCGTCGCCCTGATCATCGTCGGAGGGCGCGTCGGCGGGTTGCTCCACCAGGACCGGCGTCTCATCGGCCGGGGCCTCCTCGGCTTCTTCGGCAGAAATCGGCTCCGCATCTTCGGCGGCGTCGGCCTCCTCGTTCGGCGTCTCTTCGCTCGGCGTCTCTTCCTCGGAGGCATCTTCGGCAGCGTCGACCTCCTCGTCCGACGGAGTGTCGTCGGCGGCGGGAGCCTGGGAGGGCGCCGGGGGCTCACCTGCGGCGTCTTCCTGGGCGACCAGAGAGGAGGGCAGGGCCAGAGCCAGAATCAAACATGCACCAGAGAGCGATCGCGAGCATTTCATGGGAAGCCTATCAAGCCGAACAGGGAAAAATTCCACAGCCAAGGGGGGCGGACGCTAGCACGCACCTATAAGGGGGTCAAGGTAGCCGCTGGGGCGCTAAATTGAAGGACGAAGCGGGGTGGTTACCTTCAGAAAAAGCCCAATAAACAGATGCCCACCACAGGGTCATGGCCAGGAGCGAGTATGGAGATAATCTGGACGCAGGCGGTGCTCGCCGGGGTGGTGGGTGTGGCGCTGATGACGATGGCGATGGTCGCCGGGCGAGTGATGGGGCTATCGACCGATATGGTGCGGGCGATTGGTTTGCTCTTTTTGCCCGATCGCGACCACTACGTTGTCTATCTGATCGGGATCACAGTGCACCTGATCATGGGGGCGATCTTCGGTGTGCTCTATGCGGTGTTGCTTTCGGCGGTGGGGGCGGTCGGGGTGTTAGGCGCGGCAGCAGCCTGGGGAGCGTTCTTTGGCGCGCTGCACGGAGTGGTCGTCGGCGCCGGACTGGGACTTTTGCCGGCGGTGCATCCACGCATGGGGAGTGGTGAGGTGCTGAGCGCGCCGGGCTTTTTCGGTCGTAATATCGGGGTGGGGATGCCCGTTTTCCTGATCATCCTGCACATCATCTACGGCATCGTGGCGGCGGTGGTGTACAGCGTTGGCGTGACCTGAGTCTCATTTCGCCGGGTTCAACTTTCCCCCCGAAGATGCGTGCGTTGCCGTGCGCTGCTTAGATCTCGGTGCGGTCCATCCAGATTTGAGTCAGCGGCCACTCGAAGGCCTCCATCTTATCGAGCAGGGCGTTCGGGTCGGCGTCGACAAGCAGCAGGTCGAGATGTTCGGCTTTGAGAAAGCCGCTCTCTACCGCGTGTTTAAGGAAGGTGAGGAAGGGATCAAAATACCCCTCAAGGTTGAGCAGCCCGATGGGGCGGCGGTGGATGCCCAGCTGCGACCAGGTGATCACCTCGCAGAGCTCTTCCAGCGTGCCCATGCCGCCGGGCATGGCGATGAAGGCCTGGCTTTTCTCGATCATCATCGCCTTTCGCTCGTGCATGCTCCCCACCATATGCAACTCATTGAGGCCGGGGTGACCCGCCTCTTTGGTGGCAAGTCCGCGGGGCAGGATGCCGATGGCCTGGCCACCGGCGTCGAGTACTGCGTCGGCGACGGCGCCCATCATTCCAAAGCGGGAGCCGCCATAGACCAGCGCGCTGCCCCGCGCGGCCATTGCCTCCCCCATGGCCCGGGCCCCTTTCAGGAAGCGGGGGTTGGTGCCGGGGCTTGAACCGCAATAGACACAGATGGCCGAGAGAGACATGCGCACACTCCTGAGTGGTGTTGAAGGGATCTGGCGAAGCGCCACTCCCGTCGATGTAACGCGGGTGTGGCGAGGTGTCGAGGGTCTGAGTCTGGAGCAGGCCGAAATGGCCGGCCGGGGATGGGTGTTGTCACCGGGCGAGCGTTTGCGTAGATTGCGCAGGCGGAGCGCGCTTCTCCCGCAGTTGCGGGCGCTAAATCAAGACTCCGATTCAGAAATCGGGCGCGGGCATCCATTCCCGGTCCGCCATCGGCTTTGCACACCTTAAGGTGCGAGCCGTGGTCCGTTCATCATCTACCCCAGGCAAAGTATCGTGGCTGAGCAGTCGTTAGAGGAGCGAGAGGCCCGCGTGGCCGAGGCGATGGAGGCATTCTCCGAGCGCCTTCAGGAGGCCGGGCTCAAGTCGACCAAGCAGCGTGACGTGATCGTCGAGCGCTTCTTCTGGCTCGACAAACATATCAGCGCGGACGAGCTTCTGGAGGACGTGCGTGAGCATCAGCCGCGCATAGGCTATGCGACGGTCTACCGCACGTTGAAGTTGCTGGTGGAGCAGGGCTTTGCGCTGCCCAAGGATTTTGGCGACGGGCAGACGCGCTACGATCCGATCCACAATCAGGATCCGCAGCACGACCACCTCATCTGCGTGGACTGCCGCAAGATCATCGAATTCAACGACGACGGGCTCAACGAGCGCATCCAGGCCATCGCCGAGAAGATGCAGTACCAGGTGCGGCGAAAGAAGATCGAGCTCTACGCCGAGTGCCAGATCCCGGCCTGCCCGAACCATCCCGATCAGAGCGCCTGAGGGCGCGTTATCCCCCTATAACTTCGAAGTATTGAATCGGTCGCCGGGGTGCTTAGGTCCGCCCCGCTTGCGGAGCTCTTTTCCAGGGGCTTCCGGCCAGCGACCGCGGTGCCGCGCAAGGGCGCGCGCCAGCGGCGGCCAGATTCCAACCTTTTCCGAGGCATGCATGAAAGACGATTTTTCGATCAAAGGTGAAGTGATCGCAGCGCTTGAAGGCGTCGAAGATCCGGGCCAGGGCGGCAAGAACATCGTGGATACCCACCTGGTTGAGCAGGTCGAGGTGAAAGCGGGCGTGGCCGACATCACGCTGGTGATGCCCAAGGGGCGCGCACGTGAGGAGCGTTTCACGATTGAGGATGCGGTCTACGATAAGGTCGAGGCGATTGACGGCGTGCTCGAGGTTAAGGTCAAGACGATGACCCCGCAGGCGCTGGAGCGCGAGCAGAATGGCGAGCCGGCCCCGGCCCCGTCCGCCCAGCCGGCGGCAGCACCCGCGGCGCGTCCTGCCGCCGGCAAGGCTTCGCCGGCCGCCCAGCCCCAGGCTGCGCCTTCGGCGCCGATCGAAGGCGTGGGCAAGGTCATCGCCGTGGCCTCCGGTAAGGGCGGCGTGGGCAAGTCCACCGTCGCGGTGAACCTGGCGCTGGCGCTGCAGAAGATCGGCCACCGCGTGGGTCTTCTCGACGTGGATATCTACGGTCCCTCGCTGCCTACGTTGCTGGGCATCTCCGGGCGCCCGGCGGTGAGCAACCGCCGCATCCTCCCGATGGAGGCCGACGGGCTGCGCGTGATGAGCCTGGGCTTTTTGATGGATGAAGATACTCCGGTGATCTGGCGCGGGCCGATTGTCACGGGAATCATCCGCCAGTTCTTGCGCGACGTGGACTGGAGCGGGCTCGATTACCTGATCGTCGACATGCCGCCGGGAACCGGTGATGCGCAGCTGGCGCTTGCGCAGACGGTGCCGGTCGATGGCGCGGTGATCGTGACCACCCCGTCGGACCTCTCGCTGATCGATGCGGCGCGCGGGCTGCAGATGTTCAAGACCCTCAATGTGGAGGTGATGGGCATCGTGACCAACATGTCGAAGTTCATCGTGCCCTCGACCAAAGAGGAGTTCTTCATCTTCGGCAATCCCGCCGAGGTGGCCAAAGAGGCCGAGCGTCTGGAGACGCCGGTGCTCGGCGAGATCCCGCTCGACCTGACGGTGCGCGAAGGCGGTGACGCCGGGCGCCCGGTCGTGGTGGGGCAGCCGGATAGCCCGGTGACCGAGGCCTTTGTGGAACTCGCGACGAAGGTTGCCGAGCTCAAGCCCCCGCACGCCGATGGCGAGGGCGGCGAGGGTGCGGAGCAGCCCAAGAAAGGGCTCTTCTCCTTCCTGAAAAGCTAAGTAAAAAGAGGCGAAGGCCCGCTCCAGGAGCGGGCCTTCGCGTTGTGGTGAAAATCTCTTTGCCAGGATCGGCCCGAGCGCCGATAATCTGCGCCGGCGCTCCTGCGCCGGCGTTGGTCATTGAGGTACCAGCGAGCACCATGCGAGAGCGAGTGGCGTTTGAGTCGATACGGTCGACATTTTGTGCGGGTTCGCGAGCTCAAGGATTTTGAGCAGCGCTTTATCAGGCTGATCGTCGATCAACCCAACGTCCTGCACGTGCGCCATCAGGCGCTCTTTCGCTATGCGGCGGCGCTCGGGCAGATGAACCTCTTTCGCACCCCGGTGGGCAATGACATCTCGCTGAGCGAAGACGTCGACGCGCTGCGCCGCTGGATGGTGGAGTCGCTCGTGCCGCTCTTGCCGGAGACTGGCGAGGTGCGGGTGGATGCCCTGCGCGAGATAGCCCCGGTGGTGGCGATGCGCGTCGACCAGACCCGCTCGCAGCTTTTGACACGTCATTCGAGCACGTTCGGGGCGGAACACCTGGACGCGGAGCTGCGCCAGAAGCGCCTGGTGCTGGTGCTCGGCGGCGGGGGCGGTGCGGGGCTTGTGCACCTGGGCACGTTTGCGATGCTCAAGGAGCTGGGCATCACCCCGGAGCTTATTGTGGGAAGTTCCATGGGTAGCCTGCTGGGGCTTGTGCGGGCGATTGACCGCAGCTACGACCCGGTCTCGGTCGCCCTGGCGATGCCCAAAAACCTCGACTACAACACGCTCTTTCGGCCCTTCACCGGGTACTCGCGCTTTGGGTTTCCGGGGGCGTTTCACCTCAACATCATGCGCCTTGCGCGCGAGATGTTTCAGGAGCTGCTGGGGAGCGGGATGCCGCGTTTTGACGATCTTCCCATCAAGCTGGAGATCGTGGCCACCGGGGTTCGCAAAGGCTTTCACTTCGATGACCGCGAGTACGAGCAGTCTGGCGAGGAGGGCATGACGCCGCTGGCGCTGCGGCGCAAGCTCAAGCTCTTTTTTGGCGCGGTGCGCCAGCTCTCCAAAAACCCGCGCCTGCTCACCCAGGTGGTCTTCGGGTCGGAGCCGGGCACGGAGCATTTTCCGGTGATTGAGGCCGCGGGCTTTAGCTGCTCGGTGCCCGGGCTCTTGCATTTTGACGTCTTCCATGACGACCCGGAGACGATCGGGCCGCTGGAGAGCGTGTTTGCGCGCCATCAGCTCTTGCGCCTCTGCGACGGCGGGGTGGTCAACAACGTGCCCTCGAAGGTGGCCTGGGAGTCGGTGCAGCGGGGCTCGGTGGGCTCGCGCAACGCGCAGATCCTCTCGTTTGATGCGTTTGCGCCCCTCTCTACGGGGCGAAATCTGATCTGGATTCCCATCCAGCAGATCGCGCGGCCGGCGGTGGTGGCAAATATGCCCTACGCCTCGTTTCATAAGACCTTTCGCACCCCGCCGAGCCCGCTGCAGATCATCGTCAACAGCTACTCCAAGCTCAAGCGCATCATCGAAGGCGCGCGCGAGGAGCTGGAGGCCGATGTGCCCTACATCCGCGAGTCGATGCGGGAGTTGCCGCCTTACGGCACCTGGGAGATCGGCTAGACGAACCAGTCGTCTGGCGAGGCAGAGAGATCCATCTTGAGGGGATGCTCGGCGGGAATGAGGCGAAGTTCGTGCGAGCCGTCGAAGACCGCGATGCGCAGGTCGATCTTTTGCGCAGCAGAGCAGTTCAGGGCTTTGCGAGAAAGCGCGAGCTCCCAGCACTGAGCATAGGCCCAGTCGGTGAGCGGGGTCGTGGCGAGGGGGCTTTGCGCCCGAGGCTGGCCGTGAAAGTCGGGGTGCAGCGCGATGGTCGATGTGGTCTGACCGCAGGTCAGGCGGAGCTCGAGGTGCAGGTGATCTCGGAGGTCGGGGCCCGGGTCGACGCGCACAAAGATCTGCTCGGCGTTGAGGCCGTAGAGGATCTGGTCGACGTAGCGCGTGGTCTCAAACATCGCGCCGTAGCCGCTGCGGGGCAGATAAGAGCCGGCGCCCTCCCAGTCAAAAAAGCCACCGCGCCGCCCGTCGATGCGCGGGTGAATGGGGTGGGTCGGGGCGCGGTGTGCGGCGACGGCGGCCTTGCCGCCCTCACCCTCGTTTAAGGGGTGATGCAGGCGCGAGGGAGGTTCCTCGCCCAGCAAGGTGTAGACGTGGCGCAGGAGCGCGCGAAAGATGCTGTCGAAGAGCGCGTCCTGCTCCGAGCTGAAATCGTCGCCGTACCACCAGAACCAGTCGGAGCCCTGGGCCATCATCAGCGCCTGGTGGGCGCGCCGCCAGGACTTAAGCGCCTGTGCATCTTCCGCGTCGGGTTGGGGTTGGCCCTCGAACCAGCGCGTGGCGTTGCCCAGAAGCTCCCAGGCGAGGTTGGTCTCGGGGTGGCCGATCCAGATCTGGTAGTTGCCCAGGATCCAGGAGCCGGAGTGGAGGCGCTCAAGCTGCCCCGAACGAGCGCCCTGGCGGAGGTGGTCGTCGGGGGTGGAGGGCGTCAAGAAGGCGTGCTCGCGCAGGCGATCGTAGAGGGCCTGCAGAAAGGGGCGGCCATCGTCGGGGTAATGCTCCCAGGGGTTTTCGCCGTCGAGGATGATCGCGGCCATGGGGCGAGGGTTCTCATCACGGTGGGCGGCGCGGGCAATGCCTTCGAGCGCGCCGATAAGATCGTTGGCGGCGTCGTCGGCGCTCATATGGGCGTAGGAGAAGCCCAGGCGGTCGCTCAGGCCGTGATCGCGAAAGAAGAGGGCGACATTAGGAGCCTGGTTCAGCCGCCAGGAGCGCCAGAGGTCGCGGTCGCGCTCAAAGTCACACGACCCGTTGAGGATCGCTTCATCGCTTGCGATCCAGCGCACGCCCGCTTCTTCAAAGAGCGCGACGGCCTCCGGGGAGACCGAGCCCTCGGAGGGCCACATGCCGCTCGGGCGTCGTCCGAAGATCGCCTCGGCGTACGCCAGGGCCTCCTGGATGTGGCGACGCGCGTCATCGGGGGCCTGCAGCCGGGGCGGGGTGGGGCGATCGGGGGTGGCGCGCAGCGCGGCGTCGGTGTCGATGAGCAGGGGCACAATCGGGTGGAACATCGGTGTGAGGCTCACCTCGATCTGGCCGCGCTCCCAGAGGTCGCGGTAGAGGGGTAGCACCCGCGCCATAATCTCGAGGTGAAGATCGAGAAGCGCCTGGCGATCTTCCCGGCTGAAGTCGCGGCCCTGGTCGCGCCAGGCGCGCAGCTGCGGGTACTCCTCCTGCGCGGCAAAGCCGCACCAGGCCAGGTTGAAGAGCATCTGCAGGTCGCCAAACTCACCCGGACCCCACTCCCGGGCACAGACCTCCTCGCCGCGCTCCTGTCGCGCGTCGAGGAGTTCGGCGTAGCGCGGGAGGCTGCGCACCCCGTGGGGGTGATTGAGGCTGAAGAAATGATGCACGATCGCGAGCCGGTCGCTCGCGCTGAGCTCCTCCAGAGAGGCTCGTGAGAGGTGCCACCAGCGGTCGCGGCGGCCGCCCTCCACCCACTCCTGAAGTTGCAGAAGCAGGCTCCCGGAGAAGTTAAAGGTCGCGCGCATCTGCGGGTTTTCGGCCATCAGCCAGGCCATGTCGAAGTAGGACTTGAGCGCGTGCAGGCGCACCCAGGGGAGCTCAAAATCCCCCTCATCGCCCACCCCGTAGTAGGGCTGGTGCATATGCCAGATAAAGAGCACATCGAGCGCCGGGCTGCTCATGCCTCGAACTCATAGCCCTTGGGCACCACCACGACACCCCTGTCGCTGATCGGGAAGCGGGCGCGGTCTTGCTCCTCGTCAAAGCCGATCACGGTATCCGGCGGGATCACCACGCCTTTCTCAATGATCGCCTTGCGGATGCGCGCGCGGCGGCCCACCTCGACCTGCTCAAAGAGCACCGAGTCTTCGATGCTGGAGTAGGAGTTGACGCGCACACGCTGAAAGAGCACCGAGTTGCGGATGGTGCCCCCGGAGACGATGCAGCCCTCGGCGACAATGGAGTTGATGGCCTGGCCGACGCGGTTTGTGGCCGGGTCGTCGTGCACGAATTTCGCCGGCGGGTAGTGCTGGTAGTACGTGCGAATGGGCCAGCGCCGGTTGTAGAGGTCGAACTCCGGGGCCACGCTGATCAGATCCATCGACGACTCCCAGTACGCATCGATGGTGCCCACGTCTCGCCAGTAGCTGCGCTCGCGCTCGGATTGGCCGGGGACATCGTTGGTGGAGAAGTCGTAGACGAAGGTGGCCTGGTGGCCGGAGCGCACCATGTTGGTGATGATGTTTTTGCCAAAATCATGCGCGCTGCCCTCATCGTGGGCGTCACGGATGATCTCTTCGACCAGGCTGGGGGTTTTGAAGATGTAGTTGCCCATCGAGGCCAGACACCAGCCGGGGCGGCCGGGGATCTCGCGGGGCTCTTCGGGTTTTTCGGCAAAGCCGATGATGCGGTGGTCGCGGTCGATCTCCAGGATGCCAAAGGCGCGGCCCTGCTCCACGGGCACCGGGATGGCGGCCACGGTCAGATCGGCGTCTTTCTTGCGGTGGAAGTCGAGCATCTGACGAACATCCATCTTGTAGATGTTGTCGCCGCCGAACACGCAGACATCGTTGGGCTCCTCATCGTAGATGAGGTTGAGGTTCTGATAGATGGCGTCGGCGCTGCCCTGGAACCACTGCGGGCCGCGGCGCTGCTGGGCGGGCACCGCGTCGATGTAGTGGTCGATGAATTGCGCCAGATGCCAGCCGCGGCTGATGTGGTTGATCAGCGAGTCGCTTTTGTACTGGGTGAGAACTTTGATCTTGTAGAAGCCGCTGTTGACGAAGTTCGAGAGCACCAAGTCGATGATGCGGTAGCGCCCACCGAAGGGCACCGCCGGTTTGGCGCGGTCGAGAGTCAGCGGTCGCAGGCGCTTGCCTTCGCCGCCTGCCAGGATCATGACGAGCACGTCATTCATAGCGTGGTCCACCGGGTCAGAAGAGAGACGAGTGGAGCGGTACGGCGGCTCCGCGAATAGTACTTGGGTCAGGGGTACGGCGCGGGACTGCGAATTGTAGGGCTAGCCGGGAGGAATCAAGCCTAAAAAGTACGCGGCGCCTGCACCGAGCACCACGACGATGAGCGCGACGAGGATCGCGGTCTTTCCCACACCGCCGGCTTCGGCCGGCGGGGCGGCCTGATGAGGCGCGGCCTGGTTGGCCATGGGCGCCGGCGGGGCGGGCTGCGATTGAGCTACCGGCCCGGGCTGTCCGGGCTGAGCCACGGCATCCGAAGGCGCGGCGGCGGGGGTGGCCGCCGGCGCTCCGCCTGCCACCGGGCTGCGGGCCGCACCGGGGATGGTCGGTGGACCTCCGCGGGGGGCCTTTTCCTGTCGGGAGTTCCCCGGCCCTTTAATGGCCTGCATCGCCGAGGTGGAGCGGCCCAGGTCGGCAAGCCCCGCCTCCTGCCAGGAGTCCGGCTGGCCGGGGGTCTGCCCGGTGGGCGGCGCGGCCACTTCGCCGACGCTCGTGTCGGTACCAAAGCCGAGATCGGCCCACATGCGCGGATCTTCAAAGTCGCCCGCGGCCCCCGGCTGCGAGGCCTCACCCTGGTCGGGGAGCGCGTCGTAATGCTGGGTGAGGTAGAGGTCGAGATCCTGAATCTGCTCCAGGCTCTTGAGCTGGTTGAGCTGCTGCTGGATGGCCATATCCACGGCCATATCCTGCACGGTGCGCGCGCGTTTGGGACGTTTCTCGATGACCGCGCCCACAAGGTCGGCCAGATCGTAGCTCGTGACCACCTCGCCATAGGCGAAAAGAAATTCGGCCAGCTGGTAGGCGAGCTCCTCGGCGGTCTGAATGCGCTTTTGAGGATCGCGGGCCAGGGCGCGTCCCAGCACGATCTCAAGCTCGCGGGGCACGTCCGGGCGGATCTCGCGGATCGAGGGGATTTTGGCCTTTCGCACCAGCTGCAGCGTGCCGTAATCGGACTCGCCAAGGAAGAGTCGGCGTCCGGCGAGCATCTCCCACAGGAGGATGCCCAGGGCAAAGATGTCGGTGCGGGCGTCAACTTCCTCACCGTGGGCGGCCTCTGGCGAGAGGTAGCCGAACTTGCCTTTGACCACGCCCGGGTCGGTGATCTCGGCCTGGCTCTTGGCTTTGGCCAGGCCGAAGTCGGTGATCTTGACCTCACCGGCGCGCGAGATCAGCACGTTGGGCGGGCTGATGTCGCGGTGCACGATGCCCAGGGGGCGGCCCTGCTGGTCGACCTTTTCGTGGGCGTGAGTGAGACCTTTACAGATCTCGATGGCCATAAAGACGGCCTGCGCCACGCTGATGCCCTGGCCCTGGCGGGCCAGAACCTCAATGAGCTTCTTGAGGTTGGTGCCGTCGACGAACTCCATGACGATGAAGTAGGTGCCGTCGGCGATCCCCAGGTCGAAGACCTGCACACAGTTGGTGTGGTTAAGGTGCAGGCTGACCTTGGCCTCATCGAGGAACATGCGCACGAAGCGCTCGTTCTGGGTGAGGTTGGGCAGGATGCGCTTGATGGCGACGAGCTTCTCAAAGCCCTGCAGGCTGGTGGAGTTGGCCTTGAAGACCTCGGCCATACCGCCGGCGTCGATGCGCTCGATGACTTGATATCTGGGTTGCGCCATGAAGGGGGCCACGCGTCGCGCTGAAGGTTATCTGGAGGAAAGACAGCCGGAGTATAGCCCAGGGCATCGCGCGGGCCAACCGCCCAGATGGGCCCCCGCGCTGAGCCTGTGGGTCAGGTCATATTTCGCAACGTCGGGTGGATCGGGCGGTTGCGCAGACCGCGCAGCCGGTAGAGGTCGACGTGTTCGCTTTTGCCTTTGAGGCGCGTCGGCGGGAGTTTCTCGCTGACCACCATCGGGGCCACATCCCCAAAGGTCAGCGGTCCGACCACAACTTCGCCGGGGCCGGCCGAGGAGCAGATGCGGCTGGCGGTGTTCACCACATCGCCCATCACCGTGTAGTCCATGCTCTTGGTCGAGCCCATATACCCGGCGACAACCTCACCGGTGTTGAGCCCGATGCCGATGGAGAGGGTGTTGCCGTCGCCCTCCTGGCGGCGCGCGTTGAAGCTCTGCAGCGCCTGCTGCATCTCGAGTGCGCAGCGCACGGCGCGCTCGGTGTCGTCGGGATGCGAGATGGGCGCGCCCCAGACCGCCATGATCTCGTCGCCGATGAACTTATCGAGGGTGCCCTCGTATTTGAAGATCACGTCGACCATCAGCTCAAAATACTCGTTGAGCAGCTCGACGACGTGCTGCGGATCGTGGCGCTCGCTGTACGCGGTGAAGTTACGGATGTCGGCGAACATCACCGTGGCGCGGCGCAACTCGCCGCCTTTTTTCAACTCCAGCCGCCCGCTGACGACCTCCTCGACGAGCTGGGGGGAGAGCAGGCGGTGGAGCTTTTCGCGGGCGACGATCTCGCTCTCCATCTGCTTGATCAGGCGGTGGTGCTCGATGAGCACGGCGGCCTGGCGGGCAAAACCACTTAAGATCTCCAGATCTTTTTCGGTGAACGCGCCGCTGGCCACCTTGGAGTCGAGGTGGATGACCCCCAGGATGCGATCTTCGAGAAGCAGCGGCACGCTCATTGTGGAGCGGATGTTGCCCAGGATGATGGAGTGGGAGCCGGAGAAGCGGCTGTCCATCATGGCATCGGAGGAGAGCACGGCCTGCTTCTCTTCGATGACCTCGTTGAGGATGGTGCGAGAGATGCGCACATCGCCCACGTTGACGTCTTCGTTGCGTCCGCGCACGACCATGGGCACCAGGCGGTCTGTGCCTTCCAGGCGCAAAAGGATCACGCCGTGGTCTGCCGGGAAGATCTCAAAGGCCTTCTCCAGGATCTTCTCAAGCAGGATGTCCAGGTCGGTCTCCACGCCGATGGACTGACCCAGCTCGTGGGCGATGCGCAGCTTTTCGTAGTCCTGGCGAAGCGCTTTGGGATCGGAGATCTGAGTCTCGGGCAAAAAATTCGCCCGGGTGTCCTGCGCGATGCGGTTGCGGACGTGGCTCTCCAGGTCATCGCTGTGGATGGTGACCTTGTTGCGGGAGCGATGATCGGTGGGATCTTCGTGGAAGATAATATCGGTGGCGCCCACGCTGATCGTGTCGTTGTGGTTGAGCAGCTGCGGCGCCTCTAAGAGCTGGCCGTTGAGGTAGGTGCCATTGCGGCTGCCGCCATCGCGCACCACGAAGTGGCCCTCGATATTGCGCTCAATGATCGCGTGCTCTTTGGAGACCACCCGGTCCAGGATCTGGATGTCCTGCTCGGGGTGGCGACCAATTCGCGTGATGTTGTGGAGGACCAGCGTGCGTTGAATGCCACGCGTGTCGCGATAGAGGACCTTCGCCATAACCGAGCCTGGTGAGAGATGACGCGCAGGATTTTCTATCGAAGTTTGCCTTCCCTTTCAACGCGCGTTCACGTTAGAAGGCGCCGCTTTGACCTCGGAATTGTGGCGGCCCTCACGTGGGGGCGGCGGGAATGGAGCAAGGTCGGCTGTCGGTTGAGTGCGCGCGAGCCGCCCCACCCCCCAAGAGATGCCTGCGGAGAGAAGATGGACGCACATCAAGCGCGCCTTTTGCTGGTCGACGATGAGGTCGCCCACCTCAAGACCCTGGAGCGCCTCTTCTTAAAGGAGGGCTACCAGGTGGCCACAGCCACCGGGGGGCAGGAGGCGCTGGATCTGTTGCGTGAGCAGCGCTTTGAGCTGGTGCTCACCGACTTGATGATGCCGGACATCGATGGGATGGATCTGCTCAAGCTGGTGCAGGCGTTGCAGCCCCAGGCCGAGGTGATCTTGATGACGGCTTTTGGCACGGTGGAGCGTGCGGTGCAGGGCATGAAGGAGGGGGCCTATGATTTTGTGCCCAAGCCGATCAAGCGCGCCACGATTCTAAAAGCGGTGCGCCAGGCCCTGGAGCGCCAGGCGCTGGTCGAGGAGAACCGCGAGCTCAAGGCGCGCCTGGCCGATCTGGAAGAAGAGCGCAGCGTGGTGGGGCAGGCCGCGTTGATGCGCGAGGCCGTCGATCGGGTGCGCCAGGTCGCGCCCAGCGACGCCACGGTGCTGATCACCGGCGAGAGCGGCACGGGCAAAGAACTTTTCGCGCGCATGATCGGGAGGTTGAGCCAGCGCGCCGACAAGCCCTTTGTGGCCATCAACTGCGCGGCGCTGCCGGAGTCGATCCTGGAGAGCGAGCTCTTCGGCTATGAGAAAGGGGCCTTTACCGGCGCCACCCAGCGTAAGATCGGGCGTTTTGAGGCCGCCGATGGCGGCACGCTCTTTCTCGATGAGATCGGCGAGTTGTCGCCGCAGGTGCAGGTCAAACTTTTGAGGGTGCTGCAGGAGGGGACGTTTGAGCGCCTGGGCTCCAACACGCCCACCCGGGTGGATGTGCGCGTGGTGGCCGCGACGCATAAAGATCTGGAGGCGGAGCTGCGGGAGGGGACCTTTCGCGAAGATCTTTACTACCGACTTAATGTCATCGACATCAAGATCCCGCCGCTTCGCCATCGCATTGAGGATGTGCCCCTGCTCAGCGAGCATTTTTTAAGGCGCTACAACGAGAAGAACCGCCGCCAGATCGCCGGGTTCACCGCCGAGGCGCTGCAGGCGATGGAGGCCTACCACTGGCCGGGCAACGTGCGGGAGCTTGAGAACGTGGTGGAGCGCGCCGTGGTGCTCGATCGCGACGAGCGAATCGATGTGGACGATCTGCCCGCGCAGCTTGTGGAGCGTCCGGCGGAGTCGCGCCATATCACCATTCCGCTGGGGACCTCGCTCGAAGAGATCGAAAAACGGGTGCTCCACGAAACGCTCAAGATGACTCAGGGCGACAAAAAACTCGCCGCCAAACTTCTGGGCATCGCCACGCGGACGATTTATCGCAAACTCTGAGGGGAAATGAGGCTGGATTGACAAAATGTCAGCGTGCCGGCGGAGATCTCGAAGCGATTGACAAAATGTCAATTCTTGCGCCTAAACGGGGGCTCGGGCGGCGTCGGTTGAGAAAATTTTTTGGGACCAGGACGTTTAAAAAGATCGCATAAATCAAGGGTGAGTCGGTGTTGAGGGGTTTGCGTGCTGCGAACGCACCCGAGGTTTGGCGTGTTTTTTGCAAATTCCCCGGTTGGCGCCTTTGCACCGATGTCTGAAGGCGCGTTGAAGCTGCGCGCACCTGCCGCGATGAGACGAGAGCTATGGAAGCGTTTTTTCGAAAATATCAGAGCGCCATCAACCTGGGGTTGCTCGGGATGGGGGCGCTGTTGTCGGCGTTGATGGTCAATGGTTTTGTGGCCAGTCAGCTGGCGCCCTTTACGGTGCCGGAGGCGCCGAATTATGAGGCGATGCGCCAGCAGAGTGAGCGCCAGAGTCGCCAGCCCGATCGGGGGCAGAGCTGGAAGGTGGATATCACCGAGCGTTGCCTTTTTGGCTGCCCGGAAGTCGTCGACCCGAACGTGTGTCCGGACGGGTGCGCGGAGGGCGAGGTCTGTGAGGCGGGGCAGTGTGTGCCGGCTCCCGAGGGTGGCGCGGTCGGCGACGATGTGCCGGTGGCCAGCGACCTGAACATGACGCTGAGCGGGGTGATGGTTGCCAGCAACCCGCGCTGGTCGATGGCGCTGATCAAAGACAACGGGCAGAACAAGACGATGATGGTGGGCGTAGGTGATCTGATCGCCGAGGGCGCTGAGGTTGTGGAGATCCGCCGCGATCGCGTCTTTGTGGAGCGCAACGGCCAGCTGGAGTTCGTGCGTATGGAGGGGGCGACCACGGGCGATCCTTCGGCGAGCACGCCGCGCTCTTCGGCGGGCGCCTCGCGCACCCCGACCGCCCAGCGCAGCCCCACCGTCGGGCAAGACGCGGCGGTTAAGGGCGAGCCGACCAACGCGGCCAGCGGCGTGGAGCGCCAGGGGCCCAACTCCTTTAAGGTCGACCGCTCGATGGTGGAGCGTCAGCTCTCCGACCCGGCCGCGCTCACCCGACAGGCGCGCGTGATGCCCAATTATCGCGATGGTGAGCCCAGCGGGCTGCGTATGGTGGGGGTGACCCCGAGCAGCTTCTACTCGCAGATGGGTATCCGCAGCGGCGACATCATCCAGTCGGTTAACGGCACCCCGATCACCAATCAGCGCCAGGCGTTGGAGCTGCTCGAGAAGCTGCGCAGCGAGAACAACGTGGTCATTGAGGTCGAGCGGCGCGGGCGTACTGAGAAGATGGAGTACACGATTGAATAGCGGGCGTGCGGTGATGGATGCGGCCCCTCAAGCATAGAACCCAACGCTCGAAGCGCCCCAGGGCGCGCGGGGCGAATGAGACCAAAATGCGATTGAACTTTTTGAACCTCCACAAGCAAGAGATGACCGTGAACCAGGCAGTAAACGAGAGCAGGAGCGTCGTACGACGCGGCGCGATGGTTGGGGCGATCGTGGGAGCGCTGGTGCTGGCGGCCGCGCCGCAGGCCTTCGCCCAGGGGGCGGCCAGCTCCGATGAGCCGGCGGTGCTTGAGCGCAACTCCCGTGGGGAGTCCGGCCAGGTGCGCCCGGCCCAGGGCCAGCAGGATCAGGCCCAGGGGCAGCGTCAGGAGCAGAGCTGGCAGGAGCAGTTCAACCTGCCGCCGAACTTCGACCCGGGCTTTCGGGCGCGCCGCACTCCGGCGAACACGCGGGTGACGATCGACTTTCGTCAGTCCAGCCTGGAAGACGTGGTCAAGTTCTTCTCGGGGGCGATGAACATCAACTTCATCATCGCCGACAGTCTGCAGGCCAATAAAACCATTACGATCATGGCGCCCGAGGAGATCACGCTGGCCGAGGGCTACCGCGCGTTTCTGGCGGCGCTGAGCATGAACGGTCTGACGGTGGTGCCGATGGGCAACTTCCTGAAGATCGTGGAGAGCGGGGCGGCAATCTCCGAGCCCCAGCGTGCCTATGAGGGGGGCGACGTCATCCCTAATGAAGCGCGCATGGTCACCGCGATCGTGCCGGTGGAGCGGGCCGAGGTCGGTGAGATTCAGGAGGTGATCACCAACTTCCTCTCCTCGAGCGCGACGGTGGTGCCTTATGGCTCGAGCCTGATCATCACCGAGAACGCCTCGAACCTGCGCCGGATTCAGTCGCTGGTAGAGCGCCTCGACCAGGGCGAGGGCGCCTCAAATCTCTATGTGTACCGGGTGCTGCACGCCGATGCGACGGAGGTCTCCGAGCGGCTCAAAGAGATCTTCGACAGCGGAGACGGCGGCGGAGCCAGTGCCCAACCCCAGACCGCTGCCCAGCGTCGGGCCGCCGCGCGCGCTCGCCGCGCCGCGGCCAACCAGAACACCGAAGAGGCCGCGGCATCCGAAGGTGGTACGCTGGATGTGCAGATCACCGAGATCATCGCCGATGAGCGCACCAACCAGCTGATCATCGTCTCCAACGAGCGCTCCTTTCAGCGCATCAGCGAGATGATCGAGATCCTGGATGTGCCCACCGCCGTGGGTGGTCAGGTGCACGTGAAGTTTTTGGAGTACGCCAGCGCCGAAGAGCTCTCGCAGACCCTGAGCCAGCTGGCCAGTGGCGTGCAGTCGCAGCAGAACCAGCGGGGCGGCCAGAATCAACGGGGGGCCGCTGACGCTGCTACCGTCGGTTCGATGTTGCAGGGCGAGGTTCAAATCACGGCCTACCAGCCGACCAACGCGCTGGTGGTGGTGGCCTCGCCGCGCGACTACGTGGCGCTGGAGCGGGTGATCGACCAGCTCGATGCGCCGCGCCGCCAGGTCTACGTGGAGGCGGTGATCATGGAGATCGGCGTCGACCTCGACCGTCAGCTTGAGGTGGGTTTGACCAGCGGGGTTACCCGGGATCTGGACTTCTTGATCCCTGATGATGCGCTCGCGTCGGGGGCCATTGAGAGCACGCAGGGCTTCGGGCTGGGGCAGAGCAACTTTGGCGGTCTGGGTGGATTGACGGAGGGCGGGCCCGGCGCAAGTCTGGGGCTTCTGGGACCCTTTTTAACCGTGCCGGGGACCTCGATTTCTCTGCCTGCCTTCGCGCTGCTGATGCAGGCGAGTCAGACGGATAACTCGATCAACGTGCTGTCGACGCCCTCGATTCTGACGATGGATAACGAAGAGGCCGAGATCGAAGTGGGTGACCGCATTCCGATTCCGCGCGGGCTGGGGTCCGGTGGCGGTCTGGGAAGTTTGCTGGGGCTGGGCGGTGCTGCCACCGGAGCGACGAACAACGTCAACAGCGCGCTGGGAGGACTCGGCGGGCTGCTCGGCGGCGGATTGCTCGGCGGAGGGCTGCTGAACCAGTTCGACTACGAAGATATCGGGATCATGCTGCGCATCGTGCCGCAGATCAATGAGAGCGACTACGTGCGCCTTGAGGTCAACCAGGAGGTCAGCGACTTAAAAGGCGCCGGCGGTCTGTCGGACGGGGCGCCTCCGACGCGGACACTTCGCAACATCAGCACCACGGTGCTGGTGCGCGACCAGTCGACGATCGTTATCGGCGGGCTGATGCGGGACATCGAGAACGAGACGATCAACAAGGTCCCCTTCCTCGGGGACATCCCGGTGGTGGGTCTGCTCTTCCGCAACACCAGCACGAGAACGACCAAGCAGAACCTCATCCTGATGCTCACGCCCTACATCATCGAGGGTGAGGAAGACATGCAGAAGATCTACGAGCGCAAGATGGAGGAGCGCCGTGAGCTGATGCGTCTCTTTGCCAACCGCGACATGGAGTACATGGCGACGGTGAACTTCCAGAAGAAGAGCGGTCTGATTGAGCGGATGCGTCAGCGTCTGGACAACGCGGTCTCCGAAGAAGAGGCCCGCCAGCAGGTGCTTGAGCAGTTCAACGATGAGGGGCCACGCTTCCGCATCCTGGGCGGCTCTGAAGCCGAGAGCGCTGCGCCCGTCGAAGGCAGTGAGGCGCCGGCCGAGGGTGGTCAGGCGCCGGCCGAGGGCGGTGAGACCCCTGCCGCTGAGCAGCCCGCGGGCGAGGAGTAAGGCATGTATAACCGTCAGCCACTGGGTGAGATCTTGATGCAGTTGGGCAAGCTGGAGCCCGCCGGGCTGCAGCGCGGCCTGAAGATGCAGGCCGAGAAGGGCGGTCGCATTGGCGAGGTGCTGCGCGAGCTGGAGCTCGTCAGCGATGAGGATGTGGCCATGGCGCTCTCGCGCCAGCTTGACTACCCCTTTGAGCCCAAGATCGAAGCCGACGCCATCGACCTGATGCTGCTGGAGCGATTGCAGCTGGGGTGGGCGCGCGACCACGGGGTTTTGCCCTTTGATGTGCGCCGCGGGCATGTGCTGGTGGCCACCGATGATCCCCTGGCGGTGGAGGTGCTCGACGAGGTGCGCTTCCTGACCGGGATGGAGGCGCTGCCGGTGGTGGTGCCCACCGGGGCGTTGCAGGAGGCCATCAACAAGGCGTTCGACCGCAAAAGCCGCCAGCTTGGCGCAGGTCTCGATGAGCTCGATGAGGCGGAGAACCCGCACGCCGAAGAGGCCAGCCTGGACATCAACGACCTGCTCGACGCGGGTGATGATGATGAGGCGCCGGTCATTCGTTTTGTGAACAGCCTCTTTGTGCAGTCGGTGCGTGAGCGCGCCAGCGATATTCATATTGAGGCCGGCGATAAAGAGATCACGGTGCGTTTTCGCATCGACGGGGTGCTCAAAGAGGTGGCCAGCCCGCCCAAGCGTTTTCACTCCTCGATCATCACGCGCATCAAGATCATGGCCGGGCTGAACATCGCCGAGAAACGCCTTCCGCAGGATGGTCGTATCCGCATCAAGATGGCCGGCAAGGACATCGATATTCGTGTGGCGACGGCGCCGGCGGTGCACGGGGAGCGCATCACGATGCGTCTTCTCGATAAGTCGGCGGTGCTCTTGAACCTGCGCGACATCGGCATGGCCGAGGATCATCTTCGCGACATGATGCGGCTGATCTTTCGGCCCCACGGCATCATCCTGGTCACCGGCCCGACCGGTAGCGGTAAGACGACGACGCTCTACAGCGCGCTCAGCGAGATCAACAGCCCGGATAAGAACATCCTGACGATTGAAGACCCGGTCGAGTACCAGCTCGAGGGGATCAGTCAGATGCAGGTCAACCCGAAGATTCAGCTGACCTTTGCGGCCGGGTTACGCAGCTACCTTCGCCACGATCCGGACGTGATCATGGTCGGTGAGATCCGTGACGTGGAGACGGCGGAAATGGCCATTCAGGCGTCTTTGACCGGTCACCTCGTCTTCTCGACCCTGCACACCAACGACGCGGCCGGTGCGTTTACGCGTCTGACCGACATGGGCGTGGAGCCCTTCCTGGTGAGCTCGACGGTGATTTGCTCGCTGGCGCAGCGCCTTGTGCGCCGGCTCTGCGGGGAGTGCAAGGTGGCCTACCAGCCCACCGCCGAGGAGCTCGCCGAGGTGGGGCTGACGCCGGCAGTGGTGGCCGAGCGCACCGGTGGGCATCTCTTTAAGCCGGGCGAAGACAGCGAGTGTCCCAACTGCCTGGGGCTTGGCTACAAGGGGCGAATGGGCATCTACGAGATCATGCGTGTGGAAGATGAGGTGCGCCGGCTTGTGATGAACCGGGCGGACGCCGGGACGATCAAGAAGGAGGCGGGGCGTCAGGGCATGCGCAGTCTGCGCGATGACGGCGCGCTGAAGATTCTGGCGGGAAGCACCACCATCGAAGAGGTGATGCGCGTGACCCAGGAAGACTTTGTGGAGGCGTAAGGGCGTCTTCGGGCGCGGCCGCCAGAACGCCGGCGGCAGGGCGCAAATCGATGGCGCAACGACACGGACTCTAAGGGCAATCAGGTATGCCGGTTTACGAATACAAAGGGCTGAATAAGGCCGGGAAGACGGTCAAGGGGATTCTCGACGCCGAGAGCCAGAACGCGCTTCGCCAGGCGTTGGTGGCGCGCGGGATCTTTGTGACCGAGGTCTTCGAGGGCAAAGGCTCCAGGTCGGCCGGCGGCAGCGGCGATGTGGACTTTCGCAAGATGCTCGAGCGGGTCACGCTCAGCGACATCGCCGTGCTCACCCGTCAGATGGCCACCCTGATTCGCGCGGGCATTCCGCTGGTGGAGGCGCTCAACGCGCTGACCGACCAGGCCGAGAAGGATGAGCTCAAGCGCACGCTCAGCGATGTGCGCCGCAAGGTCAATGAGGGCTCCAGCCTGGCCAACGCGCTGAGCGACCACCCCAAACACTTCAGCAACCTCTATATCAACATGGTTAAGGCCGGGGAGAGCTCGGGTAACCTGGATATGGTGCTCAGCCGCCTGACGGACTTCCTCGATGCGCAGATCGAGCTTCGGGGCAAGGTCATCGGCGCGATGATCTACCCGGTGTTGATGATGGTGGTGGGCATCGTGGTGCTGGGGCTGATCTTTACCTTTGTGATCCCCAAGGTCACCGCGATCTTTGAGGATCAGGGCGCGGCGCTGCCCTGGATCACTTCGGTGCTCATCGGGATCAGCAATATCCTGAGCGGGTACTGGTTTGTGGTCTTTCCGCTTTTGATCGGCCTTGTGGTGGGCTTTGTGCAGTGGAAGCGCACCGAGAAGGGCACCCGTCAGTGGGACCGCTTTATTTTGAAGACGCCCGTGGTCGGGCCGCTGGTGCGCATGATCGCCATCTCGCGCTTTGCCAGCACGCTGGCCACGCTGCTGGCCAGCGGCGTGCCCCTTTTGACGGCGATGGACATCGTCAAAAACATCCTGGGGAACACGCGCCTGGTCGAGGTGATTGAAGATGCGCGGGTGAACATCCGAGAGGGTGAGAGCATCGCGCAGCCGCTGAAGCGCTCCGGGGAGTTTCCGCCGCTGGTCACGCACATGATCGCGGTGGGTGAGGCCTCCGGGCAGCTCGAAGAGATGCTGGAGAATGTGGCGATCAGCTACACCCAGCAGACCGACATCCGCATTCAGGCGATGACCAAGATTCTGGAGCCGATCATGATCGTGGGGCTGGGTGTGGCGGTGGCGGTGATCGTGTTTGCGGTGATGATGCCGATTCTCAAGCTCAATCAGACGGTGATGTGAAGGAGGCCGGGCATCTGCCCGGTCACAACAAGATCAAGAAAGGCAACGAAGTTGCATAACCCGCGCGTCGCATCGAGGGCGCGCTTTAACAGCACGAGGAGCACGACGATGAAGATGAAGACGATGAAGCGACGCGAAGAGATGGTTCGGGCGGCGGCCAGCATCAAGTCGGCCCGCGGGATGACGCTGGTGGAGATCATGATCGTGATCACGATCATGGCCTCGATCATGGGCGTGGTCGGTGTGTTTGTGTTCGGCGCGATTGACCGCGCCAACGAGCGCACCGCGTCCATCGAGATTCAGCAGCTCAACCAGCTGGTCAACTCCTTCTACCTGACGACCACGCCGAACCGGCTCCCCAACGAGCTCGAAGAGATGACCCAGGGCGCCGCACCCCTGACCAAAGACATCCCCACCGATCCCTGGGGCAATGACTACATCTACGTGAAGAGCGGCAACCGTGACTTTGAGATCTTCAGCGTGGGGCCTGACGGCAGCGAAGGCACCGAAGATGACGTGCGCGCGGAGTAAGTTTTGAGGTCGCTCGCCACGTAGGTTTCACGCATCAGGTCACCGCAGGGAGCATCATCATGAACACGAGACGCCGACAGGATGAGGTGGTTCGGGCGCTGGCCGGCGTGACGTCGGCGCGTGGGATGGTGCCGGTGCCGACCATGATGGTGGTCGGCTTCATCGCGGCTGTCTTCCTGGGCTTCGCCGGTGTGTTCGTGTTCGGCGCGATGTGCTCCAGACCTCCTGAACGCGACGCGTATCGCGAGATTAGGCAGCTCAGGCAGCTAGTGAACACCTTCTACCTGACGAGCTCACCGAACCGCCTGCCCAACGAGCTCGACGAGCTGACGCAAGGAGCGGCGCCGCTGACCAAAAACATTTTCCCCGACCCCTGGGGTAATCCCTACATCTACCACATTAAGGGTGAGCGTGAGTTTGAGATCTATAGTGCCGGGCGAGATGGCAAGGCAGGCACCGAAGATGATGTGTGTGCTGACCACCTTTTTTGTCAGGACGCCCAAGAGCACAGCCAGGAGATGAGATGATCAAAACGCGAGCACATCGCACGGCCAGGGAGACCCAAGGATCGGGTGCCAGGCGTCGCGGTGCGCGCGGGATGACGCTCATCGAGATCCTGGTGGTGCTGATGATCGTGGCCGGTCTGATGGGGGCGGGCATCTCGATGATGGGCGCGCTGACCAAAAGTCAGCTTCGCGAGGAGGCGATGCGGCTGACCTCGGTGATCAAGTACGCCTACAACCAGGCGGCGCTCAACAACACGCAGTACCGGTTGGTGCTCAACCTGGAGACGGGGGAGTATTTTACCGAGATGACCGAAGCGCCGGTGGTCGCCGAGCAGCCCGATGAGGATGCGTTTGCCGAGGGGCTGCTTCCGGAGGAGGCGCGCGAGCTGGAGGAGCAGCATCGCCAGAACAAGCGCTCGCTCTTTGATAAGAGTGAGGACGATCCTTTCGGCATCAGCCAGCGCGTGGGCTATGAGCGCGCCGAGGAAGCGGTGGTCAAGCTCACCGAGCTTCGTAACGGGGTGAGCTTTGAGAGTGTGCGCCTGGCGGGGCGAGAGCAGCCGCTGACCCAGGGTCGCGCCGCGCTGCGTTTTTTCCCCAACGGGTTTCAGCAGGAGGCGGTCGTAGTGCTGCGAGACGATGAGGGCTCGCGCATCAGCCTTGTGACGGAACCTCTGACGGGTCGGGTGAAGATCTACAGTGGGGATTGGGAGCCCGACCGCGACTTTGGCGAGGAGGAGCGCGATGATTAAGTCATGGCGGAGAGCTCAGCAGCGGGGCTTTACCCTGGTGGAGCTTTTGATCGCGCTGGCGATCCTGGCCTCCACGCTCACCATTTTAATGGGCACGGTCTCGCAGAGCGGACAGCAGTCGATTTATGCAAGCCGGCTGACCAACGCCAGCCTGCTGGCGCGCAGCAAGATGACCGATCTTGAGTACGTGCTGATGGAGGAGGGGTTTAGTATCAGCGACCGGCAGTTCTCGGGGGATTTTTCCGACGAGGGCTATCCCGAGATGCGCTGGGAGGCGACGGTGGAGCCGGTGGAGATTCCGCCGGAGATCGAAGAAGAGTTCATGGCGCAGGTCAACAGCCAGCTCTTCGGCGGCACCGACCAGCAGCAGGGGGCGATGCAGGGGAACGCCGCATTCAGCGCGGCGCTGCCGATGCTCATGGCGCAGATCCCGGTCTTCGTGAACCAGGTTGGCGAGCGTGTGCGGCGCATCAACCTGCGGGTGTACTTCGATTATATGGGGCGAGAGCAGCATATCGAGGTGGCGCAGTACGTGGTGGATCTGGAGGATAATGACTTCCAGATGTTCGGGACGCCCGACGAGTTCTCGATGGACGAGGGGGGGCGATGAGCCGGCTGCGCGTGATGCCACATCGAGCCGGGTTTACGCTCATTGAGGTGATGATCACGCTGGCGATCCTCGCCGGCCTGACGGCGCTGACCTGGGTGAGCGTCTCGCAGATCTTTGTGACGCGCGATGCGGTCGACGAGCGTTTTGAGCGCTACCAGCTTGTGCGTCTGGCGATGAACCGGATGGCCAATGAGATCGCCCAGGCCTATGTGGCCGGGCCGCAGCATGGCGGCGAGATCATCCCGGGCGAAGAGGTGCTCTACGAGGGGGAGGAGGAGCAGCTGGCGATGCAGCGTCGCGAGCCGATGCAGTTCGGGATGATCGGTCGCGAGGATGAGCTCAGCTTTACAGCGTTTGCCCATGTGCGGGTGCTCGAAGATGAGAAGGCCAGCCACCACACCCAGATTGGCTACGAGGTGCGCCGCGAGGTCAATGAGGAGGGGGATGTGGTCAACCGCCTGGTGCGCCGCTCCCACACGGCCTTTGTCGACGACATCTTAAGCGGCGGGGTCGTGCATACGATGATCCCGGAGGTGGAGTCGGTGGAGTTTGAGTACTGGGATCCGGGACCTGTGGAGATCGGCACCGCGCGCGAAGTCGCCCAGGGGCGTTGGGTGAGCGAGTGGGATACGACCCGTCGCGATCACGCCGGGCGGCTTCCCACCCGGGTGCGCATCACGCTGACGATGCCGCCGGTGGGCCCGCGGGGGCAGCCCGAGGTGTTCACCACCCAGGTCACCCTGGGGATGACCGAGCTGCTGGAGTACTGAGATGCTACGAGCGATCGCGACCCTAACCCGAGAGCTGCTCGATGTGCTCGACCGTCCGGTGGCCTCGCCACTGGAGGGGCGTCCGCGTGGGGTGGCGCTGATGGTGGTGCTGATCACGCTGGCGATCTTGTCGACGGCGGTGGTGGAGTTTGCCTACAGCGCGCGTGTGAACACGGCGATGGCGACCAATGAGCGCGACAAGCTCAAGAGCTACTACCTGGCCAAGAGCGGGATGAACCTCTCGCGGCTTTTGCTCAGCTTTCAGTACGCGCTGCAGGATGAGTCCCGTCAGACCGACGATGAGATGGGACAGATGATCGGGCGGGCGATGCGCCGCAGCAACTTCCAGCTCTACCAGTATATGGACATCTTGCTGGGGCCCTTTAACTCGGGGCGAGTGGAGATTCCGCTGGCGAGCATCGACTTGAGCGCGATGGGGGTGAACGGTTTTGGGGAGTTCACCGGCAACTTCGATGTGGAGGTGACCCCGGAGGAGGGGCGCATCGACATCAACAGCTTTGCCGACGAGGAGGTCGACGAGGGCGACCTGATGCTCTTGTGCGCGATGATGCTCGATACGCGCTACGACTCGATCTTTGAGGTCAAAGACGAGAATGGCGAGACGATGGACCGCGCCCGGGTGATGGGCCGGTTGATCGACTTTGTGGATCTGGATGAGGAGCAGATCTCGCTTGGCGATGACTGCACCATTGAGGGGAGCGGCGGCGATGAGCAGCGCCCCTACGATCGGGATGACTCGGAGATCGAGCCCCGCAACGCCCGGCTCACCCACGTCGAGGAGATGTACCGGATCATGGGGGTCAGTGAGACTTTTATGGAGGTCTTTGGCGAAGCGTTCACCGTATACGGCGTGAACCGGCCCAACCCCAATGTGGCGAGTTTTCCGGTCTTTTACGCAATCCTCTGCCAGAACCTGGAGTTGGAGGGCGTTGACAGCCAGGGCCAGGGGCTCGGCAGCCTCTGTGCCAACAACCCCACGGTGAGCCAGCAGGTGATGTACTTTGCGATGGCGCTCGACGGGGTGCGGGCCTTCTTTGAGAACCCGCTCTCGATGTTCATGGCCTATGTGGGCTCCAGTGAGAGTCGGCTTTTGCCCTCCGCCGAGGTGGGTCAGCCGGTGGCGTACCTGCGGGTGAGCCAGCTTCCGGAGTACATCGACGATTTTAAAGAAAACCCCCAGATCATGGCGCAGTTCATCAGCTACTCGCCGACCTACCAGCTGATGGTGATGGAGAACCCGCAGCTGGCCATTGAGCCGCTGGCGCCGGCGTTTCCGGCATGGCTGGTTTCGTTTAATCGGCAGGGGTTGATGCGCTCGATCTCGACGAACCAGTCGACGATCTACCGGATCACGAGCACCGGGACCTACGGTAGCTCGAAGGCGGAGATCGAGGCGGTGGTCGACTTTGGCAAAACCCAGCGGCGCACCCCGGATGAGCGACTTCTGGAGGAGCAGGAAGACGATAGCGAGGAGGTCAGCGAGCTGCGCACGGCGCTCAGAGAACAGCGCGAAGAGATGGCGCGCGGACGCGTGTTGTACTGGAGGTTGCGATAGTGCACTTAGAAGCGCCGCAGTGATGCGCGGCGCTTGATGCGAGGCCGGCCGGATGCCGGTGAGCGCAGACAACCCGACGGCTTTAAGGCTGCCCGGGATTGAGACTTAAGACGGTGAAACGAGGCCGTGGCGCGAGAGGCGCGGCGGCTTTCGGGAGATGCATAGATGGCGAATCGAATTGTAGGACTGGATATTGGGGCGTGGGCGATCAAGGCGGTCGCTCTGGATACGCTTCAGCGTCCGGTGGAGATTGTGGGCTATGCCGAGGTGCGGCTGGCGGAGCTCGCCACGCTCGCCAGGGCCCCGGAGCCGGTGGAAGAGACGGCGCTGGAGGAGGTTGAGGCGTCCGGCGACGACGCCGACGCGGCCGGGGATGCCGGCGCGGAAGGGGGCGATGAGGCGGCAGACGGTGGCGACTTTGAAGAGGCGCCTGAGTCGGCGGAGGTCGAGGAGCAGGTGGTGCGCGAGCCCTGGGTGCGGGGCATCGAGCAGCTTGTGGAGCAGGGCTTCTTCGAGGGGGTGAGCCGCGTTGTGGCGACGATGCCCAATGGCGAGGCAATGACCTTGCGGCTGGGCGTGCCCTTTGAAGGCAAGGCGCAGGTGGCGTCTGTGCTGCCGCACCTCTTGATGGGCAGCCTGCCGATGCCTTTGCAGCGGGTCACCTACGACTTTGAGGTGATGCCGGGGCGCGGCGAGGAGCCCTTTGATGCGCTGGTGGGCTTTGTGGAGAGCGAGCGCCTGGCGGGGCTGCTGGGCTCGATGCAGGCCGTGGGGGTGGACCCGGCGGTGGTGGGCATCTCGGAGCTCGCGCTGCGTCAGGCGGCCGAGCGCGCGATGATGCTGCAGAGCGAGAGCTTTGCGGTGATCGACTTTGGCCACGCCCACACTCGTCTTTTGATTCAGGATGGCGAGCGCACGGTGGTGGCGCGCTCGATCAAGCAGGGCGGTCAGGCGCTGAGTGAGGTGCTCGCTGAGAGCTTTAATTTGAGCCTGGAGGATGCCGACCGGCTTAAAGTTCAGCGGGCGCGCCTGGACGTGGAGAGCGACGCGGCCGACCCGGCGGTGGCGCGCGTGGGGCAGGTGGCAAAAGAGGTGCTCGGGCCGCTGGTGCGCGATCTTCGTCGCACCTTTCAGTCGGCCTATGCGCGCGACCGGGTGCAGGTGGAGACGATCTTTATCTGCGGCGGTGCCAGCCGTCTGCAGGGGCTTAAACCCCACCTGGAGCGGGAGTTTGGCGTGGCGGTGGTGCCGCTGAGCGTGGAGCTCACGGTGGCCGATGAAGCGGCAGTGAGCTTTGGCGCGCGCCAGCCCGAGGCGATGGTGGCGCTGGGTGCCGCCTTGCTGAGCGTGCGCGAGAAGGGGCAGGCCGATCCGGTCAACCTGCGCCAGGGGCCTTTTGAGTTTCGCGGAAAGTCGAGCTACGTGCGGGCACAGCTTGTGCGCCTGGGCATCGCCGCCGCGGCGCTGGTGGTGTTGGGGCTGGGCGTGCTCCTGATGCAGCGCCTCGACCAGAGCGCGCAGCTCGAAGCGATGAAAGAAGCCACCGCCGAGCAGACGCAGGCCCTCTTCGGGGAGCGTTTGACCTCGCCAGCCGCCATCCGCGCTCGTCTGGGCGGTGCGGCCGGCCCGGAGCGGGGCTTTGTGCCCTTAAAGAGCGCCTACGAGCTGCTCAGCCTTGTGACCGAGGGCACCGCCGATGTGGAGGAGCTCAAGCTCGATCGCATCGACATTGATACCGACCGCAAGCTCATTCAGATGGTCGGCGTGACCGACTCGCCACAGTCGGTTGACCAGATCGCCGCCTCGCTGGAGCGTGAGGAGTGTTTGAGCGACGCGCGCAAAGAGAAGGTGACGGTGCAGGGCGATAACCGCGTCCAGTTTGAGATTCACGTGACCAGCGACTGCTCGTAAGGGCCAGGGAAGATCGATGAGTGAAGAAGGTAAAGACGGCCAGAAGAAGAGTCTGGCCGAGACGATCGCCGGGCTCTCCGAGCGCGAACGTAAGCTCTTGATGCTGATGTTTGCGACCTTTGCGGTGCTGGGGATCTTTGTGACGGTGATGCTGGTGCAGCGCTCCCTGGACACGATCGAGTCTGAGACCCAGACCTACGAAGATGTGCTCAACCTGCTGGCAACCGCCGGGCCGGATTATCTGGCCCAGGAGGCCGGCGGGGCTGTGGATCCGCGGGTGGAGCGTTTTAGCGAAGAGGTGCTCGATAACAACACCGTGCAGCTCACAAGCCTTGTTGCTACGCACGCCACCGCGGCCAACATCTCGGTGTCGAGCTACGATGAGGATCAGAGCCCGATCGGCAGCTCGCGGGGCGATGACGGGGGACCGATCATCGTGGAGCGGCTCTTGAGGGTGGATATTCGTCGCGCCGAGATGAACGCGCTGGTCGACCTGCTCGACCGCATTGAGAAGAGCGATGATCCGGTGATCATCAAGCGCATCGACGTGCGCTCGGTGGGCGGAGAGGGGCAGGTTCGTGCGCAGCTGGTGGTCTCGACCTACCAGCGCCGTGCCCAGGAGGAGAGCTGATGCGAGAGCGACTGTCCGAGTTGTGGGAGCGCCCGTCCTTCCGCGTGTTGGCCTATGTGGTGTTTGCGGTGGCGATGTTTGGCATCTTCCTGGTGCTGACGTTTCCGGAGCGGCGCGTGCGCCAGATTGTGACGGTGCAGCTGGAGAAGGCGCTGGGCCATCAGTACGACGTCTCGATCACGGAGCTGGGCCTGTGGCGATTGACCGGCGCGCAGCTGGAAGGCGTGCAGCTCAAAGAGCGGGTGCCGGCCTCCGAGCTCATCGGGGCGGAAGGGGGGCTTGCGCAGCAGATCTATGTGGAGCGGATCTCGGCGCGATTTGCGCCCCTGGGAAGCCTGCTGCGCCGCGGTGCGACGGTGAACTACCAGGTGGATATCGGCGGTGGGGTGCTTAGCGGCAGCTACACCCATGGCAGTGAGCGGCGCCTTGTGAGCGTGCATAGCGACGATCTGGATCTTCGTCAGTCGACGCTGATCGCGTCATTTCTGGGGATCCCGGTCTTCGGGCAGCTCGACACCGATGTGGAGCTCGAGCTGCACCCGACGCGTCCGCTTCTGACCGGCGGGGAGATCGCGCTGACCGGGCGCCAGTTTACCGTGGGGCCGACGGTGCTGCGCACCGAGAGCCTGCCGGTGGACCTGGAGGTGCCGATGACCAACTTTGGCAACATCGTGGTGCGCGCGCATGTGGAGAGCCCCGAGGGCGGTGGCACGCCGCGTCTTGTGATCGACGCGTTTGAGACGCGCGGCCGCGACATTAACACCGAGTTCTGGGGGCATGTGGATCTGGGCGCGCAGATGGGCAACAGCCGCCCGCGCCTGGAGATGCGCCTGCAGGTCAATGAGGAGTACGTCACGGCCAACAGCCTGGGCGTGGTCTTCAACATGACGGAGTTCCGTAACGGGCGTCATCAGGACTGGTACGGCTTTACGCTGGGCGGCACGTTTAACGACATCGCGTTTCGGGGGGCGGCGACCGCCGCGCGGGGGCCGAGTGAGGCGGCGGAGCCCGCCGATGATGGCGAGGCCGAGGCCGACGAAGACGAGGGCTGATGCGGCGATGGCGCTCCGGGGTGTGAGGGAATTCGCACCCGGAGCGCGGCGTTGCTCGCCAGGTACCACCCGCGGCGTGTGAAGGCGCGACGTGCGCGGTGACATACTCCCCCACACCCTGATTGTCCCCCACGAAGTAGGTGTTATGGAGCAGTCCGCATCCTCGGGCTTGAAGCTGCCCCTGATTCGTCGTGACCAGAAAGAGATCGCGGTCAACGGCGCCCGTGAACACAACCTCAAAAACCTCGACCTGACGCTTCCCAAGCGCAAGCTGGTGGTGTTCACCGGCCCCAGCGGCTCGGGTAAGTCGTCGATGGCCTTTGATACCCTCTATGCCGAGGGCAGGCGACGTTATGTCGAGAGTCTGTCGACCTACGCGCGGCAGTTTCTGGGGCAGATCGAGAAGCCGGATTTTGATCAGATCACGGGGTTGAGCCCGACGATCTCGATCGAGCAGAAGACCACCGGCAGCAACCCCCGCTCGACCGTGGGCACCATCACCGAGGTGCACGATCACCTGCGCGTGCTCTGGGCTCGCCTCGGTGAGCAGCGCTGCCATAGGTGCGATGAGCCGGTGAGCGCGATGAGCGCGCAGGCGATCGCCGCCCAGCTCATCGAGCTTCCGCGGGGCACGAAGTTCATGCTGCTCGCGCCCCTGGTGCGCAACCGTAAGGGGGAGTACCGCGAGCTTTTTGATGCGCTGCGCAAGCAGGGCTTTGTGCGGGTGCGCGTCGACGGGGAGTTTGTGGAGCTCGACGGGCTGGAGAAGCTCAAGAAGAGCTACCGCCACGATATCGACGTGGTGGTCGACCGGCTCATCGCCAAGCCCGAGGCGGCCTCGCGCATTCAGGAGAGCGTGGACCGGGCGGTGCATGTCGGCGAGGGCAAGTGCCTGGCGCTGGCGCCGGAGGGGCAGGAGATCGAGTGGAAGGAGCGGCTCTTTAGCACCGAGCGCAGCTGCTCGAGCTGCGGGACGGCGTTTCCGGAGCTGACCCACCAGAGCTTTTCGTTCAACAGCCCGCTGGGGATGTGTCGCGGGTGCCAGGGCATCGGGTCGACGCCCCAGGTCGATCGCGGGTTGCTGGTGATCGACGACACCAAAAGCCTCTCAGAAGGGGTGATCGAGGCGATCGGTCCCGAGCCTGTGCCTGGCGGGCGCAAGTGGCGCTGGCATGCGGAGGTGGCCGACTTCTGGTTCGATCTGGCGGTGATCGCCAGAGCCCGAAAGATCGATCTGGCGAAGCCCTGGGCAAAGCTCAGTGGGGCGCAGCGCGCTGTGGTGCTCGAGGGGCCCGGGGAGGGGGCAAAAGGCTTTAAGGGGGTGGTGGGCTTTGTGGAGCACGCCTTTGAGCATGCGTCGAGCAAGGGGGCGCGCGACTTCTTTGGCGAGTTTATGGGGGAGCAGACCTGCCCGACGTGTCAGGGGCGCAGGCTGCGTCCGGAGAGTCGGGCAGTGTTTTTCCGCGGGGAGTCGCTGGCGGAGATCAACGAGCTGGATATCGACCAGGCGCGCGCGTTTTTTGAGGGGATTGAGCTCAAAGATCGCGAGGCGTTGATCGCCGAGGAGCTTCTTGGCGAGATTCGCCGCCGGTTGCGATTTTTGCAGGACGTGGGGCTCTCGTACCTGACGCTCAACCGCCCGGCGGGGAGTCTGTCGGGGGGGGAGAGCCAGCGCATTCGCCTGGCGAGCCAGCTGGGCAGTGAGCTCAGCGGGGTGCTCTACGTGCTTGATGAGCCGAGCATCGGGTTGCATCAGCGCGACCATAACCGGCTGCTGAGCACGCTGGAGGAGCTTCGGGACGCGGGCAACTCCGTGATCGTGGTCGAGCACGACCGCGAGACGATGGAGCGGGCCGACCTTGTAGTGGATTTTGGGCCGGGGGCCGGTCGCCTGGGTGGCGAGATCGTGGCGGTGGGAACCCCGGAGGAGATCCGCCAGACCGAGGGCAGTGTGACTGGCGATTACCTCTCGGGTCGCAAAAAGCTCGGGTGGCCCGAACGGCGTCGGGAGCCCGGTGAGGGCATCTGGATTCGCGGGGCGAGGGAGAACAACCTCAAGGGTGTGGACGTGCACATCCCTTCGCGCGCGTTTGTGTGTGTGACGGGGGTGTCGGGGGCGGGCAAGAGCACGCTGGTCAACGACATCCTCTTTCCGGCGATTGCACGAAAGGTGTATTTCAAGCACCGCTCGGTGGGGGAGCACGAGAGCATCGAGGGGTTGGATCGCTACGATAAGGTCATCGAGATCGACCAGAGCCCGATCGGGCGTACGCCGCGCAGCAATCCGGCGACTTACACCAAGGTCTTTGATCATATCCGCGGCTTCTTTGCGGAGCTGCCCGAGTCGAAGATGTACGGCTTTGAGGCCGGGCGTTTTTCGTTCAACGTCACCGGCGGGCGCTGTGAGGCGTGTTCGGGGGCGGGTGTGAACCGGGTGGAGATGAGTTTTCTGGCGGATGTGTACGTGCCCTGCAACCTGTGTCTGGGCAAACGTTTTAACGCCTCGACCCTGCGCGTGCGCTACCGAGGGAACTCGATTGCCGATGTGCTGGAGATGACGATCGCCGAGGCCGCCGAGCTCTTTGAGGCCCACCCCAAGATCCGCCGCATTCTGCAGACGCTGCTCGATGTGGGGCTCGATTATATGAAGCTCGGCCAGGCCTCACCGACCCTCTCGGGCGGCGAAGCGCAGCGGGTGAAGTTGAGCCGGGAGCTCGCCAAGATCGCCACCGGCGACACCCTCTACATTCTCGATGAGCCGAGCACGGGGCTGCATTTTGAGGATATTCGCAAGCTGCTCAAGGTCGTCGATCAGCTCGTCGATGCCGGCAACACCGTGGTGATGATCGAGCATAATACCGACATCATCGCGTACGCCGACCACGTGATTGATGTGGGCCCCGAGGGCGGTGTCGATGGCGGACAGATCGTGGCTCAGGGCACCCCGGAGGAGGTCGCGAAGGTCAAAGGCTCGTACACGGGCAAGTTCCTGGCGGAGCTTTTTGATGAGGCGGCGCGCTGATCTTTTTGGTTCGGGTATTTCAATGAAGTCAAAGGGTTATGGTGGTTCGGTGAACCCCGAGGTCGAGGTCTTTGAGACGGCGGACGGCTCAATGACCCTGGTGGATGTGGCGCGCGGGGTGCATTACCGCTCGCGCCACGGGGCGGTGCAGGAGTCGCGGCACGTCTTTGTGGAGGGGAGCGGCCTTGTCGGCCGCACGGGCACCTGGCGAGTGTTGGAGCTGGGCTTTGGCGCAGCGGTGAACCTTGTGGAGACGGTGCGGGCGTTTCGGGAACGCGAGGCGGCCACGCGCCTTGTGTACCATACGGTGGACTGGCGTCCGGTGGGGCCTGAGGCGCTCACGTTTCATGATGGCGAGGGCGGGGAGCTTGCCCGGGCGGTGGCATTGAAGACGCAGGGGAGCGCTGGCGAGGCGGCGCGGGTGGTTTCTGATGATGGGCGCATTGAGGTGGTGCTGCACGCGATGGCCTGGGAGGAGGTGGTGCTGGAGCCTGGCGAGCAGGTCGACGCGATCTACCACGATCCTTTTGCCAAAGAGGTGAACCCACAAGCCTGGACCCCAACGTGTTTTGCGTGGTCGCGGGCCTGGGCTGCGCCGCACGCGCGGCTAACGACCTATTCGGCGGCCACGGCGGTGCGTAAGGCGATGGAAGAGGCCGGCTGGGTGGTCTGGCGGGCGAAGGGGCCGGGACGAAAACGGGAGATGACCGTGGCGACGCTGCAGGATGCTGCGGTGGAGCTGCCGGGCTTAAAACGCTGGGGGCAGGGGTGAGCCAGGTCGACGAACTCGGGTTGAATGACGCGATCGCGGTGGTGGGCGCGGGCATTGCGGGGCTTTCGCTGGTCGATGCGCTGCTGGAACGGGGGATGCGGCCCTCGGAGTTGATCGTGATCGATGCGGGCGATCCGCATCGGGGCTCCAACGCGCCGGCCACCGTGTTGCACCCTTTTGCCGGGCGCACGATGGCGCCTGGCGAGGAGCACTGGCGGGCGTTTTTAAAGAGCTGGGAGACGCTAAAGCGCTGGTGTGCGCGCGAGGATGAGCCGCTGTGGCGGCCCGCGCCGATGATGCGGTTGATGGAGGGCGATAAGCTCAGCGCGAAGCTCGAAGAGAGCTGGGAGGAGGGGCGCGCGCGCTATCCCGAGGTCGTAAAGAGCCGGCGGGTGGAGGGCGATGAGAGTGTGCGGCTTTTGCCGAGTTGGCAGGGCGCTCCGGCGCTTGTGTATGAGCCGGCCGCGGCGGTGGATTTGCCCGGGCTGTGTGCGGCGCTTTTAAAGCGTGCGAAAGAGCGGGGCGTGCGGGTGGTGCAGGGGGAGGTTGCGGATCTTCGGGGAGGTGAGGAGGGCTGGGTCATCGGCTTTGCAGGCGGAGCGCCGGCGCTGCGGGTTGCCCGGGTGGTGCTCGCCACCGGTGCGGCGCTCGGCGCGCTGCTCGGGGAGGCCGATCTGCGGGAGCGTCCCGGTGAGGTGGGGGTGTGGGAGGCGACCGGGCCGCTGGAAGATCTCAACGTGATGATCAACAGCGCCGCCAACCTCTTCGAGCGCCCCGATGGGCGCGTGGGGGTGGGCTCGACCTACCTCAAACGCGAGGGCTGGCGAGAGCGCGAGGACGCCGAGGCCGATCGGGAGCTTCGCGAGAAGATGGCCGCCGCACTCGGTGGGGCCGACCCGGGCACTGCCCTTGAGATATGGCGCGGGGTGCGGGGCATCTACGGCAGCGACCACCGCCCGCTGGTGGGGCCGGTGGCTGGCGAGCGCGAGCTTTTTGTGATGGCCGGCTTTGGCTCCAAGGGGCTGACCTGGGCGCCGGCGATGGGGCAGGTGCTGGCGGCGCATCTTCTGGAGGGGGCGGCGATCTGGGATGTGGTCGACGCCAGGCGCGCGCGGCGTATGCGCCTACGTGCGTAAGTTCAAAGCCAGCCTCACCCCCCCAACCTCCACCTTGCGCGGGCTCTTCTCGCTGCGTTAAGCTCGCCGCGATTGGCCTACCAGCATGCAGCGTCGGGGTTTTGGTGCCTGGCGAGGCAGACACTGTGGCGCGCGGACGCGGCGCCCGAACTTCGGGAGCATTATGAGCGGTGAAGAGACGCTAACGCTGAGCGATATCCTCGACGACCTGGTGCTCGTGATGGGGACCGTCGCCGAGCAGCTCGCGCTGAACGGGAGCGCAAGCTACGACGCGATCTCCGGGGAGGTGGGGCGAAGTTTAAGCCTGCACCTTCTGAGTTATGTGCGCTTTCTGGAGCAGAGCGGGCGGATGACCTACGACCGCATCAGCGACCAGCTGCGGGTGACCGCCACTGGCGACGCCGCTCTGGATGCGCCGGCGACGATGCGCGCGGAGGCCGCCGCGGCGTTTGGCGAGCATATCAGCGAGGAGGAGGCCGAGTCGGAGAGCGTGGGGCGAGATACGCTCGGGGGCGATGATGAGGTCGCCGACGTGTTTGCCGATGTGTTTAATGAGGTGGATGAGGCGTTTTCAGCGTCCGAGCCTGCTGAAGAACCCGCGCCCAAGGCGGTTACGCCCGCGTATGAGCCCCAACCTGAGAGCAGCTTTGAGGCGGCCCCGGCCGCCAGCGAACCCAACATGAGCACGACGACCAGCGAATACGGTGGAGGATCAGTGAGTCAGGCCTACGAACGACACGAAGAGCTGGGTAGCGGTGGTATTGGCACGGTGTATCGCGGCGAACAGGTGCGCCTGAAGCGGCCGGTGGCGATTAAGGAGGTCCGCGAGATCTTCAATGTGTTTGCCGGCGTGCAGCGCGGCGACATCCTGCGCCGCTTTGAGCAGATCGTGCAGACGCAGGCCTCGCTTATGCACCCCAATATCGTGCAGATCGTCGATGTGGTCACCGATGGGGAGTACCCCTTCGTGGTCATGCAGCTTGCGCCCGGCGGCAACCTTCGCCGGCTTATTGAGGTCGACGAGCGCCCGCCGCTGGCCGTGGCGCTCAAATACTTTTTGCAGATTCTGCACGCGCTCAATGCTGCCCACGATCAAGGGGTGGTGCACGGCTCGCTTAAGCCCGAAAACGTGGTGCTCGACCACAGCGGCAACGCGCTTCTGACCGACTTCGGCATCAGCCGGGTTGTGGAGCGCGAGGGCGGCCGTGGCAACCAGGTTTATGTGGGCGTGGGCACCGTGGCGTACATGAGCCCGGAGCAGTTCCAGGACCCGAACCTGGCGACGGTGCGCAGCGACATCTACTCGCTGGGCATCATGTTCTACGAGATGCTCACTGGCAAAGTGCCCGGGCGCCGCTCTCCGATGCCTTCGAGCTTCTTCCCGGACATCCCGCGCGCGCTCGACGATATTTTCGATCATATGTCGATGGACCGCGAAGAAGACCGCTACGAGCGCGTCGATCAGATCATCGCGGATCTCTATGCGGCGGAAGATGTGATGTCGATTCTCGACAAGCGCAGCGGGGTGCTCTTTTTGCGCGACCCGCTCAAGTACGGAGAAGTCGGCATTGAGGGCGTGGCCGCGCAGCCTGCGGTCGAAGCGCCCGCAGCCATGTCGATGGGCGGTGGGCTGAGCGAGGCGATCAGCGACGCGATCGACGAGGAGGTCGTGGGGCTCTCGGAGGACTCTTCGAGCGTGGGTGAGGAAGATTCCAGCGTGTCGGAGGAGTTTGAGATCCCCGAGGATGAGGCCGACTCCGAGGTGGAGGAGGTTGCCGCCGAGGGCGATGACGATGTGCTCGGCAAGCTCGATAAATACGGCGCGCTCTTTGAGGAGGACTGATGACTGCACCCAGACTGCTGGACTTTGAGGGGACCTTTCCGCGGCTGGACTCCGGGGTATTTGTGGCAGCCGGGGCCAAAGTCATCGGGGAGGTGCAAGTGGGGGCGGATTCCAGCGTCTGGTACAACGCGGTGGTGCGCGGAGACGTCTGCCCGATCACGATCGGGGAGCGCACCAACATTCAGGACCTCTCGATGGTGCACGTGACCAGCGGGCAGTTCCCCACCGTCATCGGCGATGACGTGACGGTGGGGCACCGCGCGATCGTGCATGGCTGCACCATCGGCAACCGGGTGCTGGTGGGGATGGGCGCGATTGTGCTCGACGGGGCGGTGATCGAAGACGAGTGCATCATCGCCGCCGGGGCGCTGGTGACCCCGGGAACGCACGTGCCCGCAGGCTCCATGGTCATGGGCGCGCCGGGCAAGGTGGTGCGCGCGTTGAGCCCGGCGGAGCGCGCTGATCTTCTACGCTCGGCGGCCCACTACGTGCAGATGGCCAGGCGCCACGGCGGCCCCACCACCCAGATGGGTGGCATTGGAGCTAGCACGCCCTGAGCCCACGTTGACGGTCACCCTTGCCTCACGGCGTCTGGGGCATGCCCTGACGCCTTTCCGGGTGGCAGGGCTAAGTGATTGAAACTCAGGGGGATTTCGGCGTGGGGATGAGGCCTAAGCGGTTGCCGACCTGCAGGATCTTAAAGCCCTCAATGCTGTCAAAGCCGGTGGAGGCGCGGCAGCGGGGGTGATTGCTCAAGAGATAACGCTCAAAGCGGTGGTCCCGGGGAGCCCAGTTTTTGACGTGGGGGATGCGCTCGAAGCCGCGGGAGACGGTGTTGCAGCCTTCCAGAAAGCCCGAGCAGCTCTGGGTGTCGATCTCTTCGATCTCGCAGATATCGTAACCTTCGACCTGGTCGAGGTTGGCGAGGTAGACGCGGCTCGACGCGGCCACGCGCGAGGTGGCGGTGGCCTCTTCGCGGCGAAGCTGCACATCACCGATGTAGGGGGAGGGCGCGCGCGGGTCGACAAAGGCGATGCCGGCACGGTGGTTGCGCTGGCGAGGCAGGTCGTGGCGCATCTGCCAGCCCACCGCCCAGAGCGAGGCGTCGACGACGTTCAGCGGCAGAAGCGAGAAGTCGCGGTAGAGGGGGCGCTCGCCAGCCGGCTCAAAGGGACACTGGTTCAGGGCTTCATTAAAGACCTCAAAGCTCTGGGTGATGCGCCACATCTCTTCGTCTTCGGGGCGCAGGTTCGCCCAGACGAGCTGGGTGGTGGCGTTGTCGGCGCAGCCGCCGGGCGCAGGCGCGCTGCCGCAGAGGACGAGCGCGACGCGGTTGTTGCGGCCGCGGTCTTCGTAGACCTCCACAAGCCACATCTCCTGATCGGCGCCGGTGCAGATGCGCGGCAGGGGTTCTTTGTCGACGACCTGGCCTGCGACCTGGCGCAGATCTTCGATGACCTGCCAGTTCTGCGGGATGTACTCAAAGGGCTGGAAGCTCCATCCCTGCTCGCTTCTGCGCCAGGCTCCCAGCGCGTCGAAGCGCGGCGGGCCCTGCTCCGGGGCGATTCTGGGGAGCAGGCCGCCGGTCTCATAGATGGCGAAGCGGGGGGCGTCGTCGCGGGTCTGCGGCAGCATGCTCAGCTGCTTCTCGTGGCGAGTGACGGCCGGATCGTCGGTGTCGAGGAGATCGATGCGAAAGGCGATCTCGTTGAGCGGCATGGTGGTGATGTAGGGGAGCGCTTCGAGCGCGAGAGCGGCCTCAATGACGTAGCCCCCCTGGGAGGGGCGCGAGCTGGCGAGGGCCGCGCCCTCGGGCAGCGGCGTGGAGGAGCGGTAGTTGGCGAGCTGGCCAAAGGCGTTGATGGCGATAGCGGCGTCGGCGCGCATATCGAGTGCGCGGCGCATGCTCTCGGGAAGCGAGCTGAGCAGGGTGTCGAGCTCGGGGTCGCGCAGCGAGATCACCACCCCGTCGAGGAGATCCTGGGGGTGGGAGTCGACGATCTGGTCGTCGCGCACCTCGATCCAGAAGTAAAGGTAGCCCTCATCTGCATCGAGGGTGGCTTTGAAGCTCGCGTCGTCGGGGCCGCTCCAGCGGGTGGTGCCCTCGACGAGGTTCTGGCGCGCATCAAAGGTGCGCAGGCCGCTCAAGTCCCAGCCCTCGGGCGCGGCGTCGATGGTTCGCCCGGGTTGGCCTGCGGCCTCCGGGACCATGTAGAGCTCCTCGGGGCCTGCGGCGGGGCGCTCCACGGCGCGGCGAGGGGCGTCGGTGGGGGCGTCGAGGATATCGGTCTTCTGGCGCTCGGAGGCGGCCATGGCGAAGGGATCGACTTCGACCTTTTGCGAAGAGCCGCAGGCGGCCAGGAGCAGGCCTGTGCCCAGGGTCAAAAGGGCGCGGCGGTCGCAGGGGAGGTTCAGCGAGCGAAAGATCGAGGGGGTCATCAGCGGGCCCGGGGCATCGTTGCAAAACTACCGTTGCAAACATCAGGTCGTCGGTTCTGAGGCGACTCTAGCAGCCGGCTCGCCGCGGGTTCAACGCTCGCAGGCGTCGCGCCTTCAAGCGTCCCGCAGGCGGGCGATGAGCGTGTGCAGGGTGTTGAGCGCCTCGATCGGGGTGAGGGCGTCGGGGTTGAGCTCGGCCAGGTGCTCGAGCACCTCGCGCTCTTCGGGGGCCATCGCGGGGGTGGCGGCGGCAAAGAGGGTGAGCTGGTTGGGGTTGTGGCGGCGCGTGGGCTCGACAGGGGCGCCCGGGGTGCGTCCGGGGGTGGGAAGGCCCATCTCGTCGAACTGGCCCGCCTCAAGGTTCTCAAGCACGCGGGTGGCGCGCTCGACGACCGCCGGGGGCAGGCCCGCCAGGCGGCCGACCTGCACGCCGTAGGAGCGGTTGGCCTGCCCTTCGACGAGTTTGCGCAAAAAGATGATGTCTTCCTGCCACTCCTTGACGGCGACGCTTAAGTTGATGACGCCGTCGAGGGTGCGCGTGAGCTCGGTGAGCTCGTGGTAATGGGTGGCGAACATGGTGCGCGCGCCGATGACGTCATGCAGGTGCTCGGCCACCGCCCAGGCGATCGAGAGGCCGTCGAAGGTGGCGGTGCCGCGGCCGATCTCGTCGAGGATGATCAGCGAGCGATCGGTGGCGTTGTTGAGGATGTGCGCCGTCTCGGTCATCTCGACCATGAAGGTGGATTGACCGCGCGCCAGGTTGTCGCTGGCGCCGACGCGGCTAAAGAGCTTGTCGACCACGCCGATCTGCGCGCTTTTTGCGGGCACAAAACTGCCCATCTGAGCAAGCAGGGTGATCAGCGCCACCTGGCGGATGATGGTGGATTTACCGGCCATGTTGGGGCCGGTGATGATGAGCAGGCGGCCCGCGGCGCTGTCGATGGTCACCGAGTTGGGGACAAAGCGCTCGCCAGCAGCCAGCGTGGTTTCGACGACGGGGTGGCGGCCGTCTTCGATCTTGAGCAGCGTGCCCTCATCGAGGGTGGGGCGCACGTAATCGCGGCGTTGGGCGAGCTCGGCGAGGCCGCTGAGGACGTCGAGATCGGCCAGGCCATCGGCGCTGTGCAAGAGGCGCCCCAGGTGTTCGCCGACCTCGCGACGAAGCTGCTCAAAGAGCTGGTATTCAAGCGATTTGCGGCGCTCGTCGGCGCCCAGGATGCGCTCCTCCTGCTCTTTGAGCTCGGGCACAAAATAGCGCTCGGCGTTGGCGAGCGTCTGCTTGCGGATGTAGCGATCGGGCACCAGGTCGAGGTTCGCGCGGGTGACCTCGATGTAATAGCCAAAGACCTTGTTGAACTTGACCTTGAGGCTGGAGATGCCGCTGCGCTCGCGCTCCTCGCGCTCAAAGCGCAGCATCCAGTCTTTGCCGTTGTGGGAGAGGTCGAGGAGCTCGTCGAGCTCCGGGTGGTAGCCCATCTTAAAGAGGCCGCCCTCGGTGAGTTGGGTGGGGGGCCCGTCGACGAGCGCGCGTTCGATATGCGCGCAGAGCTCGGCGCAGGGGTCGAGGCCATCGGCCAGGCGCTGGAGCAGGGCGGGGGCTTCGGCGGGGATGAGCGCGGTGATGCCGGGGATCAGCGCGAGCGTGCCCTGGAGGCTCTTTAAGTCGCGGGCATTGGCCGTGCCGGCGCTGACCCGGCCGCAGAGGCGCTCAATATCGTAGACCTCGTCGAGGGCCTGGCGAAGATCGGCGCGCAGGGCGGGATTTCGCACCAGGAACTCGACGGCGTCGAGGCGGTCGGAGATGCGGGCGGGATCGACGAGCGGGTAGTTGAGCCAGTGGCGCAGGCGTCGCCCACCCATCGCCGTCATGGTGCGGTCGATGATGCTCAGGAGGCTTCCCGAGCGTTTGCCGCCCATCAGCGTCTGGGTCAGCTCGAGGTTGGCCTTGGTGGACTCGTCGATCACCAGAAAAGACTGGGCGCGGTAGGGGCTCAAACGCTGGATCACCGAGCTGACCCCGCGCTGGGTGTCGATCAGGTAGTTGAGCAGCGCGCTGATGGCGCCCTCGATCAGGGTGGGGGTCATGAAGCCAAAGTCGCGGGCGGTTTTAAAGAAGCCCTCGACCTGCTCGGCGCTCAGAAAGTAGCCGTCGGTGCTCAGGTCGTCGGCCAGGCGCACGCCGTCGCCCTGGCGGGCGCGCAGGGCGTCGGGCTCAAAATACTCCGGGTCGCGGGGGCGCATAAAGACTTTGCCCAGGCGCTCGGCGTGGGGCTCCAAAAGCGCAAGGCCCGCCTCGCTGAGCAAGAGCTCTTTGGCCTCGGCGCGATCGAGCTCCGAGAGCAGCTCGCCCAACCCCTTGAGCTCGGTGGCCCGAAAGTCCCCGGTGGTCACGTCGAGGTAGGCCAGTCCCACCACCGAGTCGGCTGTGGGTTGGTCGGGAAAATAGGCCGCCGCCAGGTAATTGGGGGCGCGGGCATCCAGGTTCTCGGTGTCGTGCTGGACCCCGGGGGTGACCACGCGCACCACGTCGCGTTTGACGATGCCGTCGGCGTCTTTCGGATCCTGGATCTGCTCGCAGATCGCTACCGAAAACCCCTTTTCGATGAGCTGCGTGATATAGGTCTGCGAGGAGTGATAGGGCATGCCCGCCATGGGCACGGCGTCTTCGCCCTTGGTGCGCGCGGTCAGCGTCAGGCCCACCTCGCGCGAGACGACCTGGGCGTCTTCGAAAAACATCTCGTAAAAGTCGCCCAGCCTGAAAAACAGGATCGCGTCGGGGTAGCGGGCTTTGACGTCGAGATATTGTTGCAGCATCGGCGTCAGCTTCATCGAATCACTCTATTCAGGGGTCACTCTCGGGGGGCTCGAAGGGCGCGGCACCATAGCAAGGGCGTCGCAAAAGTCACAACCCGGGCGAGGGAGGATCGCAGGGGTGGATTCGTGTGGGCCGTTTTGGGTTCGCGTTTTGTGGTTGGGTGGTTGTGGGGCGTTGGGGTGCGCGATGTTGGGAGATTTGTGGTCAGGTGGTTGTGGGGCGTTGGGGTGCGCGATGTTGGGGGATTCGTGTGGGCCGTTTTGGGTTCGCGTTTTGTGGTTGGGTGGTTGTGGGGCGTTGGGGTGAGCGATGTTGGGAGATTTGTCGTCAGGTGGTTGTGGGGCGTTGGGGGGGGGCGGATGGGTCGAAATCCACTAAAAGCCGGGGCGAAGGCATCGTCGATGCGCCCGGATCGCGTTCTGGCAGACGCAAAGGGATGGGCTGTTGCAAAATGCCACGGTGGGGGTGGGGTGATTTTGATGCCATGTTGCAAAATGCCACGGTGGGGGTGGGGTGATTTTGATGCCATGTTGCAAAATACCACGGTGGGGGTGGGGTGATTTCGATGCCATGTTGCAAAATGCCACGGTGGGGGTGGGGTGGTTTTGATGCACTGTGCCAGATTGTCGCGTTTTAGGAGAATCGGGGGGATGGGCGCTCGGACCGGAGCTGGCGAGTCGCGAACATAAAAGAGGCCGCCCGACTCCAGGAGAGGAGGGGGCGGCCCGGTGAGGGTGTGGTCTTGTGGGCAGGTGCCATCGTCACGACGACCCATATGTGAAAAAAATTACTCGTCGCTCAGCCGGAGCTCCCAGGTGTTGACCGAGAAGGCCGCCCAGCGGTCGCTGCTGAAGTCGGCGTAGCTGAAACGATCGAAATCAAAATCATCGATGCGCAGGCCGTAGGCGACCACGTAGAGGGTGCCGGGCTGGTAGGGATCGGGGCGCTCGTCGGCGGGCAGATCGGAGAAGTCGGGGAGCTCGGGGAGCTGCACGACGCGCTCGTGTCCGGGGATGACGAAGGTCCACACGGGCAGGCCCTGTGCGTTGCGGGCGATGATGTAGAAAAGATCGGGCTCGGCCACGCCGTCGAGGCCCAGGCGCAGCTTGCCGTCGGTGACGAGGCCGCCGGAGGCCGGTGAGACCGGGCGGGGGATGGCGACCAGGGGAGGAGAGGTGGTGCTGGTGGCCGAGGGGGAGATGTTTTCGAGCGCGACCTGGGAGTAGGGCACCCCGCCGGAGCGGTAGGAGCCGGTGAGCACGGCGTAGCTGATGCCCTCCAACACACCCTCGGCCGCCGGGAAGCCTTCCAGGCGGATGAGGCTCTCAAGGGTGGTGCGGTCGCCCGGGAGACGCACAAAACCCTCGTAACCAAGGTCCAGGTAGCCGATGGCGCGGTTGGTGTTGGGGCCATCTGGCGAGTAGATGGGGTCGACGAGCTGCACCGCAAGCTCGCGGTTAAGGGGGATGTCGCACTCCAGGTCGATCTCGAGCTGCTGGCCGTCGGCGACGAAGAGGTAGCGCTCAATGCCCATGAAGAGGGGGGTGAAGGTCTCGGTCGCCTGATCGAAGTGGCCGCAGACGGCTACCAGCGCCATATCGCCGGTGCGGGTGGTGATCTGGAAGCGTCCCTCACCGCCGCCGATCGAGCTGAGCAGGCCGGGGTTGATGGTGGGGCCGGTCATTGAGGTCTGGGTGGTGCGCACGCGGGTGAGGTTGACGTTAAGCGAGCTGTCGATGTCGCTGTCTTTGCCGGTGACGCGCACCTCCCCGCTGATGATGCCGATCGGCGGGTAGTAGCCCCCGCCGCCTTCGCCCTCGGCGGGCTCGATGGGGCTTAAGATGAGCGTGATGTTCTCGGCGTCGACCTGGTGGGTGGTGACGGTGGAGAAGGTCGGGGCGGTGGCCGTGATGACCTGGGGGCCGAGCACGTCGGGGCCCGAGAGGGTGAGCTGGCCAAAGCCGTTGGTGCGGCCCTGGTAAGGCGTCTCGGCGCGGGTGGAGAGCATCACGAAGGCGTCGGCGATGGGCTGGCCGTCGAGGGTTAAGATGGTGATGTTGACCGCGCCGTCGATGGGCGCGCCGCTGGCGCCGCCGAAGGTGCTCAAGGGGTTGAAGTAGGTGTAGGGGTAAGGCGCCTCGACCGGCTGGCCCTCGACGCGAAGATCGAGCTCCTGCGGCCCGGCGGTGTTCGCCGGGGTGCGGAAGGTCAGGGTGTTGGGGCCGGCGCGCTCGAGCTCCTCGACGGGGCGACCGCCCAGGGTCAGTTCGACATCCCCCTCAAAGCCCTGGCCCTGCAGGGTGACGAAGGTGTTGCCGGCGATGGCGCCGCGGGTCGGGTAAAAGGACCAGATCTGGGGCTCGCCAATAAATCGGTAAGCGTCGGGGAGGGTGGAGGTGCGCTGGCCCTGGCGCACGCGCACATCGACCACCGAGGGCGCTGCGGCCGGGGTGGTGACTTCCAGGGTGGAGCTGTCGATGAGGGTGAAGGCCGCGGCCACGCCGCCAAAGTCGACCGACGTGACCTGCTCGAGGCCTTCGCCCCGAAGTTCCACCACCTCGCCACCTTCGGCGCTGCCCTCGGGCGGGGTGATGCTCTCAAGGCTGAGCGTGGGGAGGTAGTCAAAGGCGTCGGGCAGAGTGTCGATGAGCGTTCCGCCCTGATGGAGCGTCACGTCGACCGGGCCCGGGGTGCCGGGGGGCGTCTGCACCAGCGCGTGGGTGGGGCCGGCGGTCAGGATCGTTGCGGGCTGGCCGCCAAAGCGCAGCTCGGCACCGGGGGCGTCGAGCCCGCGGGCCGCCATGCTCACAAGGGTGCCGCCGGCGGCGTCGCCGCGCGCCGGGGAGAGGCCGAGCAGCGAGGGGGCTGTGCCGTCGTCATAATAATAAGCGTCGGCCAGAAAGTCGGCGCTGTGTTCGCTGAGGATCTGAATGTCTGCCGGACCGGCAGCGCTGGCCGCCGGGGTGCGCACCTGCACGGAGCCGCCGCTGACGTTGATGGACTCGATGGTGGCCGGGCGGCCGTCGAAGCTCACCTCGGTGTCGTCGGTGAGCCCGTCGGCGGTGATCGTGACCAGCTGGCCACCGGCGGTGGGGCCACTGGCCGGTGAGACCGAGGTGATCGCGAGCTCTTCGAAGTAGGTCAGCGCGTCGTCAAAGCTCGCCCGGGTGTCCGGGCCGATGAGCTCGACGCTGGCAGCACCGGGGGGGTGGGGCGGGGCGATAAAGCGCAGAAGTTCATCGGAGATCACCGTGACGCGGGGGGAGGAGCGCTGGCCGACGTTGATCGCGAGCTCGGAGGTGAAGCCCCGGCCGCGGGCGGTGATCTCGATGCCGCCGGTGCTCGGCAGCACGCTGGGGCTGAAGCTCTCCACCTGCAGGGGGTCGGCGTAGGTGAAGCCGTTGATGAGCTCGACGGAGTCGCCCTCCAGGTTGAAGGCGCGCACGGTCACCGGGCCCGTCGAGGAGGCCGGTGGCGTGGAGGCCACGAGCTGGCCGCCTTCAAAGCGGGTCTCCAGAGGTTCGTCGTCAAAAAAGATCTGGGTTTCCGGGTTGAGTCCGCTCCCTTCAAAGCGCACCGGGGTGTTGCCGGCGGTGGGGCCGCGGGCGGGGACCACCGCGTTGAGCGCGAGCTCGTCGTCGAAGTCGAAGTCGCCTGTGTCTTCGGGCGGAGGCCTGCGGCCGCTGTCGTCCTCGGCGTCGGCCGAGTCGGTGTCGTCGATGGGGTCGGCATCGCCGGCGTCGCGGTCGGTGTCGGGCTGAAAGGTGTCGGTCGGGTCGTCGATGGGATCGGGGTCGACTTCAACGCCGCAGGCCGAGGCCCAGACCATCACGCTCAGAAGGATGCTCAGGAGCATCAGCGGTCGCCGCGCGCGGGGGCGGCGAGTGGAGGCATGAGGTTGGGGGGATGTCAGCACGGTGACTCCTTGGGGATCGCTCCATGGGGGGGAGGGCCAGGCAGCTCTGGCCGGCCCTCCCGCGCACTCCGACCAACGTGTGGCGGCGCGGAAATTGTTTCCGCGCGCTTTAGAAGGTCATCAGGACTTCATTGACGGCAATGCCCTGCCAGTCGCCGCTTAAGTCGGAGTAGGCGAAGTTATCGGCGCTCACACCTTCCTTTTTGATGCCGTAGACCACCAGGAAGTAGGTGCCGCCGGGGTAGGGCACCGGGCGCTCTTCGGGGGGCAGGTGCGAGAAGTCCGGGAAGTCGGGGAAGCGCAGCCCGGTGGCGTCGCCGGCGACAAAAGCCTCCCAGACGACCGCGCCCTGGAAGTCTTCGAGGAAGACGTAATGCAAATCGGGCGGGGTGCTGCCGATGGGCTCCCACTGCACCAGCCCGTTGGTGGGGCGGCCGCCCTGGGTGGGGGTGATGAAGTCGACCGGCGCGGGCAACGCGTCGAGGTCGTGGGTGCGGTCGAGCTCGGTGAGGTCGTAGGCGTAGGTCTCCACGAGAGGCAGCCGCCCGTTATTATCGATGCGCGCCGTCAGGCTGTACGACGCGTCTTCCAGCTCGCCACGCAGATGCGCGATGCGGTCGGCCTCAATGAGGTCGCCGGTGGAGCTGTAGGTGCGCATGGGGCCAAACACCCCGTCGAAGCCCAGGTCCAGGTAGAGGTTGACCCGGTGGGTCGAGGGGCCCGGCTCAAGCACCGGCGGGGCGATGAACTTAAAATGGGTCGAGGCGCTGAGCGGGATTGTGAGGTCGATGTCCACCTCGTAGCTCTGGCTGTCGGCGGCGAAGAGGTAGCGGGCAAGGCCCATGCGCAGGGGGCGGAACTCCTGGGTGCGCGTGTTGTAGAGCCCGCCCAGCGCCACCAGCGCCAGGTCGCCGACGCGGGTGAAGATCTCGTACTCGCCCTCCTCAAAGACCACGTTGTTGGAGCCCTGGTTGGGGATTTGCGCCAGCATGGAGGGGCGCGTGGAGAAGACCTGGGCCATGAGGATCTCGTCGGGGTCGGGGATGCCGACCTTGTCGAGGCCCAGCACCTCACCGCGGAAGGTGGCGATGGGCGGCCCGGGCGGGAAGCTGCCTTCGCCATCGGCGGCGGGCGGGTGCAGAAAGAGGGTGATGTTTTCGGCGTCGACGCGCTGGGCGGTGGCCGCCGAGTGCTCGGGGGCGGTGGCGGTGACGGTCTGCTCCCCGTAGACGTCGGGGCCGGAGAGGGTGACCATGCCGGCGGCGTTGGTGGAGCCGGTATAAGGGGTGTTGGCGTTGGTGGAGAGCATCACAAAGGCGCCCTCGACCGGGCGGCCGTCGTGGGTAAAGACGGTGACGTTGACCGAGCCGTTGACCGGCGGGCCCCAGGCGCCGCCAAAACGCGCGCCGGGGTTGAAGTAGCTAAAAGGCTCCGGCGCCACGGCCTCTTGCGCGCCCTGCGTGGCGCGCACCTCAACCTCGCCAGTGCTTCCGGGCGGGGTGCGCAGCGCGAGGGTGTTGGCGTCGATGAGCGCGACGTCGGTGGCCGGGGCGCCGCCGAAGGTGAGCTCGGTCTCGGGGGTAAATCCCTGGCCGCGCACCATCACGTAGGTGTTGCCGGCGACAGCGCCGCGGGTGGGCTCAAAGCCCCAGAGCTCAAGAGCTTCGGTGAAGGTGAAGGCGTCAGCGAGGGTGGCGCGGGCGTCGGGGCGAATGACCTCGAGCGAGGCCGGGCCGGGAGCGCCGGGGCCGACAGTGATGGTGAGGGTGGTGTCATCTTCCACGGTGAAGGTCTGGGGAAGATCGCCCAGGCGCACTTCCGTGGTGCCCGTGAACCCTTCGCCGTTGAGCGTGAGGGGGTAGCCGCCGGCGACGTCACCGCTTGCGGGGGTGAGCGCATCGAGGATGAGCGGGGCGCCGTAGGTAAAGGCGTCGGCAAGGGTGAGGTCAGGCTGGCCGGAGGCGCTTAAGCCCAGGTCGACGACGCCCGGAGCGCCGGGGGGCGTGAGCACGCGCACCATGTTGGTGCTTTGCTCAACGAGGGTGGCGGGCTGGCCGCCGAAGGTGATCTCGAGCCCCGCGGCGTCGAGGCCACCGCCGAAGATCAGGACCTCGTCGCCGCCCAGGCTGCTGCCGGATGCGGGGCGCAGCGCGTCTGCGGAGAAGGTGGTCGTGTCGCTCAGGTAATAGAAGGCGTCGGCCAGAAAAGCGCCGTCGCCCTCAAGCTCCACGCGCACATCGACCGGGCCCGGGGCGCCGGCGGGGGTGCGCAGCGTGGCGGAGGTGCCATCGGGGGCGACGGCTTCGAGCGTGGCCGGGGCGTTTGCGAAATAGACCACCATCGCCTCAGAAAAACCCGCGCCTTCGATCGTGACGAGCTCGTCGCCTGCGGATTCGCCGAAGGGCGGGTCCACACGATCGAGGTCAACCGAAGCGACGTAGAGCAGAGCGTTCGGGGCGGTGAGGGAGGCGTCGGGGTTGGTCAGGCGAAGATCGGCCGGGCCGGCGACCCCCGGCGGCGCGATGACGCGCAGGAGCTCCGAGCTGATGAAGGTGTGGCGAAGCGCGGTGGTGCCGCCCAGGCTGACGCGGGTCTCGGGGGTGAAGCCGCGGCCCCGCACGCTGACTTCGGCGCCGCCGAAGGTGGCGATGCGATCGGGTTGCACCGACGTAAAGCTCAGATCTTCAAAGTAGGTAAAGCCGTTGACCAGCGCGTCTTCGCCCAGCACCGGATCAATGACGCGCAGGGTGGCCGGGCCGACGCCCTCGCCAGGCGGGGTGGTGCCGGTGAGGGTGCCGTCGATCAGATCGACCTCCACGGCGTGAATATCAAAAAAGACGCGCGTCTCCTCCCCAAAGCCCTCGCCGCGCAGCACAAAGGGCGTACCGCCGGCCAGCGGGCCCCGCGCCGGGGTGACGCTCTCCAGGAGCACTTCGGTGGGCTCGGGGTCGACGTCTGCATCGGGGGCGGTGTCGGGGAGCCCCGGGTCGGTGTCGTCGGAGACATCCGGTTGCGGGTCGGCGTCGAGGTCGGTGTCCGCGTCGCCGGCATCGGGCTCGGCGTCGGGGGTGTCTGCCGGGTCGGAGGCGTCGCCCACGTCCGTGAGATCGACGTCGGTGAGTCCACCGTCGGTGGGATCTTCGATGACGTCGTCGCCGCATCCGGCAAAAAGGGCGGCGCAGAGCGCCAGCCAGATGAAGTGGCGAAGAGAGAAGCGTAGGTGGCGCATGGGTAAACAGCCTTATAGTGAGCCGGGCCCGGCTTTTGCACGGGGCACAGGGCCGAGGTGAGCAAGCGCTCGGAGTATAGGCGCCGGTAGTGGCGAGTTCAAACCCGCGACCGATGTTCAGGTTAGCGCGAGGATGGTCGCAATCGACAAGGTGGTCCGGGTCTGGCATCGTGACGCGACGAGAGCGTCCCCGGCCCCAGAGCAGGTGATTGAGGCGAGTGATGAGCCAAGGCAGAGATCGTTCCAGGCGGGTCAACGTCACGCTGATGTATGATACCGGCGCGAGGCCCGATGATGCGTGGAAGAGCGGGCGTTGGATCGTACCGGCAGCGCTCTCCGGGGCGATGCTCGTGGCGCTCTTTACGGTAACCGAGTGGCTGGCGCCCTCGGTGCCGATGATGGCCTATGTGCTGCTGGTGGCGCTGCCGGTTCTGGTGGTCGCTGCGGCCCAGCAGCGGGTGCGGGAGCTCAAGAAGATGCTGCCGGTGACCCTGGTGGTGCTGAGCTTCGGGTTGCCCTTTGTGGCCTGGAACATCGGGCCTTACCGCGCGTTGATGATGGCGTTTTCGGGGGATTTGCTCAGCGTGGACGCCCTGGTGCGGGGCAGCTCCGATCGTTCCGAATCGGTGGCCACACGCGCCTGCACAGCGATGCTGGAGGGATCGAGCGAGCTTGTGAAGAGCCGCCTGCAACCGGTGCTGGCGCTGCGGCCTGCCGTTGCCGCAAGTTGTCTGGAGCAGGCCGAAGAGAAACATCCGCAGATGGTGGTCAGCCTGGGGCGCTACCTGCACGAGCAGTGGTACCAGGGGTGGATGGGGCCGGAGGTGATCAGCGAGAAGGTCAGCTGCGAGGCCGCCGATGCCTTTGGCACCATCGCCCGGGTGAGCCACTCGCCGGCGCGTCCGCAGCTGCTTGGCTGCGCGCTGGGGAGCGTGCACGCAGGTGTTGCGGGGTGTTGCGCGCAGGCGGTCAGCGCCGAGGGTGTCGATCGGGTGGACGTGGACCTGGCGATGGAGCCCGAGGCCGCCGAAGAGCTCTTTGAGTTTCTGGCCGAGGCGGTCGATGTGCCGGCGGCCACGTTGATGTCGCCCGGACCTTATAGCGAGACGCTGAGCTGGGAGGCCGCCGACCTCTTTCACTGGACCACACGCCTGGGCTGCGAGCTTGTGCAGAGCCATCGTCGGCCGGACGCCATCGCCGAGGTGCTCTCGACGATCGTGCAGACGCAGTGCGGCCTGGAGATCGACAGCCCGCTCTATTCGTACGCCGGGGTGGCGATGATTGAGCGCACCTGTGAGGGCGTGGCCGGCGTGGCCCAGGGGGAGCGGGTCGACGTGGTGCCCTGGTGTGAGTCGGCGCGAGAGGCGGTGCGGCAGTCGGTGATCGACAACGCGATGTTCGCGGTGAATAAGGCGCGCACGGCCTATCTGGTCGAGGGGCTGGGCGGCTCGATCGTGCGGGGCGATGCGCGCCGCCGGTCGCAGGAGCGGCGCCAGGGGCCGATCACCATCGAAGATCTCTATGAGCCGCGGCCGGCAGCGCCCAACGGTGCAGAACGCCAGAGGTTGGGGCGGCCGGACTGGGCCTTTATGAGCGCCGAGGAGCAGAGCCAGTACGACGCGATGGAGTCGGCCCGACCTCGCTCCAAGCGCGCGCTCTCCCGCGACCTGGCCGGCATGCGTGAGCTGGGAGGTGGTTCTCCGGAGGCGGCCGCAGCCGCGCTGAAGAGCCTGCAGCGCGTGCAAGGTCCGCGACCTCAATGATGACCATGCCAGCGATGATGTCGCGAAAGGCCAACACGAGCATGCCGCGGGTGGCGAGGCGTGGCAGGAGGGCGTTTTACGCGGTTGGCGGCCGCGCCGCGCGTTGCGAGGCGTTACAAGAGCGGGGTCTGATGTGGTTAAACGTTCGGTCAGGTGTGTCAGTGTGGCACGGTGTAGGGCAAAGTGGTTGTTTTTTGCTCCAATTTGAGTACCCCGAGCGGGTTGGCCCTGTCCTTGCAGAAGAGCCGGGCGTCAACGCCATCGAGGCGTTAGCATTGCCTGAGAGCTCGACCCGACCCACGACGTTCGAGGATTGAGATGAGTGGCCAACCCCCCAACCCGCGTAACGAGCAAGGCGCGCGCCGCCCCCGCACCACCGAGGCCGTTGTGGCGTCGATGGGGCATGTGGCGGCCACGGGGCTCGTCGCCCTGGTGGGCCTGGTGCTGGTCGTCGGGCCCGCCCACCTGCGCGCGCTGCTGGAAGTTGAGCTGGCGCAGGGCATGACGCCGACGCGCTGGCTCTTGCCCGTGGCCGGGCACCTGATGCTCTCGGCGATGGTCTGGGCGCTCCTCTTTTTCGGGGCGCGCACGCTCAAGCGTTTCAGCGCCCGAGAGCGCTCGCCACGCCTGGTGCGAGCGCGCGGGGCGGTGGCCACCGAGACCTTGATCGTGATGCCGGTGCTCCTCTTGCTGGTCTTCGGGCTGGCGCAGCTGGCGGTGGTGAACATCGCCGGGATGTTGGCCAACTATGCGGCGGTGCAGGCCGGACGCGCCGTCTGGGTGTGGCATCCCGAGACGCAGCCTCTTAATGATGAGAGCGCGCGCCGCGGGGTGACCGACGCCATGGTCGTCGACCATGCACGCGCCCAGGCCGCCGCGGCACTTGCCCCGGTAGCGCCCGGCGACCACCAGATGTCTGGCGGCGAGGGCTCGGCGGTGCTGGAGCGCATGCGCACGATGATGATGGCCAGCCAGGTGGAGAGCCCGCCCAATGACTCCGGGCGCATGGTTCAGGAGGCCGGCTTTGACGCGGCCACCAACGAAGACGCCGCCTTCTGGCGAGCGCTTGACGGCTCGTCGTTCCCGGAGCGCACCTCGCGCAAGATCACCTTTGCTTTTCTGGCCACCGAGGTGGAAGTCATCACCCGGGGCAGCGAGGTCGGGGCGAGTTTGACCTACCAGCACTACATCGCCTTCCCGCTTGTCGGCGCGATCTTTGGCGAGCAGTCCAGCGTCGGCGGGCGCTCCGGCTCCTTCTCGACGATCACTCGCGAATTCCTCCTTCCAGCGCAGGTGCAGCCCAATGCTGAAACTCCGGAACTCTGAGCCGGCCCGGCGCCTGCGCGCGCTGGATACCGAGCAGGGCGGGGCGGTGTTGCTCTTATGTCTGGCGGCCGTGCTCATCCTGATGTTGATGGCCTGGGTGGTAATGGACGCAGGTCAGGTCACCCGCGATAAGATCGAGGCCCAGACCAGTGCGGATGCCGCCGCCTACAGCCAGGCCTCGGTGAAGGCACGCGCGATGAACATGCTGGCGTTTTCCAACATCGCTAAACGCTCCATCGTGGGCGTGCATGCGATCTACGAGAGCATGTTCGCCTCCTACGGCATGTGGGTGATGGCGCGCTACGCGGAGTGCCAGGCGCAGTCGCCCTCCTGCGATATTGAGGTGTTGGCCGAGAACCTGGAGCTCTACTGGAAAGAAGCCGATAACGACTACGGCACCTACGGCGACAACGCCGACTATTACCAGGCGGACATGCGCGCGCTGGATAACTACCAGCGCTACATCAGCGATATGGCGCCGTGGTGGGGCTGGACCGAGGTGGTGGTCCGCGCGCAGCGCAACGGCGCCACGATGGCGTCGAGCTTTCCGGTGCCTCAGGGCACGCCGCGCAACGGCATCGAGGGGCTTCCCCAGCAGATCATCAACGCCTCAGGGCGCCAGGTTCCCTTCAACTTCCTCTCCACCGTCGATCGGCTGCCCGCTCGCCCGGGTGAGTTCTGGGCGAATATGGTCGATGAGGGGATGTACGATCGGGAGACCTGGCAATGGGAGCATCGCCTCAACACCGACCGCCATCGCGAGCGCTCGGAGCTAGGCGCGGCCAATGCTGCGGTGATCCAGCGCGGCGCGACCTCCCTCTTTAGCTACGGGCTTCAGCGCACCGAGGAAGATATCGGGGAGTTTGGCCGCCCCTGGCGCCTCTACTTTAATGGCAATGAGGCGCACTGGCTGCGCGATACCTCCAACATCACCCTGACCTACCACGCCGACGCCAGTTACTACGACGAGCGCCGAAAGAAGTTCACCGTGCCCGCCCAGGATTACCATTACGACGACTCGATGCGCTCGTATCGCCCCGAAGGTTACTGGGGGATGGCGCGCTCGGAGATCTCGTTTCAGGGCGAGGGCGCGCCCACGATGTGGGAGGCGGCGTGGACGGCCCGGATGCGGCCGGTGGCGCTTCCGAGGGAGTTTGAGCAGGTGGGCTTTGACTTCAACGCCCTCTACCACTCCAGCATCATTCACCTGAGCGCCAGCGCGAAGATGCAGGGCGCCGGCGGCGGCAGCGAGTTCTTTGACGACATGGTCTACATGGAGAAGGTCAGCCGTGGCATGGGCCAGAGCACCATTGACGGGGTGAGCCGATGATCCAGGCGATGCGAGCGATGCTGGAGCGCAGAGTTGCGCTGCTGCGCGATGATGAGCGTGGCACCACGCTGACCGAGTTTGTGATGACGCTGCCGATCTTCATTACGGTGTTCATCGCCATCGGTCAGCTGGGCGCGGCGGGGCGAAGCTCCACCGAGGCCTGGGGCACGGCCTACCGCCAGCTCTGGTATGAGGCGATCCCGGTAAGCCAGGCCGACCAGGTGGTCAACGCCGGAGACCCCGGCCAGGTTCACGTGCACCCGACGCCGGCGGGCGCGCACGCGCTGCTCAAGGTCAACCAGCAGCCTCCGGTCAACGACTACACGATGCTCGCCCCGCGGGTGCGCCTGCAGGAGACGCAGACCTACGGCGGGCTCGCCAGCGCCGGAACCTTTGGGGAGTCGAACGCGCGGACCGCGCCCTCGGCGGCGCATTTTAACTTCGCTGGCACCGGTTCTCACCGCACCGGAAGCGCCTCGGGAATCATTGGCGAGAGCGACTTTGCGCACGATATGGTCAATGACGCGCCTTCGCGCGGGAACTTCCAGCTGGGCGCGGGGCAGGGGCCGGCCGGGGCGCTGGGCCACGGCTTTGGCCTGCGCGCGGTGCTGGGGGCGGGCAACCGCTACGGCACTGCCGTGGCGCTGATCGAAGATGATATGGAGATCATGGGCTGGAGTCTGCCGATGAAGGTCTATTTCAACACGCTTGTGGCGCCGGCGCCGGTGCAGGGCGACGGGGCGTCGACGGCCATCAGCCGCCTCTCCCTGGGCGCGCACGAGCCCTACGGGGAGCTTCTGGGCATTGCCAGCGAGCAGCCCCTCCCCGGCCCCGGGGCTCCCTCGGTTCCCGAGCTGGATTGATTCAGTCGGCATACAAAACAAAAACGCCCCCGCTCAGACGGGGGCTTTTTGTGGGCGGCGCTTGCAGACGTGCGCGCGTCTTATGTGGCGGGCGCTTCGTCGCGTCGGGCAAACGCGTCGAGCAGGGTGGGCAGGTAGAAGCTCAAGTGGGGAAACTCGATACCGTGGCGCGCCAGCGCGGCGTTGGCCTGGCGGGTGTCGTAGTGGGCGGGGTGGTTGAAGTAGGCCAGCGCCTCCTGGGGAACGCCGGTCCAGGATTCGAGCTGGGCGTTGCCCAGGGCCTTCTCCACCCAGGTCTCCGGGACGCTGCCCACGGCCGGGGTGCGGCCCATATGCTCAAGCGTGCGCTCGATGATCTCGCGGGCGCGCATCGGGTTGGGATCGGCCAGGTGAAAGACCTGTCCCTCATTGCCCGCTTCGTGACCCAGCGCGGCAAGCGCGGTCACGAGCACGTCGATGGGCACGATGTTGACCTTCGCCTCCCCCCGACCCACGTTGGGAATGGGCAGCCACTCGGGCAGACGCTCCAGCAG